>NZ_DATJJF010000016.1:0-10592 GCF_035492435.1 Trinickia sp.
GTTCGCGACGACTCCGTTTTGAAGATCGATAACGATGAGCGCGGTGTTGGGGCGATTAGCGAGCGCAGTCATGGGCGAAATACCTTTCGCGTGAAAAACACATCTTAACTAGATTTTCCGGGCGCAACGCGAGTAATTCGAACATTCACACTGTGAGGCGAAGATACGAAACGGGTCGGCGGCACCCGACCACCTTTAACGGCCGGCTAATCGCAGCCCTTCGGCATATCTCCGCATTAATCCGTTGGGAAGACTAAAGCGCGCAAGCGTCACTCGCGCCTTGGAAACTCAACGCTTTAACCGCGGTATATGGACCGACGTGGTTCGAGAATCGACGTCTGTGTCCGGCCAAGACTTGGCCATCTACGGACGTCCAACCACACTTACGCGTGCGATTCAAACGCCGGTCATATCTGAAAGCAAGCCGCCGGGGGTCTGGCGGCTGATTCTGTTTTCGTCGAAAACAATGCGTGATCGAGGTGAGTTGTCGCCCGTTAAACCGCGTTAAACCAGCACGTGGCCACCGTCGACAATCACGACCTGTCCCGTGCTAAAACCCTGTTGCATCAGGTACAGATACGTTTGGGCAACATCGCTTGCCTCGCCGACCCTTCGTACAGGCATTTTCCCTGCGATATAGTCATAAAGACCCTCGCGATCGGCTTCGCTCATGTTGTCCCACAACGCGGTGCGCAAGACACCGGGTGCCACGGCATTGACCCGAAGCGGGGCAAGCTCGACGGCCAACGTGCGAGTCAGTGACTCGATCGCGCCCAGGATGCTGGACGGGATCGTCCAGCCAGGCAACGGACGCGATGATGCCACTCCGCTTGTAAGAGTGATCGAGCCGCCCGTGCGAATGCGAGGTGCCCCATATTTAACAGCCTTGAGGGCGCCCCAGTAGCGCACCTCGAAAGCCCGCTGTGCGGCTTCAATGGTGAGGTCAGCCAGGTTTTGCAAGAGCAGCGATTCACCCGCGGTATACACGAGATGGTCGAACGCGCCGACGCGCTCGAAAAACGCGCTTACTTGTGCCTCGTCGGTGAAATCGAGGGGCTCGCCGCGCGTACCCTGAGGCAGTCGCTCCAGTGCAGCCGCGACGCGCTCCGGCCTGCTCGATGCGATGATGACCTCGGCCCCGGCATGCGCAGCGGCCTCGGCTACGGCAAAGCCAATTCCTGACGTGCCGCCTGCTACGACGACCCGGCTTTGCTGAAGCGTGATGCCGGAAAATTGATTGTTTCCCATGCTTGATGTTTTCGTGAGAAGGAGAACCACACGGTAACGCCGAGCATAAAGCTGTATTGCTGCCTATCGCCGATCGAAGCGCTACCGCGACTGCGGAAGAGTGTACGTGGTTTGCGAAAATCGCGTCGAGATGCGGTGAGTATTTGTATCGAGAGGTCGCATTTAGTGGGCCTTGGATACGAGAGCTTGATGCAATGAATTGACGACTTGAACGAGCGAGGATTTGACAACCGACTCCAAAGAACGAACGCCCTCCTCACCTCAATTGCCGTCATCGGCAAGCCTTGTGGTCCAGTGGCCGCGCTGGGTCAGCATTTATGCCTTTCGAGCAAAGCGAATACGCCTGCGTTGTGTTCCATATCTTCGCGTGAGCTGAGGCCTAACCATGAACGGACACTTGCCCCGGCCCGCTCAACATCGAACGACCGAGGCCGGATTCGGTGGTAGCCGTCAGGCTTTGGAAAGCAAGTAGTACCCAAACCCGAGCGTTGCTCGGCCCCATTTCAAGTAGGCCTTATGCCACGCCTGCATACGCTCTGAAAATGCTCTCGCGTCAGGATCATCCGGGTGCGCCGCGACGAATTGCATCATAGCGTCGCAATACTTACCTTCGTATTCATCCCACTCGTCATCACTACTTGTTGCCGTACGAAGCACGTTATAACCCCATGCACTAGCGCGCTCAGCGTTTTCGGCGTGAGAAACGAACTCGTCTGCGGTTCCGTTGAGCGCGTCGAGATAGCTTTGCGAAGGTGGCTGCTTCCAGAAACCTTCGCCGATAAGCAAACGTCCATTGGGCTTGAGCCAGCCGGAGCTAACTCGTAGGCACTCTTCAAACGAACCGAACGCGTGCGTTGATCCGACGCAAAGGATAGCGGCGTATCCCCCATCCGGCCGAAGGTGCTCGAGCAACGGAGCATTGATCAAGCTAAGCCGCGAATCTACTGGAGGCTCCTGCCTAAACGCAGCTCGCGCCTCATCCAAGAAGCGTTGATTGATGTCGACGCCGATTCCGTGTGCGGGCGACATGCGAAGGACATCTCGCAGCAAGGCGGCTTTGCCACAGCCCGCATCAAGTACAACGTCTTCGGCACGGCAATGACTGACGAGGCTCCGGGCGAGTTCGCGAGCCTTGTGCCGCGAAAGCGGACTTAGGTAGTGGTGGTTACGATGCGCGATAGTCGAAAAGCGGAATGGGTCGTTGTTCGTGTCGGCCATGATTCTCTTGCGAAAAGATTGCGAGGGTTTCTTTCAACATCGTTCCGCAAAGAGCTTTCATACACGAACCTCCTGAATGTTGGTGCTTTGATTATCATCGCAAGCTTACACAGATTCGTCGCTGAACAAAAATCTCTCGGGTCGAACGATGAGCCCTTTGGGGACTCCTAGAATTCCGCCACAGGTCCAGAACACACCAACGTTCGGCAAAACCCCGTCAAAAACTCAGTCGAGCGCAAGATTCAGATCGCTGACAATCGACGCATGCGTCCGTCGATTGTCGGGCACATGGGCCAGATCTGTCGCATGGGGATGGCTTCGAACCCGAACACGGTGTTTGCGCGCGACTCGGCAGGAACAAAGCTGTCAGCCGATGCCCTGCCAGGCGTCCCCCTACAACCGCAGCGCGTGCGGGAACAGGCTCGCGTATAGCATGGCCGTGAAACAAAACACCTTAAAAAGGGCCGAGTTAGAGATGAAAGATCATCAGCACTTGACACTACAGGCTACCCCAGGTCGAAATCTTTTCGCACTGCGGCTGCTCGTCGGCATTTGTCAGGGATTGGCGCTGTATCTGCTCGCGAACGCTGCGCATGATCGCAGCGGCATCGCAGCTGTGCCGGCTCTGTTCTTTCCGCTGGTTCTTGTTGCCCTATTCATCCCGCCGACGCTTATTGCGGGCCTGCCCCAAATGAGGGGAGCGCGGCTAGCAATGTGGGCCACTGTGCTCGCCGTAATCGTGGCAATCGTGGGCTATCACGACGCATGGCGATCGGCAGGCACCGAGATTGCCGGAATGCCGTCATTCGACGGCGCCGAGGTTCCCCTGCCGTCAATGGCCGCGACCTTCTACAGCGGCGTAATTGTATTTATCGCTTATTGCCTCGTTCTCACCGGCGAGGCCACAAGGTCGTGGTTCGCCCCCTACGAGTCGTACTTCGAAGCCAGTTGGAAACTCGGGCTTCAGGTCTGTCTGTCCGGGCTGTTCGTATGTGCTGTCTTTCTTGTGCTCTGGCTAGGGGCCTCACTCTTCCAGTTGCTCAAGCTGGATTTTCTCGATCATCTCCTGCGTGAATCGTGGTTCAACATCCCCGTCAGCGCGATGGCGTTTGCATCGGCCCTGCACATCACCGATGTGAGGCCAGACATCATTCGGGGCTCGCGCACGCTTGTCCTGGCGCTACTTTCATGGTTGCTGCTGGTACTCGTTGTCATCGTTGGCGGATTCCTCGCATCCCTTCCCTTCACCGGGCTCGAATTGCTATGGGCTACACGGTCTGCTACGTGGATTCTGCTCGGCGTCGCCGCGCTAAAAATCATCTTCGTGAATGCCGTCTTCAAGGGTGGCCCTCGGTCCGACCACGCGCCGCGAGTACTGCGTGTCTGTATGAGAGTTGCATGCTTGATGCTTCCCGTGCTGGTGATCCTTGCGACTTATGCGCTCGCACTGCGCGTTGGGCAATATGGGTTCACACCGCACCGCGTTTTGGCCTGTGCAGGAGCGTTCGTGGCTTACATCTATGCCATCGGCTACGCGTGGGCGGCACTCTCTCGCAGTGATACTCTCGCGAGAATCGCGCCCGTGAACGTGCTTACGGCGTGGATATCGCTTGCTGTCCTCGCTGCAATATTCACGCCGTTGGCTGATCCGGCACGTTTGTCCGTGGCCGACCAGGTAGACCGTCTCCTCGCGGGAAAAGTGGAGCCCGATAAATTCGACTACAACTTCTTGCTGAAGCAATCCGCGAGATACGGTCAGCAAGCTCTCGCGCGCCTGCAGGGGGAGAATAAGGCACCGAATGCCGCCTCCATTCGCAAACGGAGCGCGGATGCTGTTCGTCATCCAAGCCCCTTGAACACAAGCCGCCCGGATGCCGCAACGCTCGCTCGCAACATCGTGTCACGTACGCCCGGGCAGTCGGTTCCGGCGTCATTTCTTTCGAAGGACTGGGAGCAGGTCACGCAAAACTGGATGCTTCCAAGCTGCCTTAACGTTGACTCGGAGAAGTGTGACGCTTACCTAGTCGATTTGACCGGTGACCATAAACCTAATGTCGTGCTCTTGCCGGACAGTGGAAGTACTGGATTCGTGTTTGACCAAGCCAGCGAGGGAGATTGGCAACTGGTTGGCACGTTTTCGATCGCACCAGACTGCGTCGCAGTACGTGATGCCTTGACCAAAAAGACCTTCCAGCTCGTTGAGCCTCGGCTGCGAGACATTCAGGTCAATGGCCAACGCATTGAGGTAGAGGCGACGCAAACACACCGCGTAGCGTGCTCGAAATAGGAGTTAGGGCGTAGGAGCCCTATGAACGGCTCGGCAAGGACGCGAGGACCGACCAATGATGGATTGCCGGCTTTGAGCCAGTGCCGGCCATATTCGCTTGAATGCGGCCGCCGTTTCGAGCTTGCGCGAAGCGGTGACATTCTAAAGTTAGGGCCGGCGACTTATCGCGCCGTCGGCCTAACGTCCTTACACACACGGCAGCATAACGTCGACGACGGTCCGTTCGCTACTGACCGAGAACGGAAAGCGCCTCGTGCATCGGCAACAGCGGCACGGTGACCAACCCATCGAGCGGTGTGTTCATTTCCAGAATCAGGAAGATCGCAACGGACGTGGATAGCGCGCCCAGAAATAGCGTGATCGTGACCGTTGCATTCGGCGGCGTGAAGAGCCCGAACGCGCCGAAGATAATGCATAGCCACAACACAAGGGTGACCAACAGCGCAATAGGCGTCGAACCTGCCGCTTGAAGCAGCCCCAGCTCGCGCACGGCCAGCACGTTGTCCGTCATCTCGATTGCACGTGCCTGCAGCCGCCGTTGCGAGTCGTCGTGCGGCGCAAGTTCCTCGATTTTGCGCTGGAGATATTCCCCGCTCTTGAATGCCTCGGGGCTGTGCAGCCTTGATAACTGCGAGCCGTCGCCCGACTCGATATGCTGAATCCCCGCAGCGACAACCCGTTTCAACAAGCGACGGATCTCCTGTGTTTCCGGCCCATATTGGGCAAGCACGCGATCGAGCAGGATGATATTGGCAGCCTCGTGTGTCACCTGGGCACTCACGGTATCGAACGAGTTCTTCGCCGACGAGATCAGCAAGCCGAGCACCAGCGCGGCCATCGTGGCGATCAGGCCGGTCGTCAGTTTGATGACACCTATCGAGTCGTCATCAAGATGACGACTCGGCAGCAAGGTGCGCAAGTACAAACCGAACAACGCGCTGCAGAAGACACAGGCAAATATGCTCAGGGCGACGCTCAGATGTTGCATTGTTCAATTTCCCCATCACCCCACGTCGACAGTGAAGCGACTGACGTACAACACCACAGGTCAGCCTCTTACGTGCGCCGTCGTTGGGCAGCGTCGCCTGTCGTCCTTGCTCGTCTGCGCGCGGCGCGTCGGTCAGGGTGCGGGTACAACACGGTAGTAGACACCGTTCGCGCCGTACGAAGGCTTGAACCACGTATTGCCACACAGGTAGTAGCTGCCCTCGGGCTTGACACAGCCGGCGGGCAGCGCCGCATATATCGCGCCCATCGCAAAGTTCGAACTGACCGGCGCAGGCGCAGGCGGGCCGCTCGTTGCGCCGGCGGCATAGCCGGCGCTGTAGGCGTTCGCAGCCGTCGCTTGCGTGTGGGCCGACGCCACCGCTGCGCCAGCCGCGACACCGACTGCCGCGCCTGCGGCAGCCGCGCCGGCAGTGGACCAGCCGCCGCAGTTATAGCACCCCGACCCATACACGTTCACCGTCGTTGGCGGATGGTACGCGGTGTACGTCGCGCCATGGTAGGTGCTGTGATATGCCGTCGCGCCGGATGCGCTCGTGTAGGTCGTATAACCCGATCCCGCGGCATGTGTCGCGGTACTGCCATAGGCATTGGTGGCAGTCGTGCCTTGGCCATAGGTGTGGGTCGCACTTCCACCGTAGGAATTACTGAAGTTGGTCTGCCCGGAGCCCTGCGTGTGCGTGGCCGTGCCGCCATAGCGGTTGGTGGCGGTAGTGCCTTGCCCGTAGGTGTGCGTTTCGCTGCCACCCCAAGTGTTGGTTCGAGTTGTCGTGTCGGACCCGGCCGCGTGCGACGTTGTCCCGCCGGCCATGTTCTCGTGGGACCAGCCGCCCGCGTGCCCCCACGCACCCGCAGAGCCCGAAGCGAACGCAGACGTCAGGCAAACTGCCACATGGACAGCAACTGTCTTTAACACGATGTGCCTCCTCATTGAGGCCTGGATGGCTTGTGCCTCGGTGGCGGCTTCATGCCCGGTACGTCCGCGGTGTCAGGGCGCTCAAACGCGATGCGTGTCGCGCTCGCTATGTCGGCCGGAACGAACGTGTTCTCGGAAACGCTCGAATCAAGCACCCAATTTGACAGCGCAAGAACGTGGCGCAGCCGGGCCGGATCATCGAGATAGACCGCGTAAATGCGGTAAGGAAGCTTGTCCTGCACACCGATCCAAACCTGCACGAATACGTCGCCGCTCACGTATGCAATCATATCCGTCGTCGTGTCGGCCACGACGCTCGATTGGCCGATATAGAAAGCAGTTTTCAATCCATCGGCAATATCCTTATAGGGGTCCGCAGCAATCACGTCGATAAACGGGAAATAGATTGCGCCAATATCGTAGGCCTTCTTGAGCGCGGCATCGATCGTCGGCGGTGCATCGACGATGGCGACCAGGTTCTCCGCCGGGGCGAAGGCTGTCATCGTCTTACCATCGTAATAGAACTCCGCGCGCGGGCCGTCGCCGATGGTGATCACCTTGAGCTTGTCCGGCCGCTGCATCGTGACTTCTGACTTGGTCGAGTAGATGAGAGGTGGACCGAGACGACTTGGACTCTCGTACGAAACGATCGCCGTGAAGGTCATCGACTTCGCAGCCGCGAGGCGCGCGCTCGCAGCCTTCAAGATATCGATCGCACGCGTTTCAAGCCCTGGCTGATAGCTGGGTGCGGGAGACTTCGGCGCGTGTTTGACGGCTGGCTTCGGCCCCGCGTTCGTCGGCTTTAGCTGCTGCTGCTGTTGCTGTGCGCTGACGCTCGACGCGAGGCAAACGCTCAACGCTACAACCATTGAGCGAAAGACTGGTTTGCAGGAAGCCACGGTAGCCATGTTAAAGAGAGCCAGGATTTGGGGCACGCCCGCGACGATTAGGGGATCATCCCGCATTCGAACAACTTGTTTGCAATCGGCGCCGCCACCCGGTCGATGAACGCAGCGCGCATCTGCGCATCGTTGTGCATTGCCTGGATCGCCCTCTGTTCACCCTCCGGCATCGGCTTGCCTTTCTTCGCTGCACGCTCTTGCCACAACTGCTCACAGCTCGATTGCTGATACTTTTGCACGACACGGTCTGCAACGGCATCAAGCATCGGATATTGCTGAGCAATCGCGACATCCGCCAAAAGTAACGCGGGTGTCATCGTGAACCACAAAATGCGCTTCATCATCGTTGGATCCCCGCATCTGGAAAAGGCGCTGAAGTTGGCTACAGACAAGTGCACCGAGAGTGCTACACAATCGACTACGTGCTCGCGCGCCCGAAGCAAAATCATCAACTCAAAGGTGTATGTTACGAGGCCGAAAACCCGCTCGATATTGGACCTTGGTCTTACGCAAAGAGGTAGGCTTCGCGTATTTCCTGCGTCGCATAGCATTGGGCGGTAGTACAAGGAATCGTACATCGCTCGATTTGCCATATGTGCTAATGTTCACCGAATTCTGATCCGTCGATAGGGTCGAATCTGCGGCATCGGTTTCTCGCGAGAGTCGACAACAAAATATGCCAGACGTGAGCTGTGTTTCACTTCATCAAAGGAGGGAATGGCCATGTTCAAACGATCGATTGCAGTAGCAACGGCGGTTTTGCTGGCGACAGCGGGAATTGCGCAGGCGCAAGCCCAGGCCACGATGGCATCCGGAACTGGGGCGGCGAACTGCGAAACCCAGGCAGTGGGCAAGGACGGCAAACCGCTTGCCGGGGCGGCGAAAACCTCGTTCATGAAGAAGTGCATGAAAACGACGGCGTCGAAAGAATGCGAGGCCAAAGCCATGGGCTCGAATGGCAAGCCGCTTTCAGGCGCGGCGAAGAACTCGTTCGTCAAGAAGTGCGTGGACTCGGCCGTCCAGTAACAGCGACGCGTTTACCGGCGAGCGGGCAGAGGTGACTCGGGCGGATGAACGAGCGCCCTCCCGCTACGCGTGGCAGTTCGCGTCGGAAGCATGAACTGCCGCACGCAGTCACTCAAGTGGCTAGGCAAAATAGCGCCGACAGCGACTCCGACTTGGCACCATTGGCCACCCAATTATTAGAATGCATGCCTCCGTCTCCAACCTTGGCCTAACGACCGACCTATTGCTGCACGCACAAACCGGTATCGTCGAAGCTCTGGACGACTACATTGTCGTCCGGACGCCTGATGCGCCTGAGTATTTCTTTGGCAACCTGCTCGTGCTACCACGCCGCCCCTGCGAGCGTGATGTGGACCGGATCGAGCATGATTTTGCAAAGCTCGTTGGCACGCCGCCACGCATTGCGCATCGGACGTTCACATGGGTCGAAAGCGATGAAGGCTCTGTCGATCTCAATGCATTTGCCAAGCGCGGTTACGAGGCCACTGTATGCAAAGTACTCATCGCGCAACCGCATCACAGCCGCCCGGTCGTGACAAACCGAGAGATTGAAGTCCGAAAGTTTTGTTTTCAGGAAGACTGGGACGCTTGGTCAGAGATGCATCTGGCTGATATGTCGAACCCGTTGGAAATTACCTCGCAGCGCTATATCGCGCATCAACAGACCACCTACAAACGTCTCATCGAGCAGGGCTTTGGCGACTGGTGGGGGGCGTTCATCGCCGGGGAGCAGGTGGGAAGTCTTGGCTTGTTTTTTCTTCAGGGGATGGGACGCTTTCAATCAGTCCTTACCGCGGAACAGCATCGGAACAAGGGAGTCTGCAAAACGCTGGTGAGCACGGTGGTCGGCCTCACCGCTAACAGGGCTGAGCGATTCGTGATGGTCGCGGACGAAACCTACTTTGCGGGAAAGATATACGAGGCGTTAGGGTTTGAACCACATGGACGTGTTGCGGCTCTTTGCCATGAGCCGGGAAGTATCGCAACGGCTTCCCGCTAGCGAGGCCTATCCTACGCGCTGTCGAAAGGCAGTGCACCAGCCTCACCCTAGCACGTTGCGCGGTATTACCTTCAGGTGAAATCGGTCGCGTCGATCTCCTGCTTCAGCCCACGAACGCGCGTTTCATTTGTTCTCGCCACGCATTACTGTTTGTCCATGGCGGGTATTCGAACTCCGCATCAACGCGTCTAGATTGACCTCCATCGGCGCCATCGGCCCGACCGGCATGGAAGCCGAACCCATTCATCTGGAGGTTTTACGTGAGCACGTCGCAGAAAGTCTTTGTCGTTACCGGCGCATCGAAAGGCATTGGCGCAGAGCTGGTGAAGGCCTTGCGCGAACGCGGCCACCACGTTGTCGCAACGGCGCGAACCATCAGGCCGTCGGATGATCGCGACATTCTCGCGGTGGCGGGCGATATCGCCGACCCGTCCACCGCCCGCCGCGTGATCTCCGAAGGCGTGGCACGCTTCGGCCGCATCGACACGCTGATCAACAACGCCGGCATTTTCGTCGCCAAGCCTTTTACCCGTTACACCGCTGAAGACTACGCAGCGATGACGAACGTGAACCTCGCCGGTTTCTTCCATATCACGCAGCTTACGATCGCGGAAATGGAGAAGCGTTCGAGCGGCCACGTTGTCAGCATTACGACCAGCATGGCCGACCACGCGATCGATGGAGTGCCTTCGGTGCTGGCCTCGCTGACGAAGGGCGGTCTGAACGCAGCCACGAAATCCCTCGCGATCGAATACGCGAAGCGCGGCATCCGCGCGAACGCTGTCGCGCCCGGTATCATCAAGTCGTCGATGCACCCAGTGGAAACTCACGAGGCGCTCGGCGCGCTCCACCCTGTCGGTCACATGGGCGAAATGAGCGATATCGTGGGCGCCGTGCTGTACCTGGACTCGGCGCCATTCGTGACAGGCGAGATCCTTCACGTCGACGGCGGCCAGAGCGCAGGCCACTAAGCTTGCCGAACGCGCTAGC
>NZ_DATJJF010000017.1:0-12306 GCF_035492435.1 Trinickia sp.
GCATCGAATGAAGCAGTCGGAAGCTTTCACGCTTAGCATCGGCACCCTCGCCATCGTCGACACTTGGCTGACCGCCACCGTTTTCCCTGTGCCCGTCTGGGTCACGTTCATTGCCTGGGCCTCCTTCTTCGTGTTGGGCGGCGGGAGTGACGGCTTTGTCAAAAGCGTCGCATCGAATTTGACGGGTGTCGCCATCAGTTCTCTGACGCTCCTCGGTATCGCCACAACGAGCAATACCGCATTTACGGTGGCCGTTCTCGTCGGTATCGGCAGCGCCGCCATGGTTCAGGCTTCGAAAATCAAGCTGCTCGACGTGCTGCCGGCCATCGTGTGGGGCTTCGCTTCAACGGTGGGCACCACCGTCGCCACTGGCAAGCCGATTACGACGGTAGGCTGGTCGAATCCCGCCCTCGTCGGGGCTGCGGCACTCTTGACAGGCGCGGTGTTCGGCCTACTATCAGAACTACTCGGCAACGCCCTCACCGCTAAGCGCGCACTTCAGACAGCTTGAATCGCGCAGACCATTGTCCGTTTTGGTCGACTCCACCCATAACGGACATGGCGGCCAACCGCGCCGGACAATGATGTCCCGAGCCCGGACATGCGGTGTTTTTGACCGCGGAAAGCCGCTATGTTCGTTCGTGTTGGCTCTCCTGCCGACACGAAATGTGGGGAGTTTTTATGCGTATCGGAAAAATTCCGACAACGGTCATCACGGGCTTTCTCGGCGCCGGTAAAACGACGCTCGTCAACCATATCCTCGATAGCACGCGGCCGATGCAGATTGGCATCGTCGTGAACGAGTTTGGCGAAGTCGGCATCGATGGTCAGTTGATCGTCGCGGATGAGGAAGCCATCGTCGAGATCAATAACGGTTGCGTGTGCTGCACAGTCCGCACCGATCTCGTGTCGAGCGTCGCGCAGTTGTTGGATCGATTTGGCGATCGCTTGGAGCGGCTTGTCGTTGAAACGTCAGGGCTCGCAGATCCGGCGCCCGTGCTTCAAACCTTTCTCGCCGACCCGGACGTGCGCGAGCGCGTCGAGCTCGAATCGGTCGTGGTCGTGGTCGACGCCTGTCACGCCCGGGATCAGTTGAACGACGACATCGCACGCGAACAAGTGGTGTTTGCCGACCGGATCGTGGTCAACAAGACCGATAGCGTCTCCCCCGCCGATCTCGGTGCGCTGGTCGACACCCTTCGCTCGCTCAACCCAACAGCGATCGTCGAGCGCGCATCGCACTCGCGCGTGCCGATCGATTCGTTACTGGGCGCGCGCAACTTTTCCATCGACAACCTGCTTGCGGTAGAGCCCGGGCTGCTCACCGAGAGCGAGCACGACCATGAGCACGACACATCGATCGGCTCGTGCGCCTTTGTCGTGCCGGGCGAGATCGATCCGACCCGCTTTACCCGCTGGGCGAACCAGCTGGTGCAGGCCCAAGGCAAGACGCTTCTGCGAATGAAGGGCGTGCTCAACATGCGCGGCGAAGCCAGGCGGCTACATTTTCACAGCGTTCACATGCTCATGGAATCGAGCTTCGGAAAGCCTTGGCGCCAAGGGGACACCCGCGAATCCAAGTTCGTCGTAATCGGCCGCGGCCTCGACGCCGAAGCCTTGCACGCCGGACTATCCGAGTGCGTCGTGGCGGCCGAGCCCGTCTGATCCAGCGGCGCCACCGCTGGCGATGAGCCTTAAGCTCAATCGATTGGCACACCTAAATTTTCAGGAGCACACCTTGAAACTGGCACACAACCTTGGGGGCATCGAGAATCTCGGCCCCGTCAGCCTGGAAACCAACGTTTTCGTCGATCCGTGGGAAAAGCGCATTTTCGGCATCCATACGACGATGATGGCCGAAAGCGCGCATCTGAGCGGTGCCTTGCACGCCTATCCCATCAACAATCTGCCGACCACGTTCAAACACAATTGGACTTGGGCGTCGCTGCGTTCGGGCGCCGAAGACATGAACCCGTTCGAGTACTTCAAGTTCCGCTATTACGAGAAGTGGCTTGGCGGCATCTCGCAGTTCTTTGTGGACGAGGGTTACATCACGGCGAAAGAGCTCGAGGAGAAAACCGCGTTCTATCGCGCCAATCCCGAAGCTGCGTTGCCCGCACAACCGAATCCCACGCTCACCAAGCAGATCAACGAATACCTGCAAAACGGCGACTCGGGCTACCACGAGCTCGAAGGCAAGGCAAAGTTTTCGGCCGGTGACACGGTGCTCGTCGCCGACCCCGACCAGGTCGATCACACTCGGCTGCCCGGCTACCTGCGCAACAAAACGGGCAAGGTCGAACTCGTCTATCCCGGTGCGTACTCGTACTTCGTCTCGACAGGCCCGGACGGCATCGGCTCGCCCATGCCTGTCTACCGTGTCGTCTTCGATGCAGCCGACATTTTCGGCCCCGGCAAGAGCGAACCGAACACCATGATCTACGCGGATCTGTTCGAAGCCTACGTCCGACCGGCCAACTAAATTCAAAGAAAGTCCAAGGAGAAGCAAATGACGAACCTCTTCGAATACTCGGAAGATCGCGAAGCATCGAGTGCGGCGAAAGTCCGCGCGCTTGAAGCATTGCTGATCGAGAAAGGCGTCATCGGCAGCGATTCCGTTGATACGGTGCTGAATCACTTCGAAACGATGGCTGGCCCCTTCAACGGCGCGAAGATCGTCGCGCGCGCATGGGTCGATCCGGAATACAAGAAGCGCCTGATCGCCGATACGCCCGCAGCGATCGCCGAGCTCAATCTTCCGCTCGGCATGGCGGGTGCGGAAGGCGAGCACATGGCAGCTGTGGCAAATGAGGACGATGTGCACAACCTCATCATCTGTACGCTGTGCTCCTGCTATCCGTGGCCGGTGTTGGGCTTGCCGCCGTACTGGTACAAGGATCCGGTGTTTCGTGCACGCGGCGTGCGTGAGCCGCGCGCGGTGCTGCAGGAATTCGGAGTGACGGTGCCCGAGTCGAAGACAGTCAAAGTCTGGGACAGCAGCGCACAGATCCGCTGGTTCGTCGTGCCGCAACGGCCCGCGAACACCGAAGGCATGAGCGAGGAGCAATTGGCCGCACTCGTCACGCCCGAATCGATGATGGGCGTGGCACTCGTGGCGCCGCCTGCGGCTGGGACTCAGGGGGCCTAAATGTTTGCAAGCTTCGAGGAATACGCCGCGTCGTCCATGCTCGGGAGTCCGGATTCGCCACCGCGCCTTGACGGTAAGCTGCTCTTTACCAATCGTTGGGAGCGGGATGTGTTCGGTCTCGCGCTATCGCTCTCCAAAGCCGGCTGCTTTGAGTGGGAGGATTTTCGCCAAAGCCTGATCGCCTCTATCGGGCGATGGGAGCGCGAGGCCGCCGCGTGCACCAACCAGCCGCGGTGGGATTACTACGAGCGGTTCTTCGAAGCTTTGCTCAACGTCATCGAGTCGAGCGGAACTCTTTCGGCCGAGGAGATCAAGCGCATTCTTATCGCGCGCCGTCCGACAGCTGACGTTGTTTCCTCTCACTAAACACGTTCCACGACGCTCACGATACGCCACGGACGACAACTTCGGCAGCATCGGTAATTCGATGCATAAGATCGTCGTCTAGGTGGGATTGTGTCCGCATTGGTCTAAAGATTCCGCGGGCTCGACCGTGAGGTGGCATCGGTTTGAAGTTGATTGGTTATCGCCATTGAGGCAACATTGACGGCGGAAGGCACGGGTTGCGGTTCAGCGGCCCGTGCCTTCGCCTCATTTGCGGCGGGTGAATCGAAATGCAGCGCATCAAAGTGGGCATGGTGGTATTTCCGGGCTTCCAATTGCTCGACATTGCCGGGCCGAGAGACGCTTTCGCGGAAGTCAAGGTACTGAGCGAGGGCGAATGCGAGTACGAAATGATGACGGTTGGCACGACCCGCGGCACCGTGCAGTCATCGAGCGGGCTGGCCGTCGTTCCCGACAGGACCATCTTCGACGCCTGCCCGGCATTCGACACGGTCATCGTGCCGGGCGGTCTCGGGATTTTCAATGTCTTCGACGACCCCACCCTTAGCGATTGGCTGCGCAATCAGTTTCGCCGTTCGCGGCGCATATCGGCCATCTGCAACGGCCTTTTTGCATTGGGCACAGCGGGCCTGCTCGATGGGCGCATCGTCACTACCCACTGGATGGATGCGCCGCGGCTTGCCAGCACGTTCCCCAAGGCCAAGATCGAGCCCGACCATATCTACGTCAAGGACGGCAACATTTATACGACGGCGGGCGTCACCGCTGGAATCGATCTTTCCCTTGCGTTCATCGAAGAAGATTTCGGCAAAGCGATGGCGCTTGACGTTGCCAAGTATCTGGTCGTGTATCTGCGCCGCGCGGGCGGCCAGTCACAATTCAGCCCTCTGCTCGAATCGCAGGCGTCGCCGGGCTCACAGATGACGTCGCTGCAGCAGTTCATCCTCGACAATCTGCATCTCGATCACACCGTCGCGTCGCTTGCCGAGCGTGCGCACATGAGCGCACGCAATCTCGCCCGCACATTCAGCAAAGCGTGCGGCATGACGCCCATGACCTTTCTCGGCAATGCGCGCATCGATGCAGCACGGCGTTATTTGGAATCGACAGATCTCTCGTTGCGAGATATCGCGCGGCGCTGTGGATTCGACAGCACCGACGGCTTGCGCCGCACGTTCCATCGCCGGCTGCAAATCAACCCTGCGGAATATCGGGCCCGCTTCCGCTCAGATGCGGCGCAACGCGTTGCGAACGGAGCAGACGCCAACGAACGAGCGCAACTGCCCCGATTGGGGAAAACGAAGGTCGCGCCTTCGTCCACCCCGGCGACACTGGAAAGACAAAAATAAAAGCGGGCTTACGCCGCCACATCAACCCCGTCGAGCACTCTAATCGTCGCCGGCTCGGCAACCCACTGGGTCATTTTTTCCTTGAATGCCTGAAAATGCGCACTCGCGATGTGCGCATCGAATGCAGCGCGATCGACATAAATCTCATACAAATGCAAAATGGGCGCATTGCCTTCCCGCGTCTCGCGGAATAGGTCATAGCGCCGATTTCCCGGCTCTTTGCGCGTCAACTGCACCATTTCGAGCAACGCGTTTTCAAGATCGGCAACGTGCTCGGGCTTTGGGACAATTGTGGCGATGATGTAGGTGCTCATTTTGACTCCTCATGTTCGATGGGCGGACTCGACCCTATCGTCCGCCGTTCGCGAGCAGCCGATTCTGCACCAACTCGCCATTTATTGCCTGCCGGCAAACGTGCGAGAGGCCGCATTCGTATGCCTAACCCCAAGCTTTCATCTGACAGTTGGCATGCACGGATACAGTAATATCTCGTAATTGTTTCACAAGGTACGAAAACTAATTGCACTTAGCGAGAATTAACTTTCTTGCATAGTCGACTACATTCCACGTTTCACTCGGCATCCTTCCCGGCACATTTCTTCATGTGGATCGTTAACGTTGCACTCAAGCGGCCTTACACGTTCATCGTGATGGCCATTCTTATCGTGCTCGCGACACCGTTCTCGTTGATGAGGACGCCTATCGATATCCTGCCGAATATCGATATACCTGTCATCAGCATTATCTGGAACTATACAGGCCTGTCTGCACAGGACATGGCCAACCGCATTACGTCGGTCAATGAGCGCGTGCTCACCACGACGGTCAACGACATCGAGCACATCGAATCGCAATCGCTTTCCGGCATCGCGATCATCAAAGTCTTTCTGCAGCCTA
The DNA here is from genome assembly GCF_035492435.1 of Trinickia sp. Taxonomy (GTDB): domain Bacteria; phylum Pseudomonadota; class Gammaproteobacteria; order Burkholderiales; family Burkholderiaceae; genus Trinickia. Next base: position 5,740 of record NZ_DATJJF010000017.1, read on the forward strand.
ACGCCAGCCTGCAGACGGCGATCGCGCAGGCCGTCTCCGTCGAGCAAGCGCTGCTGAAACAGATGCCGGTGGGCGCCACGCCGCCTCTCATCATCAGCTACTCCGCATCGTCGATCCCCGTCATTCAGCTCGGCCTCTCGAGCACGACGCTCTCGGAGCAGCAGCTCAACGACACGGCGTTCAACCTCCTGCGCCCCCAGTTGATCACGATCCCCGGTGCGCAGGTGCCCTACCCCTATGGCGGCAAGTCGCGGCTCATCTCGGTGGATCTCGACACGCGCGCCCTGCTCGCGAAGGGACTTACGCCAACCGATGTCGTCAACGCGGTCAACGCACAGAACCTGATCCTGCCGACAGGGACGGCAAAAATCGGCCCGCGTGAGTACACGATCGACATGAACGGCTCGCCCACCACGATCGACGGGCTCAACGATATTCCGGTTCGCACCGTCAACGGTGCGACCACCTACCTGCGCGAAGTCGCCCACGTGCGCGACGGCTTCTCACCGCAAACGAACGTGGTGCGCCAGGACGGACAGCGCGGCGTGTTGCTGTCGATTTTGAAAGCGGGCAATGCGTCGACGCTGTCCATCGTCAACGCGCTTTACGGCTTGCTGCCGACTGCCGAAACGACGCTGCCTCGCAACCTCACCGTCAAGGCGCTGTTCGATCAGTCCGTCTTCGTCAAATCGGCCATCACGGGCGTCGCGCGCGAAGCTCTCATCGCGGCAGCGCTGACGGCCGCCATGATTCTGCTCTTTCTCGGCAACTGGCGTAGCACCTGCATCATCGCGATCTCGATCCCGTTATCGATCCTGTCGTCGCTGCTCGCACTTAATGCGCTAGGCCAGACGATCAACATCATGACGCTCGGTGGCCTGGCTCTTGCAGTCGGTATCCTCGTCGACGATGCAACGGTGACGATCGAAAACATCGAGCGGCATTTGCACATGGGCACCCGCCTCCACGACGCGATCCTGGAAGGCGCCGGCGAAATCGCCGTGCCAGCGCTCGTCTCGACGCTGTGTATCTGTATCGTTTTCGTGCCGATGTTCTTTTTGACAGGGGTGGCACGCTATCTCTTCGTGCCGCTCGCGGAAGCCGTCGTTTTCGCCATGCTCGCTTCGTACGTGCTCTCGCGTACGCTGGTGCCGACGCTTGCGATGCTGCTCATGGGGCACGCGCATGCGCCTCGCGCCGATGCGCGCCCGAACGCCTTCATGCGAATCCATCACGGGTTCGAAGCCGGCTTCGAGCGCATGCGCGCCGCTTATGTCGTTCTCCTCAGCATGTTGCTTGAGCGCCGTCGTGTCTTTGCTGCGACGTTCCTCAGCTTTTGCGTGGCTTCGCTGGGCCTCGCGTTCGTACTCGGTGCAGACTTCTTCCCGAGCGTCGATGCCGGCACTATCCGCATGCACATGCGTGCGCCTACAGGCACGCGAATCGAAGAGACGGCGCGGATTGCCGACGAGGTCGAGAAAGTCATCCGCCAAGTCGTACCGAGCAGTGAGCTTGGGACGATCCTCGACAATCTCGGGCTGCCCTATAGCGGCATCAACCTCTCGTACAGCAATGCAGGCACGATTGGCACGCTCGATGGCGAAATCCAAATCGCGCTCAATCAGGACCACAAGCCGACTCAGCAATACATCGACCGGCTGCGTACGTTACTGCCGCAGCGCTTTCCTGGTGTCGAGTTTTTCTTTCAGCCGGCCGACATCGTCACGCAGATCCTGAACTTTGGCTTGCCGGCGGCCATCGACGTGCAGATCATCGGGGCCAATCAGCAGCAGAACTTCGAAGCTGCGGCAAAGCTCATGAAGCAGATCCGCATGGTGCCAGGCACGGTCGATGCGCACATCCAGCAGAAGTTCGACGAACCCACGATTCACTTGGAGATGGACCGCACGCGGCTCCAGCAATTGAATCTCAGTGCCAATAACGTCGCGCAGAACGTACTCGTTTCACTGTCGGGCAGTTCACAGGTTGCGCCCGGCTTCTGGCTTAACGTGCAGAACGGTATCGAGTACAACCTCGCCGTGCAGACGCCACAGTACCAAGTGTCGTCGGTCGACGCCTTGCTACGCACGCCTGTCGCAGCCCCTGGAGCGCTCGGCGCGAACGGCAGCGGCATGCCGCAGTTGCTCGGCAACCTCGTCCAGGTTCAGGCGGCCAATCAATTCGCGTCGGTCACGCACTACAACATCCGCCCCGTCGTGGATCTGCTCGTGAGCGTCGAAGGACGCGATCTCGGAAGCGTGGCAAGTCAGATCAACAAGCTAGTCGCGCAGACACGCGCCACGCTGCCGCGTGGCAGCCAGATTGCGGTACTCGGCCAGGTTCAGACGATGCAGCGCTCGTATCTCGGCCTTGGCGTCGGCGTGGCGATGGCGATCCTTCTCGTCTATCTGCTCATCGTCGTCAACTTCCAGTCCTGGATCGACCCGCTCATCATCGTCAGCGCCCTGCCGGCCGCGCTCGCCGGCATCGTCTGGATGCTGTTCCTGACGGGCACGCACCTGTCCGTGCCAGCACTGACAGGCGCCATCATGACGATGGGTGTAGCCACCGCGAACAGCATTCTCGTGGTCGCCTTCGCGCGTCAGCGGCTCGCCGCCGGCGCACCGCCGCTGACAGCGGCACTCGAAGCCGGTTCGAGCCGTATTCGCCCTGTGCTGATGACAGCCTCCGCGATGATCATCGGCATGGTGCCGATGGCGCTCGGATTAGGCGAAGGCGCGGAGCAAAATGCCCCGCTCGGCCGCGCTGTCATCGGCGGGCTGCTCTTCGCCACCGTTTCGACGCTCTTTTTCGTTCCGCTTCTCTTCGCAGGCATTCATGGTCGACTCGCGCGACGTCATGCAAGCAAGAACGAAGCGGGCACCCCCCATGCCGATAACACGTGACGCCACTCCTCACACATGTCAGCTGAAATGAAGGAAGAAACTCACGCCCCGCTTGCAATCCCGACGGGCGACGATGGCGACAATTCCCGCCTCCCACCGCGCGATCGCGTTTGGAAGCGCGCGAAGATTGCGATCGTCGTCGTAATCCTCTTGCTTGCCGCGGGCGCGCTGCGCACCGTCTTCGCGAGGATTGCGATGAGCCATGCGGTGGCCGATGCCACGGTGCAAGACGCGAAGCAGTACGTCAATGTCATCGCCGCGAAAACGACTGACGGCACCGGCGACATGCTGCTGCCCGGCACGCTGCGTGGCTTTGTCGAGTCCCCGATCTATGCGCGCGCAACGGGCTACCTGCTGCATTGGTATGTCGATATCGGCACGCATGTGAAGGCGGGGCAGTTGCTTGCCGATCTCGATACGCCGGAAATCGATCAGGAACTCGCGCAGGCAATCGCACAGAAACAGCAGGCAAACGCCAGTCTCGCGCTCGCCAAGACATCGCTGGACCGCTGGATGCAATTGCGTCAGCGCGACGCCGTCTCACAACAGGAGCTTGACGATCGGCAAGGCGCCTACGAGCAGGATGTTGCCAACGTGGCCGCCGCCGATGCGAACGTGAAGCGGCTGCAGCAGCTGGAATCGTTCAAGCGCATCGTGGCGCCGTTCGATGGCGTGGTCACGCAACGCAATATCGACGTCGGTGACCTCATCGACGCCGGCAGCGGAACCAGCCGTGCCCTCTTCGCGCTCGCGCAGGCCGATACGTTGCGCGTCTACGTACAGCTTCCGCAAGCGTACTCGCAGAACGTCAAGGTCGGCATGCCCGTCGCCGTGACGCAGGCTGAGTTGCCCGGGCAATCCTTCCGCGGCACGATCACGCATCTTTCGGGCGCGATCGATGTGCCCACACGCTCCCTGCAACTCGAAGTCACGCTGCCGAACGCCAACGATCAGCTGAGGCCCGGCGCCTACGTGCAAGTCGCCGTACCGCGAACGCTTCATGCGCGTCTCTTGGTACCTGGCAATGCCCTGCTCTTTCGTGCGGAAGGGCCGCGCCTAGCCATCGTCGACGGCAACGGCGTCGTGCATTTGCACAAGATCACGATTGCTCAGGACCTCGGTCAGCAACTCGTCATCGAAGATGGCATCGACGCAACCGACAAGATCATCATCAATCCGAGCGACTCGATCGCGGACGGCGATCACGTGGAGATCGCCTCGCCATCCGCCGGCAAGGGGCTGTCCTGATGCATTCGCGCCGTCTCGCTCCGCTGTGGCCCGGTGCGGCCGCGTTGGTCGTCGCCGTATCCGCGTGCACCGTCGGGCCCGACTACAAGCGCCCGGAAGTGGATACGCCGCAGACGTGGCAAACCGATTCGTATTGGCACGTTGCGGCGCCCTCACACGCGCCGCTGGCGCTCGATTGGTGGCATGCGTTCGACGACACGCAACTCGACGCACTCGAAACGCACGCGCTTGCTCAAAACCAGACGTTGGCCGCCGCGAGCGCGCACTACGAGCAGGCCAAGGCGACGCTTCGCTTTACGTCCGCCCAACGCCTGCCCGAGCTCGATCTGTCCGGGGTGGTTGCTCGCCAGAAAAGCTCGCAGAATCGGCCGTTGCTTAACTACTCGGTGCCCAACCAGTCGACGGTGCAAAACGAGGTGCTCGTCGCACCGACGATCACTTGGGATGCCGATCTGTTCGGCCGCATACGGCGCGAAGTGGAAGGGGCTAAAGCATCCGCGCAACAAGCCGCCGATGATCTCGCTGACGCCCGGCTCGTCGTGACGACCGACCTCGCGACCGACTACTACGCGTTGCGCGAATCCGATGCCGAGATCGACGTACTGAACAGGTCCGTTGAACTGCAGCAAAAGGCGCTCGATTACGTGAAGGCCGAGCACGACCTCGGCTCTGTATCGGGCCTGGACTTGCTGCAGCAACAATCGATGCTCGATTCAACGCGGGTGCAAGCGACGCTATTGCTCAATCAACGTGCGCAGTACGAGCATGCCATTGCAGCGTTGATCGGCGTGCCGGCACCTCAGTTTTCCATTGCACCTGAGATCGTGCCGACGCGGGTGCCATCGATCGCACTGGGCGTACCGAGCGATGTGCTGCAACGGCGCCCCGACGTCGCTTCGGCCGAACGCGCCATGGCCGCCGCGAACGCGCAGATCGGCGTGGCAAAGGCAGCATTCTTTCCAAGCCTCGTTCTGACGCCAAGCATTGGCTGGGAGAGCACTGCGTTTTCGAACCTCTTCACCGCATCAAGCCTCTTGTGGACACTTGGCGCTTCCGTGAGCCAGGAGGTCTACGACGGGGGACGACGCGGCGCAAGCCTCAAGTTCGCGCGCGAAGGATACCAACTGGCGCAGGCCACGTACCGTCAGACCGTGCTCGACGCATTTCAGCAGGTGCAAGACGGCATCACTGGTCTGTCGGTGCTCGATGGCGCCTCGAAGCAAGCACATGCCGCGGTCGATGACGCCGATCGGCTGCTATCGCTCGCCAACGACCGCTACTCCGGCGGGCTCGTCGCTTACCTCAACGTCATTTCGGCCCAGCAATCGCTGCTCATGAGCCAACGCCAGGAAGTGCAGATTCATGGCCAGCAGATGGCGTATTCCGTCGCGCTCGTCAAAGCGCTCGGCGGAGGATGGGACGCGAAGGCGAAATCCTGATGTGATGGCGCGCACCGCGCCATCACATCCATCAGCGTACGCGCGATGCGGGCCGGCGAGTTCGCGCTCGTTGTGTTCATGGCGCGCATTCTCGTCATAGAAGCCATGTCTTCCTAAGCGCGGCGCAAACAATCGGGATTGAATACGCGCCGAGTCGTTGCCGGATTGCTCGCAAGTTCGGCGGCCGGCCGACGCGGACGCGGCACCAACTCCCCTGCGCGATTCGGACACACCCCCTTGAGCACGTTGCTCGCGCATGCCGCGCAAAACGTGCATTCGAATGAGCAGATTCGCGCCTCACTGGAATCGGGCGGCAGATCCTTGTCGCAACATTCGCATCCTGGTCTCAGTTCGAGCATCGACACCTCCTCCGGTAGGGGTTTGTGAACGACTACCGATGGTATCGGCTTCTTTCGAGTTATGGGTAACGCCATCAACGGTCGCTGCGTCCGAAAATTTTCGGAGTTGCCGCGCAGTGCATCGTTGCTGCCTTAATGTTCGACCACCGCGACGATGAGGCAGCGCGGTCTCGAATCTCCAACGAACCCATGAAAGGAGCCCGAATGTTGAATTTATCCATTCCACACTCCAAAGAAGTAGCCGATTCGTATTTCTTGCCAGAAGGCGTGCCCAAGGTCGGCGAATATTGGCCGGGGCAAGGGGGTATCTACGCGGGCATCATCCCCGATTACCAAGGCTACCAAAGTCGCCATCTGGTCGTCTCAGTCGATGAAGCAGTGAATGTCGATTGGGGTGGTCCGAAAGAACACGAGCTGGATGCGCGCAGCCGTGACGACGGTCACGCGAACACATGGGCGCTTTCCGTTTGCGGACACTCGCACCCCGCAGCGGAATGGGCATACGATTACACGAAGGACGGCCACTCGGATTTCCATCTGCCTTCGCGGCGCGAGCTTCAGATCGCTGCGTCCGCGATTCCCGACAAGTTCGCACCGGATTGGTACTGGTCGAGC
>NZ_DATJJF010000018.1:0-35612 GCF_035492435.1 Trinickia sp.
CCAGTTACCGAAGCCTAGTTTCCACTGTGGAACCGTCAGACGACTCCAACTGCGCCGCCAAATACTGGTGAATCTGTGCGACCACAGCGGCTCCTTCCCCCACAGCCGCTGCGACGCGCTTCGTTGAACCGGACCGGACATCGCCGATCGCAAACACTCCGGGGATGCTCGTGTGCAGCGGCAACCGCAACGAGCGCGTGCCATCTTCTGCACCGACGTCTGCGCCGGTCAACACAAAGCCCTTTGGATCTAGCGATAAGCCACACCTGTGTAACCACCGGGTATTGGGTTCAGCGCCGATGAAAAGGAACACATGGTGGGTCGCGATGCTCTCGGCGCCACCGTCACCCCGACGATAATGGACGAGCTCAAGCCGCTCGTCGCCTTCGAACCCAGTGACTTCGCTACCCGTATGGATCGTCACGTTCGGCAGAGACGTAATACGGTCGACCAAGTAGCGTGACATGCTGTGATAGAGGTCCGCGCCGCGAACGAGTACATGCACATGGGCGGCGTGCGAAGCGAGGAACACCACGGCCTGCCCTGCGGAATTGCCACCGCCGACCAACAGTACTGTCTCATTGCGGCACAGCCGTGCCTCGATCGGCGTCGCCCAGTAATAGACGCCGCGACCTTCGAAGCGCCCGAGCGCATCCGCTGCCGGACGCCGGTACTGCGCGCCGCTCGCGATGATTACGGTGCGGGTTGCGATACGGCGCGAGCCGGCGAGTTCCACTGCGAGCGGATATTCCCCGCAATTCAGGGCCTTCACCTCGGTCGGGATTGCGATGTGAGCACCAAATTTCTGCGCTTGAACGAACGCCCTCCCGGCGAGCGCTTGCCCGGAAATGCCAGTCGGAAACCCCAGATAATTTTCGATCCGCGCACTCATGCCCGCTTGGCCACCTGGGGCGCGGCAGTCAAAAACCGCTACCGACAAGCCCTCGGACGCCGCATACACGGCCGCCGCCAGACCCGCTGGCCCAGCACCGACGATCCCTACATCGTAGATATGCGAGGGATTGAATTCGGGCAGGAGCCCCAAGCTTGAGGCGAGCTGTCCTTCGTCCGGATTGCGGAGCACCGTACCATCCGGACAGACGACGAGCGGCATGTCATCACACTGCGGAGTCAAGCGCTCCAGCAATGCGATGGCATCGGCATCGGCCACATCGAGCGCCATATGCGGGAAACCATTGCGCCGCAGGAAGTGTTGCAGCGCGAGCAGCCGAGCGTTGTCGGGCGGCCCCACGAGCACCGCGCCCTGCCCACGCTCGATCGCCGCGACGCGCCGCAAGATCAGCGCGCGCATGATCCTTTCGCCGAGCTCGGCCTCCGCAATCATCAGAGCGCGCAGCTTGTCCGGCGGGATCACCAGCGCTTCAACGTTTTCAATGACCTCCGCATCGACGAGCGCGGGCTTGCCTGACAACATGCCGATGTCAGAGGTGAATTCACCCCGGTGGACCTGTGCACGGAGCAAGCGTCGATGGCCGAGCCCATCGCGTGCAGCGTAACGAATCGTGCCCGAGAGCAAGACGAACATGCCAGGACTGATGCCGCCCGCCCGATAAAGCATTTCGCCCGCGGCATAACGGCGGAGCGTACCAAAGCGCTGCACCCGCTCGATCTCGGCATCGGTCAGCGTCGGGAAAATCTGATAAAAGCGCAGGTTGCTACGAGGGGATTCCTCTTCCTCCGGGACAGAACGATCAGCACCGTTTGCGCCGGCTTGGTGCCCGGGGGCTCCGCTTTGCGACGAACCGTCACTAATCATGGAGAGCCTCTCAACCGCGAGCTTGAACTCGTTGGGTGGGCGTCGCCGCGGCGTCCGAAGCGCCCTTAAGCAGCTTAGTACAGCGCGACGGAGAACGGTTCGGCGTTTGCTTAAGGCGCTGTCAAGGTCCTTCGGAGCGGATCTATTCCGGACGGGAACGAGATTTGGTGCCCCGCCAGCCGCCCAGACAAGGTGCTGGGCGGGCTACTGGGTGCCGCCCAGGCGCTCGGAGGCATGCCATCGGCCTGAGGCCTGCGGCCCGACGCCTTTTCGGGGGATTACCGTCGAGTCGATGCCACAAAAAGAAACGGCCCCGGGAATCTCCGTCAAGTCATTGACCTAACGGAAAAATCTGGGACCGCCTTTACGTCAACGACGTACGTTCTGATCAGAACGGAATATCGTCATCCATCTCATCCAGCCCACCGCCCGCGGGCGCACTGGGTCGGCTGGATCCCATACCACCGCTGCCGCCGCCACTGCTGCGCGGAGCGCCGCCTGCGGGACGACCGCCACTGCGTTCAGCCGGCTCGCGACTATATCCGCCGCCGTCGTCACCCATGCCTGCTCCGCCGCCTGCACCGCCGCGGCCGCCCAGCATTTGCATCTGTTCTGCGACGATTTCCGTCGAGTAGCGGTCTTGGCCATCCTGGCCTTGCCACTTGCGTGTGCGCAAACGCCCTTCGATATAGACCGCCGAGCCTTTTTTCAGGTACTCGTTCACGATCTCCGCGAGGCGCCCGAAAAACGCCACACGATGCCATTCGGTTGCCTCCTTCATTTCGCCGCTCGTCCGGTCTTTGTACCGGTCGGTCGTCGCGAGGCGGATGTTCGCAATGGCGTCCCCGCTCGGCAGGTAACGCACTTCAGGGTCGGCGCCGAGGTTACCGACGAGAATGACCTTGTTGACGGATGCCATGTGTTTCTCCAGTTGATTCTGTCGATCAGAGTGAGCGCTTTAGCGCTTACTCTGATCCCATGCAGAGCTGTTAGCGCTTCAGCGCTTAGTCCAGTCCCATGCAGAGTGACCGGCCAGTTAGCGCTTCAACGCTTGCTCCGGTCCCATGCAAATTGATCGACCGGGGTTAGCGCTTCAGCACTTCCCCTCGTCCCATGCAGAGACTGTCACCCCAGCATTAAGCGCCCTTGCGCTGCCGCGCCGTTCGTTTTGCGCCCAGCTTCACGCCCTGGCTTGGCCGTCTGCGCGCACCACCGCTCAAGCCTTACGCCGTTGCGGAGGCGTCATATTGGCGGCGATTATAAGCCAGGCCAGTACCAGCCCAGAGCACGTAAAAAACACGGTATCCGGCCCGTGGGATCGCAGGAGCCAGCCGCCAATCACCCCGCCCATCGCAAGCCCTATGGACTGCGTGGTGTTATAGACGCCAGTCGCCGCGCCCTTCCTCGCGCCCGGTGCGAACTTGGAGACAAGCGAGGGTTGCGACGCTTCCAGAATGTTGAATCCCAGGAAGTAGACAAAAAGAATCGCCGCGACAGACAAAATGGTATGCGGCGCTGCGCCCAACAGCAATTGGCCAATCAGGATAAGACCAATGGCGCTCAGCAGCACCGGCTTCATCTTCCCGCGCTTTTCCGCGGCAATGATGGCGGGCACCATCATCACGAACGAAAGCCCCATCACTGGCAAATACACTTTCCAGTGAGAAGCAACGGGCAAGCCGCCATCTTCGAGAATCCGCGGCACAACGAGAAAGAGCGCGGTCTGCGTCGCATGGAGCACCAGCACGCCAAAATTCAAGCGCAGCAACTCGACGTTATGCAGCACTTCAGCAAAAGGCGCGCGCACGTGCACAGGCTTCGGCGCATTCGGCACAACCCACAGCACCACGCCGACAGCCAGGATCGACAGCAAGCCGACGAGCCTGAAAAGCCCGTTCATCCCGACCCAATGAAACACGATAGGCGCGCCGACGATGGCCACGGCAAATGAAATCCCGATGCTGCCGCCCACCATCGCCATGGCCTTCGTACGATGTTCCTCAGAGGTCAGATCGGCAATGAACGCAATTACCGCAGACGAAACGGCCCCCATTCCCTGTATCACGCGCCCGGCGATGATCCAGTTCATCGAATGCCCCGCGCCCGCAATAAAGCTGCCGAGCGCAAAAATCAGCAGCCCCACCGCGATCACGGGCTTGCGGCCCAGTTTGTCGGATGCCCAGCCGTAAAAGATGTACAGCAACGATTGCGTAACGCCGTATGCGCCAAGCGCGATGCCGACGAGCAGGAGGTTGTCGCCGCCGGGAATCGTCTTCGCGTAGACGGAGAACACCGGCATGATCATGAAGAGACCGAGCATGCGCAGCGCAAAAATGCTCGCGAGCGACGCGGTTGCGCGCAGCTCGGACGTGCTCATGCGGGAAGAAGTGACGGAAGCGTTCGACATCGGCGGGAGCGGTTCGGAAACCGTAGTGACGCCGCTCACGCTGCCGCGCGCATTGTAGCGTTCTCGATCACGCCGCCGCGCACTGTAAGGACGCCGGAACGGCGGTCTGCAAAAGTGGTTATAGTAACAGGTTTGTCCCGCTTCTCTCCGTCAGGCATGGAACAGATTCGCATCCGTGGGGCTCGCACCCACAACCTGAAAAACGTCAATCTCGACCTGCCGCGCCATAAGCTGATCGTCATCACCGGCCTGTCCGGTTCGGGCAAGTCGTCGCTCGCCTTCGATACGCTCTACGCCGAGGGGCAGCGCCGCTACGTCGAAAGCCTGTCCGCTTACGCGCGTCAGTTCCTGCAACTGATGGAAAAGCCCGACGTCGACCTCATCGAGGGCCTATCGCCCGCCATCTCGATCGAGCAAAAAGCGACGTCGCACAATCCGCGCTCAACGGTCGGCACAGTCACCGAGATTCACGACTACCTGCGTCTGCTGTACGCCCGCGTCGGCACGCCCTTTTGCCCCGATCACGACATCGCGCTCGAAGCGCAAAGCGTCTCGCAGATGGTCGACTCGGTGCTCGCGCTGCCCGAGGACACGAAGCTGATGATCCTCGCGCCCGTCGTCGCCAACCGAAAGGGTGAGCACGCGGAACTCTTCGAACAGATGCAAGCGCAAGGCTTCGTCCGCTTCCGTGTCCGCTCGGGCGGCGGCACGGCCAACGAGGGCGAAGCGCAGATCTGCGACGTCGATTCGCTGCCGAAGCTCAAGAAGAACGACAAGCACACCATCGATGTCGTCGTCGATCGTCTGAAAGTGCGTCCCGAAATCAAGCAGCGCCTGGCCGAATCGTTCGAAACGGCGCTGCGCTTGGCCGACGGCCGCGCCCTCGCGCTCGAAATGGACACGGGGCGCGAGCACGTCTTCAGCTCGAAGTTCGCCTGCCCGGTCTGCTCCTACGCGTTGCCTGAACTCGAGCCGCGCCTTTTCTCGTTCAATAACCCGATGGGCGCATGCCCGGACTGTGACGGGCTGGGCCAGATCACCTTCTTCGATCCGAAGCGCGTTGTTGCCTACCCGTCCATTTCGCTCGCGGCGGGCGCCGTGAAAGGCTGGGACCGGCGCAATCAGTTCTACTTTCAGATGCTGCAAAGCCTCGCGATCTACTACGATTTCGACATCGAGGCGCCGTTCGAGGATCTCCCCGAAAAGATCCAGAAGCTGCTGCTCTTCGGCTCGGGCAAGGATGCGATCCCGTTTTCCTATATCAACGAGCGCGGCCGCACGACGGTGCGCGAACACGTCTTCGAAGGCATCGTTCCCAACCTCGAGCGGCGCTACCGTGAGACCGATTCGTCAGCCGTGCGCGAAGAGCTCGCGAAGTACCAGAGCAATCAACCGTGCCCATCTTGCGAGGGCTCGCGCTTGCGCCGCGAAGCACGCTTCGTGCGGCTCGGCAACGGCGACGCGCGCGCCATCTACGAGGTGAGCGGCTGGCCGCTGCGCGACACGCTCGGCTACTTTCAGACGCTCAAGCTCGAAGGCGCGAAGCGCGAGATCGGCGACAAAGTGGTCAAGGAAATCGTCGCGCGGCTCATGTTCCTCAACAACGTCGGGCTCGATTACCTGTCGCTCGAGCGCAGCGCCGACACGCTTTCCGGCGGCGAGGCACAACGGATCCGCCTCGCCTCGCAAATCGGCTCGGGGCTCACAGGCGTCATGTACGTGCTCGACGAACCGTCCATCGGCCTGCATCAACGCGACAACGATCGCCTCATCGATACGCTCAAGCACTTGCGCGATCTCGGCAACTCGGTCGTTGTCGTCGAGCACGACGAGGACATGATTCGCATGGCCGACTACGTCGTCGACATGGGCCCCGGCGCAGGCGTGCACGGCGGCATGATCATCGCGCAGGGCACGCCGAAGGAGGTCGAGGCCGATCCGGCGTCGATGACGGGGCAGTATCTCGCCGGCGCGCGCCGCATCGAGTTTTCCGACGAGCGCAAGACGCCGGACGACCGCCTCTTGCGCATCGCCGAAGCGCACGGCAACAATCTGAAACGCGTCACCCTCGAATTGCCGGTGGGTCTGCTCACCTGCGTGACGGGCGTATCCGGCTCGGGTAAGTCGACGCTCATCAACGACACCCTTTACAGCGCCGTCGCGCAGCATTTGTACGGCTCGTCGGCGGAGCCGGCGCCTTATGAATCGCTCGAAGGGCTCGAGCACTTCGACAAAGTCATCAACGTCGATCAATCGCCCATCGGCCGCACGCCGCGCTCGAACCCCGCCACCTACACCGGACTCTTTACGCCGATCCGCGAACTGTTCGCCGGGGTGCCCGCCGCCAAGGAGCGCGGCTACGATCCGGGGCGTTTCTCGTTCAACGTGAAAGGTGGACGCTGCGAATCCTGCCAGGGTGACGGCGTGCTCAAGGTCGAAATGCACTTTCTGCCCGACGTCTACGTGCCGTGCGACGTCTGTCACGGCAAGCGCTACAACCGCGAGACGCTCGAGATCCAATACAAGGGCAAGAACATCAGCGAAGTACTCGACATGACGGTCGAGCAGGCCCATCAGTTCTTCAACGCCGTACCCGTCATTGCGCGCAAGTTGAAGACACTGCTCGATGTCGGGCTCGGCTACATTCGCCTTGGGCAGTCGGCCACGACGCTGTCCGGCGGCGAAGCGCAGCGCGTGAAACTCTCGCTCGAGCTCTCCAAGCGCGATACCGGCCGAACGCTTTACATTCTCGACGAGCCGACGACTGGCTTACACTTTCACGATATCGCGCTCTTGCTGGAAGTCATTCACCGGCTGCGCGATCATGGCAATACAGTCGTCATCATTGAGCATAATCTTGATGTGATCAAAACCGCCGATTGGGTTATCGACCTCGGTCCAGAAGGCGGCGCGGGCGGCGGCCAGATCATTGCGCAAGGCACGCCCGAGCAGGTTGCACAATCGAAGGCGAGCTTCACGGGGAAGTATCTCGCGCCGTTGCTGACACGCCGTTGAACGGCATCAGAACGGATGCTGCGATGCACAAAGACTCGCCGAATCAGCATCAATCGCTGGAGATATGAGGCGTAATGGCTAAGCGCACCGAAGCACCCAAGGATCTGGCCGTCCAGGAAAAATCGCCGCGACCGGTGCGGCTCGCGAGCGAGATAAGCCTGCCGAAGCTGTCCGTAGTCGACATTTGTAGCTTTGTGGCGGCCTTCGTCGGCATGTGGGCCATCCTGAACTTGCGGCTTCTGGCAGCGCTGCTCGCCGGCATGCTGGTCTATCAGCTCGTGCATACGATCTCGCCCGCCATCGAGCGGCACATGCCTGGGCAGCGCGCGCGCTGGGTGGCTGTGGTGTTTCTCGCCACCGCAGTCGTCGGCGCCCTGACTGGGCTCGCAATCGGCATGATCGAGCACCTCGAGCGTACGGTGCCGAACATTCAATACCTGCTCGCACAGGTCATGCAGATGGTTGAGCAGGCCCGCTCGCACGCGCCCGACTGGATTTCGGCGATGCTTCCCGTCGACATCGACCAGATGAAAGCCAAGGCCGGCATGCTCGTCCATTCGCACATGGATCAACTGCAGCAAAGCGGCAAGAGTGTCGCCCGCGGCTTCGGGCATGTGCTCATCGGCATGATCCTCGGCGCGATGATTGCCATTTCGGCCGATCGGAACAAGCAGCGGCTGCCACTGTCGAGAGCCTTCGCAACACGCATCGGACGGTTTTCCGAGGCGTTCAGGCGCATCGTCTTCGCTCAGATCAAGATCTCGGCGATCAATGCGGCCTTCACTGCACTCTACCTATTCGTCGCGCTGCCGGTGTTTCATCAGCGGCTGCCGCTCGCGAAGACACTTGTCTTAATCACGTTCATCACGGGATTACTGCCAGTCATCGGGAACCTGATCTCGAACACGGTGATCGTCGCCGTGTCGCTCTCGATCAACCTGCCAACGGCCGTCGCCTCGCTGGGCTTTCTCATCGCCATTCACAAGCTGGAATACTTTCTGAACGCGCGCATCGTCGGGGGCGAAATCGAAGCGCGCGCCTGGGAGCTGCTGCTCGCCATGCTCGTCATGGAAGCGGCGTTCGGCGTGCCGGGCGTGATTGCCGCGCCGATCTTCTACGCCTATATCAAGCGAGAGCTCGTTGCTATGCGGCTTGTCTGACGTTGCGCGACGTTACCATCACCGGAATACGACAGTCTTCGTCCCGTTCAGCACGATCCGGTGCTCGATGTGCCATTTGACCGCGCGAGCGAGCGTCACGCATTCAACGTCTCGCCCGATCGCGCTCAGCTGCTCAGGCGTCATGCTGTGATCGACGCGCTCGACTTCCTGCTCGATGATTGGCCCTTCGTCGAGATCAGTCGTGACATAGTGCGCCGTCGCGCCGATCAGCTTCACGCCGCGGTCGAAGGCTTGGTAGTACGGCTTCGCGCCCTTGAAGCTCGGCAGAAACGAGTGGTGGATGTTGATGGCGCGGCCCTCGAGGCGCTCGCACAGCGCCGGCGAAAGAATCTGCATGTACCGCGCGAGCACGACGAGATCGGCGTCGCTCTGCTCGATCACCTCTTGGATGCGGGCCTCTTGAGCAGCCTTCGCGGCCGGCGAGGTATCCGTCAGCGCAAAGTAGTGGAAGGGGACGTTGTAGCTCGCGGCAAGCTGATAGAAGTCCCTGTGGTTCGAAATGATTGCCGGAATCTCCATCGGCAACTGCCCCGTGCGGTAACGAAACAAAAGGTCGTTCAAGCAATGGCCGATCTTCGATACCAGCATGACGACGCGCGGCTTGACCGACGCATCGACAATTTCCCAGCGCATCGCGAACTGAACAGCCAGCGGCGCGAAGGCCGAGCGCAACGCATCGAGCCCCGGATCGCCGCCCACCTGCTGAAAATGCACGCGCATGAAGAACTCGGCGGTGCGGCTGTCGCCAAACTGCGCTGAGTCGAGAATATTGCCGCCACGCTCGTACAAAAAGCCGGACACGGCGTGCACGATGCCGGGCCGGTCAGGGCACGACAGTTTCAGGATAAAGCTGTGTTCGGTCGTCATGAGAGGAAACTCCCCTATGTGTTGCACCGAGGCGCCGGCGTCTTAACGCGGAGGCGACGGCCATTCCAAGTGCGCTGGCCCGGCGTAAAGCACCTCGATGCCCGAGCAAACCGCTTCGTCGATCCACCGGTGCCGCAGCAGGCAGTCGAGCGTGGCGAGGCTCGCGTCCACCGTCATCGCGCCCTCCGCGATCCAGCGCGCCACCTCGTCGATGCGCGCCAAGCGATGCTCGGCGACTTCACCGTCCTGGTTGTGCGGCGTGAAATCGTCGGGCAGCACGAGGTCGTAGACGAAAATCTGCTCGGCCTGCGTGCCTTCGGGAATCGACTGCAATACGTGCAGTGTGCGCCCCGGCAGCGCGCTCGCAGCGAGCACTTCGCCGATGCCTGCTTCCTCCCAGCACTCCTTGCCGATCGTCGCCTCGACGCCGAGCCCCCACGCAATGCCGCCCGCCACGACGTTGTCGAGCATGCCCGGGTCCGTCGCCTTCGTATCGCTGCGGCGCGCGATCCACAGTTGCGGGGCGCGGTCGGCGCATTTTACGATGCCGTTCAAATGCACCGCGTAGGTCATCGTGCCAAAGAAGCGCGCCGCTGCGCGTTCGATATAGGCGAGCGGAGCATCGTCGAATGCGTTGCGGATCGCGTAAATTTCGTCGCGCCAGCCGGGAATGCATCCGGCAGCCGCGAGCGCGCCGATCACGGTGCCCAGTGCAGCTGACCGGCTGTCGACATCCTTGTCGAAGCGCGGCGCGAGCGCGACGCGTGCGGGCTCGATATCGAAGACATCCGGCCAACGGGCGAGATGCCGCACATCGCCCTCGCGAATCCAGCCAACTCGCTGACCCGCAAGCCAGAATGACCGGTGTGCATCCGGATCGAATCGGCGCGCGGCGGTAATACAGGGAAGGTTCATGGCGTGCCCCCGCTCAATTGCGCAACGCGACGCGAAGGCCGAGCGTGATAAACGTCGCGCCCGCGAGCCGATCGAGCCAAGCGCCGCTGCGCGGCTGACGTTTGAGCCACGTGCCGATCGCGCTGGCGCACAAACCGAAAAGCGAAAAAACGACGATGGTTTGCAACATGAATAACAACCCGAGCTCGAACATGTGAGCGGCAACGCTGCCGGCAGAAACCGGGTCGACAAATTGCGGCAGGAAGACGATGAAAAAAAGCGTCACCTTCGGATTGAGCATATTGCCGATCACGCTTTGAGCGAACACGGTACGCAAAGGCTGCGGCGGCCGCTCGTGCGCGCTCGCGAGGCCCTGGCTTTTTAGCGCCTTGATGCCGACCCAGATCAGATAGGCGCCGCCTGCGAGCTTGAGGATATGAAACGCGAGCGGCGACGAACGCAATAGCGCGGCAATGCCGAACGCCGCAAGCGACGTATGAAAGAGCACTCCGGCCGCGAAACCGAGCGCCGCGACGCAACCTGCCGCGCGCCCCTGCGAAATGCCGCGCGCGATCACTTGCAGGTTGTCGGGACCGGGCGCAACGGTAATCGCCACCGAGGCGGCGAGAAATAATGCGATATGACTCATGCTTCCTGGCTCCTGCACACTGCGTCGGCCGGCACGCCGTCTTGCCGAGGCATGGGCGGCCGAGCCGCAGCCAGCCTTAATGCCCCGCGAATTCCGTTACGGTGTAAAGCGGCAAGCCGTTCTCGCGCAAGAGCTTCGAGCCGCCGAGATCGGGCAGATCGATAATGGCCGCCCCTTCCACAACAACGGCGCCGAGCCGCTCGAGCAACCTCTTGCCCGCCATCATCGTGCCGCCCGTTGCGATCAGATCGTCGATGATGAGCACACGATCGCCTGGACGGCACGCGTCCTCATGAATCTCGACCGTCGCGGTGCCGTACTCGAGCGCATACGATTCGGAGACGGTCTTGTAGGGCAGCTTGCCGAGCTTGCGTACAGGAATAAAGCCGACGTTGAGCTCATGCGCGACAATCGGCGCGATGATGAAGCCGCGAGCGTCGAGCCCGGCCACGTAGTCGAGCTTTGCTTCGATGTAGCGCTCAACGAAGAGATCGATGAGCATCCGCAGCGTCTTGGGCCGCTGCAGAAGTGGCGTGATGTCGCGAAACTGCACACCAGCGATGGGCCAGTCGGGCACCGTGCGGACTTGGCTCTTGATGAACGCGGCGGCATGGTTAGGCGTATCCGCGGGCGCGTGTGACATGGAAAACTCCTCAGGGAGGCTCGCCTCTGGCGAGCCTGTTCAATCAAAAACAGGGGCAATGGGCAAAAAACGCGGGCATAACGCATCGACGCGCAACGCTGCACCGCAACGCGGCTCAAATGACCGCGGCACCGGCGCGACGGCTCTTGGACAGTCGCTCCTCAGCCCGTGCGAGCGCCTCGGGCAGCCCGCGCAGGACGACGATATCCGCGGCACGCAACTTCGTCTCGGGCCCCGGCTCAACGCCGCGAATGCCGTGCCGCCGAATCGCCGTGACTTCGACGCCGAGCTCGGCTAGCTCAAGCTCCTCGAGCGTGCGCCCTACGGCATCGGCGTTGTCGTCGACCGGCACCGATTGTAGCCGGACCTGCTCGTGGCCGTCGTCATCGCCGAGATCGTCGGCTCCGTGAAAATAGCCGCGCAAGAGGCTGTAGCGTGCGTCGCGCATTTCCTCGACCCGGCGCACAACGCGCCGCATCGGCACGCCCATCAGCACCAGCGTATGCGACGCCAGCATGAGACTGCCCTCGACGATCTCGGGAATCACTTCCGTCGCGCCAGCGGCGAGCAGCTTTTCGAGATCGGCATCGTCGACTGTACGCACGATGACAGGCAGCGTGGGTTCGAGCTCGTGCGCGTTATGCAGCACGCGCAGCGCCGACGGCGTGTTCGCGTAGGTGATCGCGACCGCGGCGGCCCGATGGATACCGGCGGCGACGAGCGATTCGCGTCGCCCGGCGTCGCCATACACGACGGACTCCCCTGCCGCCGCCGCGGCACTGACGCGGTCGGGGTCCAGGTCGAGTGCCACGTACGGCAGCCCTTCGTGTTCGAGCATGCGCGCGAGGTTCTGACCAGCACGACCGTAACCGCAGATGATCACATGCGCCTGCTGGCGCAGGCTTTGCGTTGCGATGCGTGTCATCTGCAGCGATTGCTGCAGCCATTCGGCAGACGAGAGGCGCAGCACGATCCGATCGGCGTTCTGAATGACGAGCGGCGCGAGCAGCATCGACAACAGCATGGCGGCGAGGATGACCTGCAGCAGATCGGCATCGACGAGATGCTTGTCCCGAATGAGGTTGAGCAACACGAAGCCGAACTCACCTGCCTGCGCGAGCCCAAGCCCCGTGCGCATGGCGACGCCGGGCATCGCGCCAAACAGCCGCGCGAGACTCGTAATCATGACGACTTTCAACAGCATGGGCCCGATCAGGAACGCGAGGACGATCAGCGGATGGGCGAGAAGCACGCGCGGATCGAGCAGCATGCCCGTGGTGATGAAAAACAGGCCCAGCAGCACGTCGCGAAACGGCTTGATGTCCTCCTCGACCTGATGCCGATACGGTGTCTCCGCGATGAGCATGCCGGCGATGAAAGCGCCGAGTGCGAGCGAGAGGCCGAATCGGTCTGTCACATACGCTGCGGAGAGCGTCACGAGCAGCACGTTCAAAATGAAAAGCTCTTGCGAGCGCAGCCGCGCGACAACATTGAACCAGCGTGTCATGAACCGCTGGCCGACGAAGAGTAAAAGCGCGAGCGCAACGACGATCTTGAACGTCGCCATGGTCAGCGTGGCCGCGAGACTGCGCGAGTCGCCACCCAACGCCGCGATGATGATCAAGAGCGGCACAACGGCGAGATCCTGGAACAGCAGGACGCCAAAGATGTTGCGGCCATGCTCGGTCTCGATCTCCAGCCGCTCGGCGAGCATCTTGCTGACGATCGCCGTCGACGACATTGCAAGCGCGCCACCGAGCGCCAAACTGCCCTGCCACGAGATATGAACCCAGCGCCCGAGTATCGCACCCACGAGCATGGCAACAGCGATTGTCCCGATCACCTGCGAGAGTCCTAAGCCGAACACGAGCGTTTTCATCGCGCGCAGCTTGGCCAGCGAAAACTCGAGGCCGATCGAGAACATGAGAAAGACGATGCCGAACTCGGCGAGATGCTGCGCCTGCGCGGTGTCGGGGGCGATCCCGAGCGCGTGCGGCCCGACGATGATGCCGACCGTCAAGTACCCAAGCATCGGCGGCAAGTTCAGAAAGCGAAACAGCACGACGCCGGCCACTGAAGCAAGCAGCAGCAAGAGCGTCATTTCGAGCGGGGAAATCACGTGCGAAGCGTCCTCTTAATGACCTGTCCGCGCGAATGACAGGCTTGCGAACGTGCCTTGCCAGTCGCCCCCGCCGGAACTTCCTTTGGGACGAACTGCCGGGTCGGGCAGCGCAACCGGGTCCGAAGCGTTGAAGCCCCCATAGGCAGTTCTTTGAGGTACACGACGACCGGCGCCGAGCATGGCAGCCGACAGGCTCGTTCCCCCATTTTTAAAAACTTCTTCTCGAGGCCAGCCTTGCAGGGTGAGCGCTGCGCATCTAAAAGAAGAAAACGGCGCTCGCGAGTTGCTCCTGGCTTGACGGTCCAGAATGGTCCGTCACGGCGAACGCCTTTGTTATACTCGTCGAATGATAGCGAAAATCAATGGTGACCGGGCGCTAGCGCTTGCCCGGACTGTGCTCGACATCGAGGCCCATGCCGTTCGCGCCTTGTCCGAGCGCATCGACGGTGGCTTTGTAACTGCGGTGGATCTCGTGCTGGGCTGCCGCGGCCGTGTTGTCGTTTCCGGAATCGGCAAATCCGGCCATGTTGCACGCAAGCTCGCCGCCACGTTGGCCAGCACGGGCACGCCTGCATTCTTTGTCCATCCGGCGGAAGCCAGTCACGGCGACCTCGGCATGGTCACGGCCGACGATGTCTTCGTCGCGCTCTCGAACTCGGGCGAATCGGAAGAACTCGTCGCCATCTTGCCGCAGGTCAAGCGCATCGGCGCGAAGCTGATTGCGATGACGGGCCGGCCGGAGTCGACGCTCGCCAAGCTCGCCGACGTTCACCTGAACGCCGGGGTTGAGAAAGAGGCGTGTCCGATGAATCTCGCGCCGACGGCGAGCACCACGGCGGCGCTCGCGCTCGGCGACGCGCTGGCCGTCGCGGTGCTCGACGCACGCGGCTTCGGCCCGGACGATTTTGCGCGTTCGCACCCGGGCGGCGCGCTGGGGCGGCGGCTGCTCACCTATGTGCGTGACGTCATGCGCACGGGTGACCAACTGCCGAAAGTGCCGACCACGGCCACCGTGAGCGACGCGCTCTTTCAACTGACGGCCAAGCGCATGGGCATGACGGCGATCGTGGACGAAGGCGACCGCGTGGCCGGCATCTTTACGGACGGCGACTTGCGCCGCGTGCTTGAGCGCACCGGCGATTTTCGCGACCTGCCGATCGTCGAAGTCATGACGCGCGCGCCGCGCACGATCGCAGCCGATCATCTCGCCGTCGAAGCTGTCGAATCGATGGAGCGCTACCGGATCAACCAGATGCTCGTTGTCGACGACGCGGGCAAGCTCATCGGTGCGCTCAATATGCATGACCTGTTTTCGAAGAAGGTGATTTGATGGTCACGCCTACCCTCACCACTGTCGAACGCGCGAGCCGTGTCAGGCTGATGATTTTCGATGTCGACGGTGTGCTGACCGACGGCAGCCTGCTGTTTACGGCCGAAGGCGATCATATGAAAGCGTTTAACTCGCTGGACGGTCATGGCCTGAAGCTCTTGCGCGAGGCTGGCATTGAAACCGCCATCATTACAGGCCGCCGCTCGGGCATCGTCGAGCGGCGCGCGCAGGATTTGAGGATCACGCATTTGCACCAGGGTGCCGCCGACAAGGCTCAGGTCTTCGCCGAGCTCTTGCGCGCAACTGGAATGACCGCCGACGCGTGCGGCTACATGGGCGACGACTGGCCCGACCTCCCGGTGATGGTGCAGTGCGGCTTCGCCGCCGCGCCGGCCAACGCCCACCCCGAAGTCATCGCGCGCGCACACTGGGTGGCGCAAGCGCGAGGCGGCCAGGGTGCCGCCCGCGAGGTCTGCGACGTGATTCTGCGCGCCCAACACCGGTATGAGCCGCTATTGGCGGCCGCCTGCGGAGCACACAACGCATGAACGGCTCACGGTTGAGTGCGGTCATTTCAATCGTCGCGATGGCGCTACTCGCGGCCGTGACGTATTGGCTCTTGCAGGCGACGCGAGCGAACTCGACAAGCGATACCGATCGGCCCAAGACGCATTCACCCGACTATTTCGCCGATAACTTTTCGGTGTCCGAGCTCGACGAAAGCGGAGCGACGCAGTACCGACTGACCTCGACCAAGATGGTCCATTACGAGGACGACGACAACAGCGACCTTGCGCACCCCGCTATCCGCGCCTTCCAGCCCGGCAAACCGATTGTCACCGCTACCGGCGAGCGCGGCACCGTCAACGCCGACGGATCGATCGTCGATCTGTACGACCATGCGCGCATTCTTCGCGCACCCGGCTATGGCGACCCGGAGATGCAAGCCGACTCCGCTCACTTTCGCGTGTTCGTGAACGACGACGTCATCTTGACGGAAAAGCCGGTTAAACTTCGGCGCGGCCCGTCGATCGCGACCGCCAACGCCATGAACTACAACAACGTGACTCGGGTCATGAAGCTGTTCGGAAACGTCCACGGGGCAATTGCCGCATCGGACCTGTCGGGCGGCAACGCCAAGTGACCCCGTCGATTAAACGCAGCGTGACTGCATGAACGAAATGTCCACTTTTGCCGGGCACTCCCACACGCGCGCCATCGTAACGGCAATGCTGGTAGCACTTGCCTTATCGGGGTTCGCGCCGATTGCGCATGCCGAGCGCGCCGACCGCGACAAGCCGCTCAACTACGAAGCGGACAATCAGACCTATGACGACTTACACCAAGTCACGATCCTCACGGGGCACGTGATCGTCACGAAAGGCACGATCATCATCAAGGCGGATCGCGTCGAAGTCCGGCAGGACCCGCAAGGCTATCAGTACGCGACGGGCACGATGCAGGGCGCAGATCTCGCGTATTTCCGACAAAAGCGCGATGGTTTGGACGAGTACATCGACGGAAACGCAAAGCGCATCGATTACGATGGTAAGCAGGACTTGACGACACTCACCTCCATTGCAACCGTGCGCCGATTGCAGGGCCTCTCGACGGTGATGGACCAAGTGCACGGCAGCGTCATCACGTACGATGGGCAGAACGATTTCTATACCGCCAAGGCCGGCAAGGACGTGGCCGGGCCGGGCAACCCGACCGGGCGCGTCCGGGGGATGCTGTCACCGCGCAGCGGCGCGCCGCAGCCGCTCGCTGGCGCTTCCGCAACGCTTGCGCCGGCGAGCGCGATTGAAGGGATGCCACAGCAGTGAACAACGTATCCAGCACGGCCGCGCCGGCCGCCGCCACCGTCCAGCAAAATCAATCGTCGAAGACGACAAGTTCGCTCGTCGTGCGCAATTTGAGGAAACGCTACGGCTCGCGCACCGTCGTCAAGGACGTCTCGCTCGATGTGAAAAGCGGTGAAGTCGTCGGTCTGCTAGGCCCCAACGGCGCGGGAAAGACAACTTCGTTCTATATGATCGTCGGCCTCGTGCCGCTCGATGCGGGCGACATCATCCTCGACGGCAAACCGATCAGTCTCCTGCCGATTCATCAGCGTGCAGGGCTCGGCCTGTCGTATCTGCCGCAAGAAGCCTCCGTATTCCGCAAGCTGACTGTCGAAGAGAACATTCGCGCGGTGCTCGAGCTGCAACTCGACGGCAACGGCAAGCGCCCTTCGAAATCAGCCATCGCGACCAGTACCGAAGCATTGCTCGAAGAGCTGCAAATCGCCCATCTGCGCGAAAATCCGGCGCTGTCTCTGTCGGGCGGCGAGCGCCGACGCGTCGAAATCGCGCGCGCGCTCGCGACGAATCCGAGTTTCATTCTGCTGGACGAGCCGTTTGCCGGCGTCGATCCGATCGCCGTGCTCGAGATTCAAAAGATCGTCAAGTTTCTCAAGCAGCGCAACATCGGGGTGCTCATCACCGACCATAACGTGCGCGAAACGCTTGGCATCTGCGATCACGCGTACATCATCAGCGACGGCAGTGTGCTCGCCGCGGGCGCGCCCGGCGAGATCATCGAGAACGAGAGCGTCCGGCGCGTCTATCTCGGCGAGCACTTCCGCATGTAAGCCGCGGGGCCGCGTAGCACCGCAACCTCGGGCTGCCAGGGCTCACCTGCATTACGCGATTCAGTTCTTACGGGGACACATGCGCCGCCCCCCAACGCCAGCGATGACCGAGCGAGGACTCTAGGCGGGCGCACGCTTCTTCGGAGTATCGCGCAACTGGCAAAGTCTCTACAATGAAGACCAATTGCCATGAAAGCCAGCCTCCAACTCCGCCTATCGCAGCATCTTGCGCTGACGCCGCAACTGCAGCAGTCGATCCGGCTGCTTCAGTTGTCTACGCTCGAACTTCAGCAGGAAGTGGCGACGGCCGTCTCGCAGAACCCATTGCTCGAAAGCGAAGACGAATGGATCGCGAGCCCCCTGCGCGTTGCGTCTGACGGCACGGTGATCGCCCAGCCGCCGACCTCTACGGCGGCCGAGCCAATGACCGGCTCGACGCCTGCCAGCGACGCCGAGCGCGGCGCCGGCAGCGAACCGGCGGCAGCCGACGAGTACAACGGCTTGTCTGGCGGGGAGAATGGCGATGCGGCTCAGTGGAATCTCGACGATTACGGCCGCTCGGCACCATCGTCCGACGACGACGACCTGCCGCCACTGCAAATTCATGAATCGACGACGACGCTGCGCGACCATCTAATGGCACAGCTGCGTGTCACGAAGGCCAGCCCTCGCGATCGGGCTCTCGTCACATTCTTGATCGAATCAATTGACGACGACGGCTACATGACGGCATCGCTCGACGAACTGCTCGCCGACATGCCCGATGAGCTCGAAATCGACGTCGACGAATTGAGCGCCGCGCTTGCGCTACTACATAGCTTCGACCCGGCGGGCGCCGGCGCACGCTCCGCATCGGAATGCCTGCGGCTGCAGCTACAGCGCCTCGAGGACACGCCCACGCGCAAGCTCGCGCTCGAGATCGTCGGGCACCACCTCGAACTGCTTGCCGCGCGCGACTTTACGCGGCTCAAAAAGCAACTGAAGGCGGGCGACGACGCGCTGCGCGATGCCCATACGCTGATCCGCTCGCTGGAGCCGTTTCCCGGCGCCGCCTACGGTAAAGCGGAAGCGGACTACGTGGTGCCGGATATCATCGTGCGAAAGACGACGGGGGGCTGGCAGGCCGAGCTCAACGGAGAAGTCGTACCGCGCCTGCGCATCAACCATCTTTACGCGAACATCCTGCGCAACAACCGAGGCGATCCCGGCAGCGGCTCACTGCGCCAGCAGCTGCAGGAAGCGCGTTGGCTCATCAAAAACATTCAGCAACGCTTCGAGACAATCCTGCGCGTGGCACAGGCGATCGTCGAGCGGCAGAAGAACTTTTTCGTGCACGGCGAAATCGCGATGCGCCCCTTGGTTTTGCGGGAAATAGCTGATACGCTGGGGCTGCACGAGTCGACGGTTTCGCGCGTGACGACCGGGAAGTACATGCTGACGCCCTTCGGGACGCTTGAATTCAAGTACTTCTTCGGCTCGCATGTATCGACCGATACGGGGGGCGCAGCCTCATCAACGGCTATCCGCGCGCTCATCAAGCAACTGATAGGAGCTGAAGACTCAAAGACGCCTCTTTCAGACAGCCGCATAGCCGAACTGCTGGCGGAACAAGGATTCGTGGTGGCGCGCAGGACGGTCGCCAAATACCGCGAAGCGCTTAAGATCCCGGCAGTCAATCTGCGTAAGTCTCTTTAGCTCGGTCGCCCCCAAGGCGGATCGAGCATTTTCCGGCCGCAACGCTGTAGGCGCATGGCCGGCCGATACGACCGCCGCTCGTCGTCACGCGGGGTGACGATTCGAGCGGGCCGCTCCCGACCGGTTATGAGCCGCACACAGTGTGCCAGGCGGCCACCTCGTTTGGAGAGCACTATGAACCTGAAGATCAGTGGACACCATCTCGAAGTCACGCCAGCGTTGCGGGAATACGTGATCACCAAGCTCGATAAGGTGCTACGACATTTCGATCAGGTGATCGATGGCAATGTGGTCCTCTCGGTCGACAATCAAAAGGAAAAGGACAAGCGGCAAAAGGTTGAAATCAGCCTCCATCTGAAGGGCAAGGACATCTTCATCGAAAGCGCCAACGGCGATCTGTACGCCGCAATCGATCTCATGGTCGATCGACTCGATCGGCAGGTCGTGCGTCACAAGGGCCGCATTCAAAATCACCAGCACGCGCCAATCAAGCATCAACCCATGCCCGTCGTCGGCGAGCAACCCCAGCAGTAAGTGGGCACAGAGGGCGAGGCCCCTCACCCGAACCTCTTAACTTTCCGGTTGCTCCCTCCCCCCGCAAAACCGCCCCGAAATGGGGCGGTTTTTCATTACTGGCGGCGGCTAAGGCATGCACGACCTGCAAAGGGCGCTCATGGAATTCATGGGGCGGGCATGAGGCATGCGTGCGGCTCGCGCATGGACGCCCTGCAACAAGGCAGGCGCGTGATTTATAATGTGCCGGTATTTGTAGGGGCAGCCGGCCGAGTGGCCATGCGAAGGGGCCGGGCCATGTGTCCATGAGCCCGACCGGCAACGCCGAAAATGGACAACCAGTCAGTTGCCGCCAGGAGCGCCCAGGCGACGCGTTAGCCTGCCAACATGAATCGTTTAGCCAAATTCCTTCCCCTCGAGAACGTCGTTATCGGACTTTCCGTCACCAGCAAAAAGCGCGTATTCGAGCAAGCAGGGCTGATTTTCGAGAACCAGAACGGCGTCGCACGCAGCGCGGTCACCGACAACCTCTTCGCCCGCGAACGCCTCGGCTCGACGGGGCTCGGCGAAGGCGTCGCCATTCCTCATGGACGCATCAAGGGGCTCAGGCACCCCCTGGCGGCTTTCGTGCGACTCGATCAGCCTATCCCGTTCGAAGCGCCGGACGGACAACCCGTTGCGCTGCTGATCTTTTTGCTCGTGCCCGAGCAAGCCACCCAGCAGCATCTCGAAATTCTGTCTGAGATCGCCCAATTGCTGTCGGATCGCGCAACACGCGAACGGTTACACACCGAAACGAACCGCGAGGAATTACATCGGCTGCTTACACAGTGGCAACCATGAGCCGACCATCGTCCCCGCGCCTCGCGAGCGGCGATGTCCAGCGCGCCTATTACCGTAGCCCGGCCGGCATCGAGTCGGGTGCGAGCGCCTCCGGCCAGTAGCGGCCACCCTCCAGGAGCCAGGGATTCATGGATACGTCCAGCATCAACGCCCAAAGCATCTTCGACGACAACGCTGCCGCGCTCAAGCTGAGCTGGCTGACCGGGCATGAGGGCTGGGAGCGCGGGTTTTCGGCGGAGACGGTCGCAAACGCGACGTCGAGCGCTGATCTCGTCGGCCACCTGAACCTCATTCACCCGAACCGGATCCAGGTGCTCGGGGAAGCGGAGGTGAACTATTACCAGCGGCAGAGTGGCGAGGATCGCTCGCGGCAAATGGCCGAGCTCATCGCGCTGGAGCCGCCCTTTCTTGTCGTGGCGGAAGGCGTACAGGCGCCACCCGAGCTCGTGTTGCGCTGTACGCGCTCGTCAACACCCTTGTTCACGACGCCCATCTCGGCGGCGGCCGTCATCGACAGCCTGCGGCTCTATATGTCGCGCATTCTCGCGCCGCGTGCGACGCTGCACGGCGTGTTCCTCGACATCCTCGGCATGGGCGTGCTGCTTACGGGCGATTCGGGCCTGGGCAAAAGCGAGCTCGGCCTTGAACTCATCAGCCGCGGGCATGGGCTCGTCGCCGATGACGCCGTCGATTTCGTGCGGCTCGGCCCCGATTTCGTCGAAGGCCGCTGTCCGCCGCTTCTGCAAAACCTGCTTGAGGTTCGGGGCCTAGGGCTTCTCGACATCAAGACGATTTTCGGTGAAACCGCTGTGCGGCGGAAGATGAAGCTGAAGCTCATCGTCCAGCTCGTGCGGCGTCCGGACGGCGAGTTTCAGCGCCTGCCGCTCGAAAGCCAGACCGTCGACGTGCTCGGCTTGCCAATCAGCAAAGTCACGATTCAGGTAGCGGCCGGCCGCAACTTGGCCGTGCTCGTTGAAGCAGCAGTACGCAATACGATTCTGCAGCTGCGTGGAATCGATACGCTACGCGACTTCATGGACCGTCAGCGGCTCGCCATGCAAGATCCCGACAGTCAGCTCCCCGGCAAGCTGATGTAAGCTCGGCCGTGGCGGCACGCACCTGGCGTGCGCGTCAAATGTCGTGGCGCCCGCAAGCAGGACAATGTCGTCCGCTGAACGGGAAACGCGAGAAAGCCGGAAGCAAGTGCTATGATGAAACGAACGGGTGTTCCCCCATGCGTATTGTTCTGATCACCGGCATCTCCGGCTCCGGCAAATCTGTTGCGTTGAACGCGCTCGCCGACGCAGGCTACTACTGCGTCGACAATCTTCCGCCGCGTTTGCTGCCGGAACTCGCGCAATACCTGGCCACCAGCGATCAAGGCCACGAGCGGCTCGCCGTCGCCATCGACGCACGCTCGAGCGTTTCGCTCGACGACATGCCCGGCATCATCCATGATCTGTCGACCGAGCACCAAGTGCGCGTGCTGTTCCTCAATGCGAGCACTCAGGCGCTCATCCAGCGCTTTTCGGAAACGCGACGCCGCCACCCTTTGTCGGGCTCGACCGCCCATGACGCCGATGTCGGACTGCTTGCCTCACTGGAGGAAGCCATTGAGCGCGAGCGAGAGCTCGTTGCCCCGCTCGCCGAGTTCGGCCATCAGATCGACACGAGCGATCTGCGCGCGAACGTGCTGCGCGCATGGGTGAAGCGCTTCATCGAGGATGAGCGCGAGGGCCTCTTGCTGATGTTCGAATCGTTCGGCTTCAAGCGTGGCTTGCCGCTCGACGCCGATTTCGTTTTCGACGTGCGCGCGCTGCCGAATCCCTATTACGACCATCGGCTTCGTCCTCTGACCGGACGCGATCCGGCCGTCATCGATTATCTCGATGCCCTCCCGATCGTCCATGAAATGATCGACGACATCTACGCGTTCGTCCTCAAGTGGCTGCCGCGCTTTCGCGAGGACAATCGCAGCTATCTGACGGTCGCGATCGGCTGCACGGGGGGGCAACATAGATCGGTTTTCATCGCCGAGACGCTCGCCGCACGTCTCGCACGCGAAGCGACCGTGATCGTGCGGCACCGGGACGCGCCGATCGAAATCGGCGAATCGTCGAGACTAGTCGCTTAATTCGCCGCGCTCAGCGCGGCACACTCGAAGCGTTGCGCCATGTCCTCCAACTCCGCCGTATACGCCGATCTGCCGCTCTTTCCCCTTCACTGCGTGCTGTTTCCCGACGGACTGCTTCCGCTCAAGATCTTCGAGGCGCGTTACCTCGATATGGCGCGAACGTGTCTGCGCGAAAATGCGCCGTTCGGCGTATGCCTCATCAAAAGCGGAACCGAGGTCGCGAACCGCGACGAGCCCTGCGTGCCGGCCACGGTGGGCTGCCTGGCCACGATCGAGCAATGCGATGTGGATGACTACGGCATGCTACGCGTGCGCGCACGCGGCAGCCGGCGTTTTCGGCTGCTATCGCATCGCGTCGAGCCGAACGGGCTTCTCGTGGGCATGGCAGAGCCGTTGCCCGATGACGCTCCGCTCGCGGGTACCGACACACTCGCCAAATTCGGCGCTTGCGCCGAAGTGCTGGAGCGCATTATCGAAACGATCCGCGAACGAGGTACCGACGGCCTACCGTTCGCGGAACCCTTTCGCTTCGATGATCCGAGCTGGGTTTCCAATCGGCTATCCGAGGTGCTTCAGATCTCCCTGCGCGTACGGCAACGGCTCATGGCGATGACCGATGCCGGCGAGCGCGTGGACTGCGTGCACCATTACATGCAGCAGCACCGGCTGCTTTGAATCGCTCGTGCGCGTTTTTCCGTGTTGTCCGCGTGGCGCTGCAATGGCTGCTTTAGAGGCCTGCTTCGATCGTCGCCCGGACAACGGCGCCTCAGATTAACGATCCTTTCAGTGCGTCGAGCAGCTTGCGCACGGGCGCGGGGACACCGTAACCGTCGAGTTCGGCAAGCGGCACCCATGCGCTGTCGTCGTCGCGTGCTTCGTCATCCGACCCGCAGTTTGGCCTCATTGCACCGATGCCGACATCGGCAACGCGCGGCTCGATGTCGAGCTTGAAGTGCGTAAACGTATGCGTGAGTCGTGCGAGCGGCGTTAGTTCACCTGCAACGCCGTACACGCGCGCGCGTTGCGCGAGCGACGCTTCGTCCGCCGCTTCCGGCAGGCTCCAGAGGCCGCCCCAAATGCCGGCAGGAGGACGCCGCTCGAGCAGCACCGAGCTGCCGTCGAGCAACACGAGCATCCAGGTCCGGCGCGTGGGCACCGCCTTCTTCTGACGAGGGGCCGGTAATTCGCGCTGGCGCCCCGTGGCGTTGGCCGCGCAGTCATCGGCAAAAGGGCAACGCGTGCAATCGGGTTTGCCGCGCACACAAAGCGTCGCCCCGAGATCCATGAGCCCCTGCGTGTAAGCGCTGACGTCCGCATCGCTGCCGTTCGTGGGCAACAGCCGCTCAGCCAGCACCCACATCGCGTTCTCGACCCGTTTTTCGCCGGGAAACCCTTCGATGCCAAATGCGCGCGCGAGCACGCGCTTCACGTTACCGTCGAGAATCGTCGCGCGCGCGCCGAATGCGAACGAAGCAATGGCTGCCGCCGTCGAGCGCCCGATGCCGGGCAGTTGCGCCAATGCCTCGGGTAAGGCCGGGAACACGCCGCCGTGCTGCTCCACAACGACTTGCGCGCAGCGGTGAAGGTTGCGCGCGCGCGTGTAATAGCCCAGCCCGGCCCACAGCGCCATCACCTCATCGATCGGCGCGGCAGCGAGCGCTGCAACGTCGGGAAAGTGCGCCAGGAAACGCTCGTAATAAGGAATAACGGTGGCGACCTGCGTCTGTTGGAGCATGATCTCGGAGAGCCAGATGCGATACGCATCTCGCGTGTTCTGCCACGGGAGGTCATGGCGGCCATGGCGTCTTTGCCAAGCGATAAGGCGCTCTGCAAAGACGGTTTCCAGGCAAGCGGCGCAAGCGCTTGCGCTTGCAAGGCTGCTCTCGGGAGCAATCTCAGGTGCAATCGACAGTTCGGACATGAAGAAATAAGCGAGGGGAGCGTGCTGAGATCAACGCTGGCAGCGCGGACAGTAATAGGTCGAGCGCTGCCCCTGGACGAGGTGGCGAACGACCGTGCCGCAGACGCGGCATGGCGAGCCGGCCCGATCATAGACGAAGCAATCGAGCTGAAAGTAGCCGCTCTCGCCGTTGCTGCCTACGAAATCGCGCAAGGTGCTGCCGCCGCGCGCGATGGCATCCGACAATGTGGCCCGGACCGCATCGGCCAGGCGCGCGCAACGGGCGGCAGACAGGCGCCCCGCCGCGGTGGTCGGTCGCACACCTGCGCGAAAGAGACTTTCGGACGCGTAGATATTGCCAACGCCGACGACAATATCACCCGCAAGCAGCGCTTGCTTGATCGAGATCGAGCGAGCGCGTGTGCGCCGGTAAATCAGCTCTCCCGAAAACTCAGGGGCGAACGGCTCGGCGCCGAGCCCTGCGAGCAACGGATGCATGCTCACGGGGCCTGCGCCGCGCGGGTGCCACAGCACTGCGCCGAAACGTCGTGGATCGCGATAGCGCAACACGAACTCGTCGAAGATCCAGTCGATGTGGTCGTGCTTGGCCGCCGCCGGCAGCGAGGCAAGAGGCAGCACGCGCAGCGTGCCGGTCATGCCGAGATGGACGATGAACCAGCCTTCGTCCACCTCGAAGAGCAGATATTTGCCGCGGCGTCCGACCTCGACGATTTCCCGGCGCGCGAGCGTCTGGTCGAGCTCGGGCGGCACGGGCCAGCGCAGCGCGCCGGAGCGAACGTCGACGCGCAAGACGCGTCGCCCGCGCACGTACGGCTCGATGCCGCGCCGGGTCACCTCAACTTCTGGCAGCTCAGGCATGTGAAATGGCTGTAATAAAGGGGGAAGGGGTGCGTAACTTGCTTAATGGAATCTGCGTGTATTGTAGCGAGCGCGTTACAATCGTCTGAAACCCTCGAACGGATCTCCATGATTGTGTCCCTGAAGCTGCTGCTTTCGAAGCGCGCGGGCAGCGTGCGCTCCACCCTGCGTGGCGCGCCGCTCGGCCGTATTGCCGGCGCCATCGTCTGTGCATCGTCGCTTGCCGCTCTCGCGTTGCCTGCCCACGCGCAAGTTCCCGCACCAGTCTTTACCCAATCGGAAGACGATGCGTTCTCGGCTGCGTCGGCGGATGGCTTGTCTTCGTCGCTGCCGGAGGAGACGAGCAACGTCCCTAATGTCTCGTTGTCGAGCCAGATCGTCTTCCAAGTGCTCGCAGCCGAAATCGCCCTGCAGCGCAATCAGCCCGCCCCGGCTTATCAGACCTATCTGTCGCTCGCACGCGATACGCATGATCCGCGCATGGCACAGCGCGCCGCAGAAATCGCGATCGCGGCGCAGAGCCCGGCCGATGCCCTGACGGCCGCGCAACTATGGCGCGAATACGCGCCCGACTCGGAGCGCGCCTCCCAGCTCGACGCCTCGCTGCTCGTGCTGTCCGGCAAGCCCGAGGATGCGCAGCCGCTGCTCGCCGCCGAACTCGCGAAAATCCCAGAGGCAGACCGCGGCAATGCCATCCTCGCGCTACAAGTGCTGTTTGCGCGCGGGCCGAACCGCGTGGGCGGCCTTGCCGCCTTGAAGGATCTGCTGCAAAACGACATGGGCCGGCCGCAAGCGCAACTCGCGATCGGCCGCCAGCAGCTGCTCGCTGACGATCAGCCTGGCGCGCGCGCCTCGTTCCAGCGCGCACTCAAGCTGAAGCCCGATTACCTGCCGGCCGCGCTGGCGCTGGCGCAGATGGATCCGGACGCGCGCAATGAAGCGATCTCGTCTTTCGAGTCGTATGTCAAGCAGAATCCGAAATCGCGCGACGCTCGTCTCGCTCTTGCGCAGCTCTATCTTTCGAGCGATCGAATCGACGATGCGCAAAAGCAGTTCGAGACATTGCACAGCCTCGATTCGCATGACGCAATGCCGCTGATGGCGCTGGGCCTCATCAAGATTCAGCAAAAGCAGTACAACAGCGCGCAGAACTATCTGCAGCAATACATCCAGATCACCGAAAAGACGCCGGGTGCGGACGCCGGGCAGGCCTATCTCTTTCTGGCACAGATCGCAATCGAGCAAAACAACGAGGCGCAGGCCGCCAAGTGGCTCGACAAGGTCTCGCCTGACAGCCCACGCTATATCGCCGCACGTGTGACGCGCGCCCAGTTGCTCGCCAAGTCCGGCAAAGTCGACGATGCCCGCAAGATTCTCGCCGATCTCGATAGCCCAGACCCACGCATGCAGGCGCTCATCGCGCGCACCGATGCTGCGATGCTTTTCGATGCAAAGCGCTACCCCGAGGCCGAAGCGCGTCTAGCGGCGGCCGACGATGCGATGCCCGACGATCCCGAGATCATGTACGACTATGCGATGGCCGCGGAAAAGAACGGTAACTACGATCTGATGGAGACGAAGCTGCGCCAGATCATCAAGGAGCAGCCCGACAATCCGCAGGCGTACAACGCACTCGGCTACTCTCTCGCCGATCGCAACCAGAAGCTCGACGAAGCGGAAAAGCTGATCGAAAAGGCCTCGACTCTCGCACCCAACGATGCCTTCATCATGGACAGCCTTGGCTGGGTCAAGTACCGTCAGGGCGACACGTCTGACGCATTGAAGCTGTTGCGCCGCGCCTTCGATCTTCAGCCGAACGCCGAGATCGGAGCCCACCTGGGTGAAGTGCTCTGGAAAAGCGGCGATCAGGCCAAGGCGCTTTCGACATGGCGAGACGCGCGCAAGCTCGACCCCGATAACGATACGCTTGTGAAGACACTCAAACGCTTCCAGGTCGACAGCAGCAATCTCTGATGCACGATAAGCTCCATCATGTTCTCGCGCCACGACGCACGCGCGGCGTCGTTTCATCCATGGCTGCCATCGGGGCCGCGGCGGCCCTCGCTCTGCTTGCAGGCTGCTCTGTCGCACCAACGCGCGGCCCTTCCACCTCGAGCATGGCCACCGCGCTCTCGACGCAAACGAGCCGGGCCTACCATGGCCGATTCGCCGTGCGTTACGCGGATCAAAACGGCGAGTCGCGCAACGCATACGGCAACTTCGATTGGCAGGAGCAAGGCGACACGGTGACGCTCCAACTGCTGAATCCGTTCGGCCAGACGCTCGCAGTCATCACCTCGTCGCCGTCGGTGGCCACCCTCGAGCTACCGAACCGGCAGCCGGTGACGGCCGACAACGTGGGCACGCTCATGCAGAACGCGCTCGGCTTCGCGCTGCCCGTCGATGGGCTGCGCTACTGGCTACGACCGTCTCCGGCGCCGACCTCGCCCGCCAAGACGATTGCCGATCCGCAGCTCGAAACGCGATTGAAGGAAATCGACCAGGACGGCTGGACGATCCAGTACCTCGCCTACACCACGGCACCCGACGTCGGCGTCAAGCGCGTCGACCTGACTCGGCACGACCCGCCGCTCGACATCAAGCTTGTCCTGGATCGCTGAGCGTGGGTCAGGCGGCTTCGCCCTCCTCGCCTTCTATGCTCTCTACGTTTGCGCCCCTCCGCCCCACTAACCAAGCAAGCATGATCGAAACGAACGATTCGCTGCGGGATTGCCCGGCTCCCGCGAAGCTCAATCTCTTTTTGCATATCACGGGGCAGAGGCCTGACGGTTATCACTCGCTGCAGACAGTCTTTCAGCTCATCGACTGGGCGGACACGTTGCACTTCACGCTGCGTGCCGACGGCCAGGTGCGGCGAAAGACCGTCGTGCCGGGCGTGCCCGAGGAAGCCGATCTTGTCGTGCGCGCGGCGACGCTCTTGAAGGCGCACACGGGCACGTCGCTTGGCGTCGACATCGAGATCGATAAGCACTTGCCGATGGGCGCGGGCTTGGGCGGAGGCAGCTCCGACGCCGCGACGACACTGCTCGCGCTCAATCGGCTATGGAAACTGGACCTGCCGCGCGAGACGCTGCAGGTGCTAGGCCTAAAACTCGGCGCAGACGTGCCGTTCTTCCTCTTCGGCAGGAACGCATTTGCGCAGGGCGTCGGCGAAGCGCTGGAGGCCGTCGAACTGCCCAAGCGCTGCTTTCTTGTCGTGAAGCCGAACGTGCATGTACCGACTGCTGATATTTTTTCCGATAAGTTGTTGACACGGGATTCGAAAGAGGTCACAATTGCTTTCTTTCTCGCACAACAAAGTTGCGATGCCAGATGGCCCGATAGTTTTGGCCGAAATGACATGCAGCCAGTTGCCGTGAGAAAATACGCGGAAGTCGCGCAGGTGTTGAGAGGGTTTGATAACATCGCACCGGCGCGGATGACTGGATCGGGATCAAGCGTATTCGCTGCCTTTTCCAGCATCGCCGAAGCGGAAGCGGCGCAAGCCAAGCTGCTTGAGAATCAGCAAGCAGGATGGACAGTCGCAGTCGCTCCGAGTCTGGATAAACATCCACTCTTCGGTTTCGCGTCATGAAGTTTTGCATCGCCGGGTCGCTCCCGCAGCCCGGCGAAGCTCAGAGTTAGTGTAGGGGAGTCGCCAAGTTGGTCAAGGCACCGGATTTTGATTCCGGCATGCGAGGGTTCGAGTCCTTCCTCCCCTGCCAAAAACATTCCCGCAGTTCCCGCCTCCAGCAGCAGGTGCATGATGAGCAGCCATGACGGCCTGATGGTGTTTACTGGCAACGCAAATCCCGCGCTTGCACAGGAAGTCGTCAAAATCCTTGGCATCCCCCTCGGCAAAGCAATGGTCAGCCGGTTTTCCGACGGCGAGATCCAAGTCGAGATTCAAGAAAACGTTCGCAGCAAGGATGTCTTCGTTCTTCAGTCGACTTGTGCGCCGACGAACGACAACCTGATGGAACTCATGATCATGGTCGATGCGTTGAAGCGCGCGTCGGCCGGTCGTATTACCGCAGCCATCCCCTACTTCGGTTACGCACGCCAGGATCGCCGCCCGCGCTCCGCACGTGTCGCAATCTCGGCGAAGGTTGTCGCGAACATGCTGGAAATTGCCGGCGTCGATCGCATCATTACGATGGATCTGCACGCCGACCAAATTCAAGGCTTCTTCGATATTCCCGTCGACAACATCTATGCGACGCCGGTTCTGCTCGGCGATCTGCACAAGCAGAACTACAGCGATCTGCTCGTGGTGTCGCCCGATGTCGGCGGTGTCGTGCGCGCGCGTGCACTCGCGAAGCAGTTGAACTGCGATCTCGCGATCATCGACAAGCGTCGTCCGAAAGCGAATGTCGCCGAGGTGATGAACATCATCGGTGAAGTCGAAGGCCGCAACTGCGTGATCATGGATGACATGGTCGATACGGCGGGCACGCTCTGCAAGGCGGCGCAAGTGTTGAAGTCGCGCGGAGCAAAACGCGTCTTCGCCTATGCCACGCATCCCGTGCTGTCCGGCGGCGCGAGCGAGCGTATCGCGAACTCGTCGCTCGACGAGCTCGTCGTCACCGATACGATTCCGCTCAGCGAGGAAGCACGTGCCTGCAACAAGATTCGCATGCTTTCGTGCTCGGGGCTGCTCGCGGAAACATTCTCGCGCATCCGCCGCGGCGACTCAGTGATGTCACTGTTCGCCGACGACGCCTGACGCGAGACGGAACGGCAAGATAGGATTTGTGCAAAGTGCCGCCCTGTGCGGCGCTTTGTGCTTAATGGGCGCGTCGCTCATTCGTTGCACGTAGTATCGTTTGGCGTACGCGCCGTGTCGTCACGGGCCGCCTGCACTCCTGCACCGTATTTGCAGGGTGCCAATGGGTCCAGCAACACTGCCTGGTCGCGGGCAGTTCACGGAGATTAAACATGAAAGTCATCGCTTTTGAGCGCAGCCTGCAAGGTACGGGTGCGAGCCGCCGCCTGCGCAACTCCGGCAAGACGCCGGGGATCGTGTACGGCGCCGGTGAGCAACCGCAAATGATCGAAGTCGATCACAACGCCCTCTGGCACGCGCTGAAGAAGGAAGTTTTCCACTCGTCGATCCTCGATCTGGAAGTGGGCGACAAATCGCAGCGCGTATTGCTGCGCGATGTGCAG
The DNA here is from genome assembly GCF_035492435.1 of Trinickia sp. GTDB lineage: Bacteria > Pseudomonadota > Gammaproteobacteria > Burkholderiales > Burkholderiaceae > Trinickia. The sequence goes on from NZ_DATJJF010000018.1 coordinate 30,651, forward strand.
TACCATCCGTTCCGTCAACTCGTGCTGCACGTTGATTTCCAGCGCGTCGACCCGAACAAGAAGCTGCACACGAAGGTGCCGGTGCACTTCATGAATCAGGAAACGAACCCGGCTGTGAAACTCGGCGGTGCGGTGATCTCGCACGTGGTGACCGAGATCGAAATCGAGTGCTTGCCTGCCGATCTGCCCGAGTTCGTCGAGATCGACCTGTCGCAGATCGCAGCGGGCCAGTCGCTGCATGCGAAGGAAATCGCGCTGCCGAAGGGCGTTTCGCTGACGGCGCACGTTGAAGCCGAAAACCCCGTCGTTGCCGCTGCCACCGTGCCGGCAGGCGCAGTGTCGAGCGAAACCGAGGGCGAGGGCGCAGCTCCGGCAGCTTAAGGATCTCATCAACGATATCCTCTCGATCCGTTTGATAAAGCGGACGACGTAACCCGCCGGCTTGCCCGGCGGGTTTTTTTTAAGGTTGGCAACTATGATCAAGCTGATCGTCGGGCTCGGCAATCCGGGAGCCGAATACACCGCCACCCGCCATAACGCCGGCTTTTGGCTGGTCGATCAACTCGCACGCGAAACCGGCGCGACACTGCGCGACGAGCGGCGCTTTCACGGTTTCTATGCGAAGGCTCGCCTCGACGGCGAAGAAATCCATTTGCTGGAACCGCAGACCTACATGAATCGCTCGGGCCAATCGGTCGTGGCGCTTGCGCACTTCTTCAAGATTTTGCCGAGCGAGATTTTGGTAGCGCACGATGAGCTCGATCTGCCGGCCGGTACCGTCAAACTGAAGCTTGGTGGCGGTAGCGGCGGCCACAACGGGCTCAAGGACATTTCCGCACACCTTTCGTCGCAGCAGTATTGGCGGCTGCGAATCGGCATCGGCCATCCGCGCGATCTCATCCCGGAAGCCGCTCGGGCGGGCGCAAAGCCTGATGTTGCGAACTTCGTTCTGAAACCGCCGCGCAAGGAAGAGCAAGAGGTGATCGACGCCGCCATCGAGCGTGCGCTCGCGGTCATGCCGCATGTCGTCAAAGGCGAATGCGAGCGTGCAATGATGCAACTGCATCGAAGCGCATAAGAGCCGCTCAGTGCCGTTGCTCAGTGCCGTCGATATGCTGCACGGCCTTTCGGGCTGAACCTCTATTAAGCCGTGGTGCCACCGTCGCTCGCGTGGCTGTCTTTTGCCGCTTGCAACGCTCGATATTTTTCCAGCAGTTGCGCCGGCGTTTCGAGGTGCTCCGGGTTGAGCGGGATGCACTCGACAGGACAGACCTGCCGGCACTGAGGTTCGTCGAAATGGCCGACGCATTCGGTGCATTTCGATGGATCGATCACGTAGATCTCAAGCCCCATCGAAATTGCGTCGTTCGGGCACTCCGGCTCGCAAACGTCGCAGTTGATGCACTCGTCGGTAATCATCAGGGCCATGATGCCACCAACTTCTCGTTTAAAAACAGAGAATTATAGCTTATCAGCCTTCTGGACGGTCGTGCACAACTCCCTGAAAGTCAGGTTTGCGAGTTTCAGCTGAGTGGCACAGGCGTTGCAACCACAGGCGTTGCAACCCTCTGCGCGCCAAGCCGTGACCAACAAGACGCCCCCCTGACTATTGCCACGTCAGCGTCGGCACCCGAACGGCACAAGGAAGCGCGCTATTTAGGTGATATGTACAGCCTCGTAGCCCGATCGAAGCGCTCGGTGTAGGCATTCTCTTGTCGCACTTTTTGACAATCCTCGGCCCACGGTCCACCACGAATCTGTCGGAAGCGATTCGGCTGATGGAAAAGGCAAAGACGCCTAAATTCAGTGCCGAAGACGCCCGCGCCATCGATGCGTTCAGAGAGCAGATTGACCATGCCACGAAGTTCATTCCGACCTGGGTGAAAGTAGCTGTGGCGATTGCGCTCGGACTCGGCACCATGGTCGGCTGGAAACGGATCGTCGTGACCGTCGGCGAGAAGATAGCCAGGGCGCCTCGGCAGAGTCAATCGCAATGCTGACAATCGGAATGGCGGATGTGTACGGGCTACCGGTCTCGACCACTCATGTTTTAAGCTCTGGCGTGGCAGGGACGATGACGGCTAACGGGTCGGGGCTCCAGTGGGAAACCGTCCGCAATCTTCTACTCGCATGGGTTCTGACATTGCTGGCCTCAATCGCTCTTGCGGCCGGCCTCTATTGGCTGCTGCATCGGCTCTTTTAGCTCGCGCAGGCCACTGCGGCGATAAGCTTAGGCGAGTCCTGCGTCCTGAGCGTTGGAGCCAAGCGCATCGAGCAACGGCTTAAGCAGCCCTGGCTCGGGCCGTTCATAGACGAGCGACGTGCGATAAATCGGTTGGCGCACTTGGGTGGCGCTCGCGGTTACAACGGGCCGCGCCGTCTGGTGAAAATTCAAACAGGCATCGTCCCATTCAAGGCCGCAGTGGGCCACGATGCGCCGCGCTTCGCGCTCGACATCTTCGACGAGATCCTCGTAACTCACTTCCAACATGGTCCCAGGCGGCAGCACGTCATGCCAATGCTCGCGCAACTCTTCGTACGCACGGTAAAAACGGCCCAACTCGCCAAGATCGTAGCTGAACGGCACGTCTTTGAAGATCCTTGCGAAACACGATAAGCATGTTTCGACGGGCGCTCGCCGAGTGTAGACAAAGCGTGCATTGGGCAGCGCCAGATGAATCAACCCAACAAGCTCGAAGTTGAACGGCAACTTGTCCGTCATGCGTAGCCAAGGGCGGTCCTGGGGTGCCGCATTGCGCAGCCGCGTGACATATGCCGAACCAATTTCGCGCACCGTTGCCGGCGAAAGCGAATCGAGTTCATTGGAAGGTGCATCCGGGGAGGAAACCGGTTGTGCCCCGTTGTCCACCCCGCCAGCTTGTGCCTTCGATTTTTCGACCGTTTGCGAAAAGGCTCGCGAAAAATCAAGGCGCTCGCCACCCGCCACCACGTGGGGATGACTGGCAAGAATTTGTTCCACCAAAGTGGAACCGGAGCGAGGCATGCCAACGATAAAAATCGGGACCGCCGACGGATCGCCTTCGCCCGCGCGACGGTTGATCACCTCGCGCGTGAACATTCTTTGTATGCCCGCAAGGCGATCGAGCGCGGCCTTTTCGTCGTAATGGCTGCGCTCGCGGTATGAAGCATTGCCCTTTAAGAGATGCTCGAATCCGCGCGCTCCCTGCCCCGCCTCCGTGAGCGCTAGGCCGAGTGCAAATTGCAGCTGGACGCGGTCCTCGGGCGTCGTGGCCCCCTCGTCAGCAATCAGCGCCTGCATGGTGGAAAGCAGCGGGTCGTCTGCGGCAATGCGCTTGGCCTGCACGAGGTTGCGATAATACGATCCGATATTGGGCGCGAGGCGAATTGCCGTTTTGAAGGCCTCGACGGCCTCGTCGGCACGACCGCTCGCATGCAGCGCGTTTCCGAGATTGTTGAATGCGGCGTGGTACGTCGGTTGGAGCTCGACCGCACGGCGGTAGCTGGCAATTGCGTCGTCGTAGGCTACCAGCGCTTCAAAAGCCGAGCCGAGCAGGAAGTAAAACTGCGCGATGTTGACGCCTATTTCCGCAGCGCGGCGATAAAGGCCCAGTGCGTCGCGATACGCGCCCAGCTCAGCGAACTGATTCGCGAACGTGACTAGCTTAAGGGCAGCTTCATGGCGTGTAGTGGCCGACATTCAGTGTATCCGGAAAACAATGTCATAGATCGATCCGCTCACGTATCGTCGGTTAGGCGGACGCGCCGTTCGGCGATGGCGACTATACCGCTATTGGCGTGCCAAACGCCTGCGGACGGATTTCCGATGGTTACACTGAAATATTGAAGGCGATGCATTCGTCGGTATCGATTGAACGGCCGACGCCTCTCAGTCCGGCACCCGATGCCGCTACGGCTTGCGTCGCCCTTTTTATCCTTTGATCGACGCTGCGTTGCCCCTGCCATCCGGGCACTTTCCCGGTTCTGTACCTACCTTGTAGTTGAGTTGCAAAACCCGACATCGTAAGGTAATGGCGAGGGAGTCTCGAAAGGAACGAGGGGCGATGAACGATATTGAAAAACACTTAGACGAGGCCATCAACGATGATAACCAACGGCTGCGTAGATTCGACATCGTCAAGCGTGTGATAGAGCAGCCCGAAGCGAGCAATGCAATAAGAAAACGATCACAAAGCGACATCGACAAGTTCGACTATCTAAAGCAGGAATATAAGGGCGGCAAATACGCTGGGAGCCACTTCAAGCAGGCCATCGAGAAATGGGTCACCGACAAGTCCTGGAATGAGCGAAACGAGCGCGCGCGTCGGTACAATCCCGCCTTTTCCGCCTTTTCTCTTTCTGAGCCGATCGATTTCGAATACGAGCCCACCGACACGCTGGAAGCGACGGACCTCGGCACATCCCTGGAAATCGACGAGTCCAAGAGGCACCTCCAGGACGTCAACGTGCGTGTTTTGGGATCAGGCAGTGACGTGGAAGAGTGGAAAAACCGAAATATAAATGAAAGACGCCATTTGTCACGAGGCGGAATCGACGACTCAGCAAAGAGAATAGTTCGCGGCGAATATCTCAATTTAAACGACGACGCCTGGACCGACTATATCAATCAAGGGTGGATGCAAAAAGGCTATGAACGAGGGGCGATGTTCAGGCTGCTGACATCCGTGCCGCAGGAGATCGTCGATATGCACAACGAGGCCGCCTCGAACGGCGCTTGGGAAGAGTACGAAACGCGTATGACCGATTACTCCAAGAAGAACGGCCTAAGCTTTTGGAGTTCAAGCAACCAGCGGCGGACCTTTTTCGCGCAGGAATTGGTCGATGCGGCGCGCGCCGGCTATACCGTGCAAGATGACAATGACAATCAAAATCAAAAATATCAAACCTTGATGCCACGACTCAAATCGCAGTTGCTCAAGGAGATTTCCGACCAGGGACGCCAGCGAGCGCTAACGCTTTAAA
>NZ_DATJJF010000019.1:0-25933 GCF_035492435.1 Trinickia sp.
TTTCGCGTATGGGGGATCTTTGGCAGGTAGAAATGAAAAACGGGCCGTGAGGCCCGTTTTTACTTGCATTCTGGCGGAAAGGGTGGGATTCGAACCCACGGTACGGTATAACCGTACACCGGATTTCGAGTCCGGCGCATTCGACCACTCTGCCACCTTTCCTTGTACTTCACTTCACCAAGCTTGGTCGTCGTTTGGCGAAGCGAAGATTATAGGACAACCAAACGAACATTCCAAGTCTTTTTTGCAAAGCGACGTGAGAAGCGTCTCAATCGACGCGCCCTACCGCGATCAGCGCGCCGACGCGGCCTCGATGCGCTCGATACCGCCGAGATAAGGCCGCAGTGCAGCCGGTACCGTCACCGAGCCGTCCGCATTCTGGAAATTCTCCAGCACGGCAACGAGCGTGCGCCCCACAGCCAATCCCGAACCGTTCAATGTATGCACGAGTTCCGGCTTGCCCTGTGCGTTGCGATAGCGGGCCTGCATGCGCCTTGCCTGAAACGCCTCAGTATTCGAGCAGCTCGAAATCTCGCGGTAAGTGTTTTGCGCCGGCAGCCACACTTCGAGGTCGTACGTCTTCGCCGCAGTAAAGCCCATGTCGCCCGTGCACAGCGTCATCACGCGATACGGAAGCTCGAGTTTCTGCAAAATCGCCTCGGCATGCGTCACCATCTGCTCGAGCGCGTCGTACGAGGCTTCCGGTGCCACGATCTGCACCATCTCGACCTTGTCGAATTGATGCTGACGGATCATGCCGCGCGTGTCACGGCCATAGGAACCCGCCTCAGAGCGAAAGCATGGCGAGTGCGCCGTCAGCTTCACCGGCAACGCCGCGGCGTCAAGAATGCTCTCGCGGACAGTGTTCGTCAGCGAGATTTCGGACGTTGAGATCAGGTACTGCGTGACAAGATTCTCGCCGCCGCCCTTCTCCACGCGGAACATGTCGTCGGCAAACTTCGGCAACTGCCCCGTACCGTAAAGGACCTCGGGATTGACGATGTACGGCGTATATACCTCGCTGTAACCGTGCTCCTGCGTTTGCGTATCGAGCATGAACTGCGCGAGCGCCCGATGCAGCCGCGCCATCGCGCCGCGCAGCACCGTGAAACGCGCGCCGGACAGTTTCGCGCCGGTCTCGAAGTCAAGCCCAAGCGGCGTGCCGATATCGACATGGTCCTTGACGTCGAAATCGAATTGGCGCGGCGTACCCCAGCGGCGTGCCTCGACGTTGCCCGTCTCGTCGTTGCCCACGGGCACACTCGCATCCGGCACATTCGGCATTTCAAGCATGAACTTCGACAAGCGCGCCTGCACGTCCTCGAGCTGCGCCGCTGAAGCCTTCATCTCGTCACCGATGCCACCCACTTCGGCCATCAGCGTCGATGCATCCTCGCCGCGCCCTTTCATTGCACCGATCTGCTTCGACAGACTGTTGCGACGCGATTGCAACTCTTCGGTGCGTGTCTGGATGGCACGGCGTTCGGCCTCGAGTGCCGAAAACGCTGCGACGTCGAGCGTGTAGCCACGTGCGGCAAGGCGCTTCGCGACACCATCGAGGTCTTTGCGCAACAACTGGATGTCGAGCATGGGATCTAGTGCTATATGTGATGTAAAAACGCGATTTTAGCGCACCCGGCTCGAGGCTCGCGCCCACTTTGTCGTGGGCGCGTCACTTTCCCTGCGTTAGCCGCCTTTCGGCTTGTGCGCCGCGCGCCATGTGGCGTCGAGATCTGCAAGCCGCGCCAGCTTTTCCCCAATTTTGCCCTCAAGCCCGCGTGGCGTCGGCTGATACCAGTGCGGCTCGCGCATGCCGTCCGGCATGTACGTTTCGCCCGCCGCATAGGCATCGGGCTCATCATGCGCGTAACGATACTCGTGGCCGTAGCCGAGTTCTTGCATCAGCTTCGTCGGCGCGTTGCGCAAATGGACGGGTACCGCACGCGAGCGGTCCTTCGCCACAAAGCTGCGCGCTTCGTTATAAGCGACGTAGCCGGCATTCGATTTCGGCGCAACCGCCAGATAGATCACCGCCTGCGCAAGTGCCAGTTCCCCCTCCGGCGTGCCCAGCCGCTCATAAGTCTCGGCGGCATCGAGCGCGACGCGCGCCGCGCGGGGGTCGGCAAGACCGATATCCTCCCAAGCCATTCGCACAAGACGGCGCGAGAGATAACGCGCGTCGGCACCGCCATCGAGCATGCGGCAGAACCAATACAGCGCGCCGTCCGGGTTGCTGCCGCGTACCGACTTATGCAGCGCGCTGATCTGGTCATAGAACGCATCGCCGCCCTTGTCAAAGCGACGCAAATTCTCGGTCAGTGCACTCGCGATCAACGCGTCGTCGATCACGTCGGCCGCTTGTGCTGCCGCCGCCCGCGCGACGATCTCGACATTGTTCAACAGCTTTCGGCCATCTCCGTCCGCCGAGCCGATCAGCGCCGTCCTCGCTTCGTCCGTCGCTCGGATACCGCCCAGCTCGGCAAGTGCGCGTTCGAGCAGTTGGCGCAGCTCGTCGTCGTCGAGGCTTTTGAGCACGTACACAGCAGCGCGTGAGAGCAACGCGCTATTGACTTCGAACGACGGATTCTCTGTCGTCGCACCGATAAATACGAAAAGGCCCGATTCGACGTGCGGCAAGAATGCGTCCTGCTGGCTTTTGTTGAACCGATGCACTTCGTCAACAAAAACGAGCGTGCGACGCCCACGCGCACGATGCCCCTGAGCCACCTCCACGGCTTCGCGAATGTCTTTCACCCCGGAGAGCACGGCGGACAACGCGATGAACTCGGCATCGAAGGCGTTCGCCATGAGTCGCGCGAGCGTGGTCTTGCCGACGCCCGGCGGCCCCCAAAGAATCATCGAATGCGGCTCGCCCGATTCGAACGCGACCCGCAGTGGCTTCATCGGCCCAAGCAGATGCGTCTGGCCGATGACCTCATCGATGTTACGCGGTCGCAGCTGTTCGGCGAGCGGCACGGCGACACGGGGATCTTCAAACATGGTGGTGACCCACTCTCACGTGGCTCCTGTATGGCGCTACCGGCGGCACGCGTTGCGATGTGCTAAGCCGCCGCCACGCATGCGCTCGGGAAGCGCCGATCTAACCGTTGATGACGTCGGCACCCTTCGGCACCGCAAATTTGAAGGCATCCGGCTTCAGCGGCGGATTCTTTTGAATGTTCGAAAACGTGAGCAGCGTCACATTGCCGAATACGTCATGCAATTCCATCGCCTGGAGGTTGCCGTCGCGAAAGCCGATGCCCACGCTTTCAAACTGGGTGTCGCGCGACTTCGGCGTCAGCTCGAGCCAATCGATGCCGCCCTTCACGCCCGCATCGCGCAAAGTGAAGTTCTGGTCGAGATCGTTGCTGCCGAATAGAATCGCCGCAGGGCTCGCGCCCAACGCGCCGCCGAGCTTGCGAATCGTGACCTGATTCAAATCCTTGTCGTAGACGTAAAGATTTTCACCATCTGCTTGCAACACTTGTTCATACGGCTTCTCATAGGTCCAGATGAACTTGCCGGGCCTCGAGAACACGAACGTCCCGCTCGACGTGCCGGAGACCATCGGCTGCACCGAACCGTTCGCCGCCTGTGCCTTGGAAGGAGCCTTCGTCTCCTGCTGTACGAATTCGCCGCGCGCCGCGTGCACCTGCGCGACGAATGCCTTCAATTGCTCCGTGCCACTCGCGAATGCTGGGGTCGTGACGACGAGCGCCGCGCTCAGTAAAGCGGTGAGAATGCGTCGGCCCGCCGCACCCACGGCAAGACCGCGAGCCGCGAGCGACAGCGAACGAGGGGCGTAAAGCCGAAAACGATGCTGCATAAAATCGATCTCCATGATGAACTGGGCTTGATCGCGATGCTGGAAGCCCGCTGCGCGCCGCGTCACACGCCTAAGCAGGCTGTAAGCGAAGCGAGCGGTGCTGTGATCCCTGGTGGGTCGTTGCCCGCCTAGTCGCTATCGCGCGCGGGCACGAGAATCTCACGATTGCCGCTGGACGACATCGCTGAGACGAGCCCCGACTGCTCCATTTGCTCGAGCAGCCTCGCCGCTCGGTTATAGCCGATGCGCAAATGTCGCTGCACGAGCGAGATCGACGCCCGCTTGTGCTTGACGACGACCTCCACGGCCTGATCGTAAAGCGGATCGGATTCCCCACCGCCCGCTCCGGCGCCGCCTGCCGCATCGGAACCTTCCTCGCCCTCGCCAGCCACCCCGCCTTCGAGGAGGCCTTCGATGTAATTCGGCTCGCCCTGCTCTTTCAGTTTCTCGACGACGCGATGCACCTCATCGTCCGAGACGAAGGCGCCGTGCACGCGCACGGGCAACCCGGTGCCAGGCGGCAAATACAGCATATCGCCCATGCCCAGCAGTGATTCGGCGCCCTGCTGATCGAGAATCGTACGCGAGTCGATTTTCGACGACACCTGGAAGGCCATGCGTGTCGGCACGTTAGCCTTGATGAGGCCCGTGATGACGTCCACGGAGGGACGCTGTGTGGCGAGAATCAGGTGAATGCCGGCCGCACGTGCCTTTTGCGCGATCCGCGCGATCAACTCCTCCACCTTCTTGCCGACGACCATCATGAGATCGGCGAGCTCGTCGATGACCACGACGATGTTCGGCAGCCGTGTGAGCGGCTCGGGCTCCTCAGGCGTGAGGCTGAACGGATTGGGCAGCTTCTCCTCGCGTTTTGCCGCCTCGTCGATCTTGTTGTTGTAGCCCGCGAGGTTACGCACGCCCAGCTTGCTCATCAGCTTGTAGCGGCGCTCCATTTCGGCGACCGTCCAGTTGAGCGCGTGGCCGGCCTGCCGCATGTCGGTGACGACAGGGCACAACAGGTGCGGTATGCCTTCGTACACGCTCATTTCGAGCATCTTCGGATCGATGAGGATCATCCGCACTTCTTCCGCGCTCGCCTTGTAGAGGAGCGAGAGGATCATGGCGTTGATGCCCACCGATTTGCCCGAGCCTGTCGTGCCTGCCACCAGCAGGTGCGGCATTTTCGCTAGATCGGCGCATACAGGCTTGCCGCTGATGTCCTTGCCGAGGCCCATCGTCAGCTTCGAGCTCGCATCGGCATACACCTCGGAGCCGAGAATTTCGGAGAGCCGCACGGTTTGCCGGCGTTGGTTCGGCAACTCGAGCGCCATGTAGTTCTTCCCCGGGATCGTTTCGACGACGCGAATCGAGACGAGCGAAAGCGAGCGCGCAAGGTCCTTAGCCAGGCCGACGATCTGGCTGCCTTTGACGCCTATGGCGGGCTCGATTTCATAGCGCGTGACGACGGGCCCCGGGTACGCGGCCACGACACTGACTTCGACACCAAAATCTTTCAGCTTCTTTTCAATGAGTCGCGAGGTGAACTCGAGCGTGTCGGCCGATACCGTTTCCTGCACGGCGGGCGCAGCATCGAGCAGCGAAACCGGCGGCAGCGCCGTATCGCCCGGCAAATCCGTGAAAAGCGGTACCTGCCTTTCTTTCTCGACGCGCTCGGATTTCGCCGGCGCAACGACGGGCGGTACGATGGTGACCGGCTCCTGCTCTTCGAACCGCACGCGGCTTTGCTCCACTTTCCCCTCACGCTTGACGGCAGCCGCTTCTCCCAGCTTACGGTCACGGCCCGCTTCGCGATGCAGCTTCGCGAAGGTCACGGCAGAGATGATCTTGTCGCCGACAATCTCAGCCACCGACAACCACGAAAATCGGAAGTAAAGCGATAGTCCTACGGCCAGCGCGATCAAGAGCGCGAGCGTGCCGCCCGTGAAACCAAGCGCATGCGAAACGCCACGGGCCACGGCGTCGCCGACGATGCCGCCCGGTGCGCGCGGCAGCGGCACGCGCAGCGACCACATGCGTAGCGCCTCGATGCCGTCGCAGGCGAGCACCACAAGCACGAATGCGAACGCGTCCGTAAGCCAGGAACCGCGCGGCGGCGCCTCCTCGACATCCTCGTCCTCGTGCAACGTCATGCGCCGATAGTTGGCGGCGATGCGCCGCGCGAGCAGCACCACCCACCAATATGCGCAGAGGCCAAAGAGCTGCAACAGGATGTCCGACGTCCAGGCGCCGACGCGGCCTGCCCAATTCGAGATGTGATCGACCTGGGCCGCATGCGTCCAGCTGGGGTCCCCTCGGCTGTAGCTGACGAGCGCCATCGCCAGGAATACGCAAAGCGCGACCTGCAGAATCCAGCGAATCTCGGTGAATAGACGCGACATGCGATGCGGCAGGGCTTGCGCGTGTGCAGAATAAGGTGCTTTGGCCATGAATCCGTCAAGATTGGGCGGGCCGCCGAAATATGCGCAGCGCGCCGATCGTACGATTCGGCATATTGTAAACGTTGCTTCGCGCGACTGGCTGTAAATGACGGTAACCACGCGTGGCGCCACCGCACGGGGCGACTATCGCTACGATTGAAATTCCCCTGCCGGCAAGGCGCCGCAAGCCCCTTTATAATGCGCGGGTACGCCCCACCTACGGTTGTAGCGAGTCCCTGGTGGACGAGCGCGAGCCCTGTGTCCGCTTTCCGCCTTCGGCCTTCCGATCATCGCTCACCGTCTTTCTTACGGATTAAGCCCATGTCGACGCGCAAACACGCCAAAGTCCTCATCCTCGGTTCCGGTCCCGCCGGTTACACGGCAGCCGTCTACGCTGCGCGCGCCAACCTGTCGCCCCTGCTCGTCACCGGACTCGCACAAGGCGGCCAATTGATGACGACCACCGACGTCGAAAACTGGCCGGCCGATCCGAACGGCGTCCAGGGCCCTGAGTTGATGCAACGGTTCCTCGAGCACGCCGAACGCTTCAACACGGAGATTGTGTTCGACCATATCCACACCGCCAAGCTCGATGAGAAGCCGATCCGGCTCATCGGCGATGCGGGCGAGTACACCTGCGACGCCCTCATCATCGCGACGGGCGCGTCAGCACAGTACCTCGGGCTCCCATCGGAAGAAGCGTTCATGGGCCGCGGCGTTTCGGCGTGCGCTACCTGCGACGGCTTCTTTTACAAACAACAGGAAGTCGCCGTGGTGGGCGGCGGCAACACGGCCGTGGAGGAAGCGCTGTATCTGGCCGGTATCGCGAGCAAGGTAACGGTCATCCACCGTCGCGACAAGTTCCGCGCGGAGCCGATCCTGATCGATCGCCTGCTGGCAAAGGAAAAGGAAGGCGTAGTCGAGATCAAGTGGAACCATGTGCTCGACGAGGTGACGGGTGACGACTCGGGCGTCACCGGCGTTCGCATCAAGCATGCGCAGTCGGGCGAGACGACGGGCATCGCTTTGCAAGGCGTTTTCGTCGCGATCGGGCACAAGCCGAACACGGACATCTTCGCAGGCCAGCTCGAGATGAAAAACGGCTACATCATCACGAACGGCGGTTTCAGCGGGAATGCGACGGCTACGAGCGTTCCGGGCGTTTTTGCGGCCGGTGACGTGCAAGACCACGTCTATCGCCAGGCAATCACGAGCGCCGGCACCGGTTGCATGGCCGCGCTCGACGCACAGCGCTACCTCGAGAGCATCCATGAGATTGACCAAGAACATGTGATGAGCCAGGAAGCCGACCGATAAAAGCCTGCCATTGAAGGGGCCTGCGCCTTCGCATCTCGAGAATCACTGATGGCTAAACAACGATCTCATCCGGGTGGCAGCAAGCCCGTGAGCAGCGCAGGCAGTGCAAGCGCGCGAGGTACCGGCCTCTCGGACCTCGCCGCTTTGCGCGACGCGCTGAAGGACAGCGCCGCCGAACGCGAGCGCGAGCGTATCGCTGCGGCCAAAGCAGCTCGTGAGGCGGCTGCCGAGGCCGAAATCTTTCGCCGCGAGATCGGTGAAGTCAAGCCACTCCACGCACCACCTCGCGCCCAGCACGGCCGCACGCCCCCTCCCGCCGTGCCGACCCAGACGCAGCGCGATGAGCAGGCTGTGCTCAACGAGGCGATCTCGGACGAATTCGATCCGGAAGTCCTGCTCGATACCGACGAAACGCTTTTCTACTGCCGCCCCGGCATCAGTCATGAAGTCGTTCGCAAATTGCGGCGCGGACACTGGATTGTGCAGGCACAGCTCGACTTGCACGGCATGCGCCGCGACGAGGCACGGGAGGCGCTCTCCGAGTTCATCCGCGATGTAGGCAAGCGCGGCTTGCGCTGCGTTCGCGTGATTCATGGCAAGGGCTTGGGCTCCGTCGGAAAGGAGCCCGTGCTCAAAGGGAAGGTGCGCGCATGGCTCGTTCAGAAGAGCGAAGTCATCGCGTTTTGCCAGGCACGCGAGAACGACGGCGGCGCGGGCGCCGTGCTCGTACTCTTGCAGCCCCGCGCCGCGAGCTAGTCCACCGTAAGGCCCAAAGGGCGACCACACACTGTCCGGGTTCGGTATTCGCGCATTCGCATATTCGCGTGTTTGGTCGTCAACGCGCTTGCAAGCGGCGTGATTGCCGCAATGAATTCGACCCCATCGCTTGAATTGTCCCGTTCGAACCGAAGGCGCTCTGTGGCGCCGCGAGCGGCAACGTTAGCAACGGCGTCACCGCCGCTCTGCGTCAGGCGATTCGCTCTTCGGTCGTCGGGTCGAACAGCACAGCCTTCGACACATCAAAAAGCAGCGTGATATGTTGCAGCGGCTGTGGATTCGATGCTGGATGCACGCGGCTTACCGCCCGTTTGCCGTTCACTTGCGCGAAAACCAGGGTATCGGGGCCCGTCGGCTCGATCACGTCGACCTTGACTTCGATCGGCTGCACGGTCTCATTGCCGCATTCGTGCACGCCACGTGCATCCGTGATGCGCTCGGGGCGCAAACCCAAGATGACGTTGCGATCCAGAGATCCCTTCAAGCGATTAACATCAAACGGCAGGTTGAGCACGCTGCGCGTCACACCCGTGTCAATTTCGATACCCACTTTCGCGCCCTGCTCAACCAGCCTTCCTTCGATGAAGTTCATCGGCGGCGCGCCGACAAACCCCGCCACGAAAAGGTTCGACGGTGAATCGTAGATGTCCTGAGGTGCACCGAACTGCTGCACGATGCCGTCTTTCATCACGGCAATGCGGTCCCCGAGCGTCATCGCCTCGATCTGATCGTGTGTCACATACACGATCGTCGTGCCCAATCGTTGATGGAGCAGCTTGATCTCCGAGCGCATCTCGAGGCGTAGCTTCGCGTCGAGATTCGATAGAGGCTCATCGAACAGGAACATCACGGGATCGCGTGCGAGCGCGCGCCCCATCGCGACGCGCTGACGCTGCCCACCAGAAAGCTGCCCAGGCTTGCGATCGAGCAAGTGTTCGATCTGCAGCATCTGCGAGACGCGCTCGACGATTTGCGCCTGCTCGCGCTTGGGCACCTTGCGGATGTTCAGGCCGAAGGAAATGTTCTCTCGTACCGTCATCGATGGATACAGCGCGTACGACTGAAACACCATGGCAATATCGCGATCCTTCGGCGACAAATCGTTGACGACACGACCGTCGATGCAAATCTCGCCCTTCGTGACAGACTCCAGGCCGGCAATCATGTTGAGCAAGGTCGACTTCCCACAGCCCGAACCACCCACGAGAATCAGGAACTGGCCATCCTCGATTTCAATATCAACGCCCTTGAGGACAGGCACGCCGTTCGGGTAGGTCTTATGAACGTCGCGGATGGAAAGGCTTGCCATGCTGAAGATCCCTTGTCTGCTATGCCGCTTTCAAATGGACGATGCTTCGTTGCGTCCGTGCCCGGTGCACGCCCCCACCCCATCGCCTGCCCGTGTCGGCGCGCAACGAGGAGCACGACTCACTAACCCTTCACTGCACCGGCCGTGAGCCCTCGCACAAAATAGCGCCCTGCCAGTACATAGACGAAGAGCGTCGGCAATGCCGCGATAATCGCGCCGGCCATGTCGACGTTGTATTCCTTGACGCCCGTCGATGTGTTGACAAGGTTATTCAGCGCCACGGTGATGGGCATCGAGTCGACACCCGAAAATACGATGCCGAACAGGAAATCGTTCCAAATCTGCGTGAATTGCCAAATCACGCAGACCATGAAGATCGGCAGCGAGACGGGCATCAGAATGCGCACGAAGATTGTGAAGAAGCCGGCGCCGTCGATACGCGCGGCCTTGACGAGTTCGGACGGCACGCCGACATAGAAGTTGCGGAAGAACATCGTCGTGAACGCGATGCCATATACAACATGCACGAACACGAGGCCAGGAATGGTATTGGACAGGCCGATGAAGCCAAGCAGCCGTGCCATCGGGAGCAAAATCGTCTGGAACGGAATAAAGCAGCCGACGAGCAGCATCGTGAAAATGGCATCCGCTCCACGAAACCGCCAATGCGTGAGCACATAGCCGTTGAATGCGCCAACGATCGATGAAATCAGCACGGCCGGAATGACCATGTAGATCGAATTCATGAAGAACGGCCGCATGCCCTCGCAACGCACACCCGTGCAAGCCTCGCTCCACGCCTTGATCCAGGGCGCGACGCTCCAGTGCAAAGGTGGTGTGAGGAGGTTGCCTGTACGCAGTTCGTCGATGTCTTTGAACGACGTCGATAGCATGACGTAGATCGGCAACAGGAAGTAAAGCGCGAACAGCAGCAGCGCCGCATAAATGACAGCACGGCTGATCGTCATTTCTTTCAACCCGTTCGTCCACCCAAGCGTACTGCACGCCCCCTCGGGGGGCAGCGAGCGTGGGAGCCGTTCAGCCTTATGCATGGCGGGTGCTCCTCGATTCGAGATACATGAGCGGCACGAGCACAGCGACGACAGTGGCCAGCATCATCATGGAGGACGCCGCACCAACGCCGAGCTGCCCGCGGTTGAACGAGAACGTGTACATGAAGATGGCCGGCAATGACGACGAGGTGCCGGGCCCGCCCGCCGTCATGGCAACGACGAGATCGAACGTCTTGATTGCGATGTGGCAAAGGATCAGCAGCACCGAAAAGAACACGGGACGCATGCTCGGGACCACGATCTTGCGATAGATGGTGGGCAGCGTAGCGCCGTCGACTTGGGCGGCCTTGAAGATTTCGGCATCGACACCGCGCAGCCCAGCCAAAAAGAGCGCCATGACGAAGCCCGTCGACTGCCAAACGGCGGCGATCACGATGCAAAAAATTGCCTTGTCCGGATCGCCGAGCCAATTGAATGAAAAGCCCGTCCAGCCCCAATCGTGCATGATTTTTTCAAGCCCGAGGCCGGGGTTCAAAATCCACTGCCATGCGGTGCCCGTCACGATGAAAGACAGCGCCATTGGGTATAGGAACACCGCGCGCAGCGCGCCTTCATGACGAATCTTTTGATCAAGCAGAATCGCGAGGAAAAGACCGAGCCCGATGCAGACAGCAATGAAGGGAATGGCGAACCAGCCCAGATTCTTCGCCGATGTCCACCACACGTCGTTGTTGAAAAGCTCCGCATAGCGGTCAAGACCGGCGAACTTGTAGTTCGGCATCAGCCGCGATTTGGAAAACGACAGATAGCCCGTGACGGCGACGAAACCGTAGACGAAGACCAAACTGATCAGTACGCTCGGACCCAGCACGAGCTTCGGCATCCAGCGATCGGCGAGCGTCGCGTACAAGGACGTGCGATGACGCGCCGGCGTGACCGCATTGCCTTTGCCGCTGATGAAGGCAGCCACTACTCGACTCCTAAGGCTTATCTGCCGCCCGCTCTGCTCGACGCATATCGATTGCGAACAGGGCGGCCTCGGTGATGCGGGCGGCGACGCAACATCGCGCATCGCCGGCCCACCCGGCTTACTTCGTCTTTGCAGCACGCGCGAGCGCGTTGACGGCGTCTTGTGACGTCTGATTCGAGTTCATGAACTTCGTCACGACATCGCTAATTGCGCCCGCAACCGCATCGGATTGCGCCATGCCGTGCGCCAGCGACGGCACGTAGCCGCCTGAATCGATCGCGACCTGCTCGTCGTTGTAGGATTTCTTGGCGCAATCGTCGGATTTCGCCATCGGCGCACCGAGCCGCACCGGGATGGAACCCTTATAGAAGCTGAACTGCTCCTGGAACGCGGGGTTCATGATTTCCTTGGCCATCGCAAGCTGGCCTGGCGTCGCTGTATCCCGCCCCTTTTGCTTGAAGAAGACGAAGGAATCGACATTGAACGTATAGGCGTTTGAAGTGCCCGGTACCGGCGCGCAGATGAAATCGGCACCCGATTTCTTCCCTGCACTCGCGAACTCGCCCTTCGCCCAATCGCCCATGAATTGCATGCCGGCATTGCTGCGGATGACCATGGCCGTTGCCAGGTTCCAATCGCGGCCCGTACGACCCTGATCGAAGTAACCCTGAATCTTTCGAACCGTGTCGAACGCTTGCATCATCTGCGGCGACGTCAGCGTCTTCTGATCGAGATCGACGATCGCCTTCTTGTAAAAATCGGCCCCCTGCGAAAGCACGACGTCTTCCCATAGCGTCAGCTCCTGCCACGACTGCCCCCCCATTGCGACCGGCGTGATGCCTGCAGCTTTCATCTTGTCCGCAACCGCGAAGAACTCGGGCCATGTCGTTGGCACCTTTCCGCCCGCCTTGTCGAGCGCTGCCTTGTTGATGTACAGCCAATTCACGCGGTGCACCGAGAACGGCGCGGCGACGTAGTGCCCGTCCGCCTGCATGAGCTTGTCGATCGCGGGCGGCAGGCTTGCTTTCCAGTTCTCGCTCTTCGCAACGGAATCGATCGGCACCAGGACGTCCTGCTCGGCCCACTCCTGGATCAGTGGGCCTTTGATTTGCGCTGCCGACGGTGCATTGCCCGAAATGACCTGCGTCTTCAGCGCCGTCATAGCCGCCGCGCCCCCACCGCCCGCGACCGCGAAGTCGTTCCACTTGTACCCCGCTTTCGTCATGTCATCCTTCAACACGCCGACGGCCTTCGACTCGCCGCCCGAGGTCCACCAATGCAGCACCGCGACGGATTCGGCCGCCTGCGCACGAGACACGCTCAGCATGAGCGGCGTGACGCACAGCACAGCCATGATCGCGCGAAGTTTCATTTTTTATCTCCTCCGAATGTGAACCGGGAACGAAGCGCCCCGCTCGTTTTTGCTGGGGAACGGTAGTCGGTGTGGAAGACACCGCGCGCTGCATCGGAGCTGCACGGTGCACGTGTACGGCCCCGGGAGCATGCCCGGCCGCCATATTCATCTTAAGAAATGAGGGGTGCGTAACTGAACGACTGCCTCCTGTCTGATTGTTTTATGTCTGGCCCGAACCGCGTCGGCCAGCAAAGCCCGGAGGCCCCGGCGCGCTGAAAGCCAACCGCCGCATAGCGCTGCTAAGATGCACCGCTTAATGCTGATCGGCTGCGCCAGCAAGGCTTTGGAGCAAAATCAACGCATGCTCCAAAGCCATCGCGGCGCATGCTTTTTGCAGCAACCGTCGTTATGTCTTGATTTGAATTGTAGTTAAACTACAATTTGGTGTCAAAATTATTTTTATAACGCTACATGCGGGGGAGGTCACCCACTCGAACACGCTTGAAGCAAGGGACTGAAGCAAAGTTTTGCGTCACAACCCGATGCCCCCGCCGCAGGCTGCGCCGGGCAACCCTCGACTCGACATTCGAATTACGACCCATGCAAATCGACTCAGGCTTTACCTTCGTTCTCTTCGGCGGGACCGGCGACCTGTCGATGCGAAAAATTCTTCCGGCGCTCTACGAGGCCCATCGCGCCGGCATGCTGTCCGAGCACGGCCGGATTGTTGCCGTCGCGCGGCATGCCGCCGATCTGCACGGCTACCTCGAATGGGTGAACACCCATGTCAAAGCGCATGTCGACGCAAACGGCTTCGATGAAGGTGCCTGGACGCGCTTCATCGAGCGCATCGACTACGTGAACCTCGACCTTGGCAAGCCGGAAGACTTCACACTGCTGCGCGACAAGCTGGAAGGACATGCCGGCATACGCGTGTTCTACCTCGCCACAGGGCCGTCGCTGTTCGTACCGATCTGCCGTGCACTCGCATCGGTCGGTCTCCATACCCACTCGCGCATCGTCCTTGAGAAGCCACTCGGCTACGACCTGCGCTCGTCGAATGCCATCAACGACGCCGTCGGCGAAATCTTCGCCGAGGACCAGATCTACCGTATCGACCACTATCTCGGCAAAGAGCCCGTGCAGAATCTGCTGGCGCTTCGATTCGGCAATGCGCTTTTCGAGCCGTTGTGGCGTCGGGAGTGGGTGGAGAGCATTCAGATCACGATTGCCGAGGAGCTCGGCGTCGAAGGGCGCGGCAACTTCTACGACAACACCGGCGCGCTGCGCGACATGGTCCAGAACCATCTGCTGCAGCTGCTTTCCATTGTCGCCATGGAGCCGCCGCATTCGATGGACTCCGATTCGGTGCGCGACGAAAAGCTACGTGTGCTGCGCGCGCTCAAGCCGATCGACGCGCGCGATATCTCGAAGGTAGCCGTCCGCGGGCAGTATCACGCGGGCGTCATCAAGGGCACCTCAGTGCCGGCGTATACCGCCGAGCCTGGCGTGGATCCGCAAAGCAAGACCGAGACGTTCGTCGCGGTGAAGGCGGAAATCGAGAACTGGCGCTGGGCCGGCGTGCCGTTCTTCTTGCGTACCGGCAAGCGCCTTGCGGAACGGGTCGCCGAAATCGTCGTCAACTTCCGCCCCGTTCCTCATTCGGCACTCGGCGCTGCAGCGTTGCGCCCAGGCAGCAACCGGCTCGTGATTCGTTTGCAACCCAACGAATGGATTCGCCTCTTTTGCCTTGCCAAGCAGCCGGGCGAAGGGATGAATCTCGCCAGTGTCCACCTTGATCTCGCGTTCGATCAATTTTTCCGCGAAGGCCAAATGGAGGCATATCAGCGGTTGCTGCTCGATGTGATCCACGGGCGCCTCGCGCTCTTCGTGCGGCGCGACGAGCAAGAAGCGGCCTGGCGCTGGGTTGAGCCGATCCTCAACGAATGGTCCGCATCCAACAAGCCACCGAAGCCGTACGCCGCAGGGACGTGGGGACCCGCCGCTTCCAGCGCGATGCTCGCGCAGCATGGCACGTGCTGGTTGGAAGAAGAGAACTAAGCGTGTTCGGATATCCCGCACTGAGCGCCCCGCCTGCGGGGCACTCGACTCAATTTGAAAGCGACCGAAACATCCGATGCAACCCAGAAAAAACAGTCTGGAGGAGAAGTGATCGAACTTCATGCCTTTGACGACCCGCGCGCTCAAGCAGCTGCGCTGGCAAAAGCGGTCAGTGACGCGCTTGCTGCGTCACTCGCCCAGGCGGACGCCGCATCGCGCGCGACGCTCGCGGTGTCTGGCGGCACCAGTCCCCGCGCGTTCTTGCAAGTGCTCGGCAGCGAGCAGCTTGACTGGCCGCGCGTCGACGTCACGCTGGTCGATGACCGGTGGGTTCCCGAGATCGATGCGGCCAGCAACGCTCGACTAGTCCGGGAGACGCTCTTTGACCCAGCGCAGGCCGCCCGAAGCGCGCGGTTCTTGCCGCTCGTCGATGTTGCTTCTGCGCTGAACGCACACGTCGCGGCACTCAATGCTAATCCGACGCACGCGCTGCCCGACGTCGCCGTGCTCGGCATGGGAGAGGACGGCCACACCGCCTCCCTTTTCGCTGACGCACCAGAGTGGCCTCACATCACCGCGGAGACTTGCGAGCGCTTCGTCGCCGTTCATCCCGGCAGTGCGCCGCACCCGCGCGTGAGCTTTTCGCTTGCCGCGCTCAAGCGCGTTCCACACCTTTTTCTGCTGATTGCGGGATCGCGCAAGCGCGACGTGCTCGAGGCGGCGACCGCCGCCTCGCAAGACAATGCCATCTCGAAGCTGGCGAACGACAGGGGAGTCAGACTCGATGTCTACTGGTCTGCGAACTAAGCCGACTTCCGGCAGCGGCAATCGTCCGCATGTCGGCGGTCCGCGGCTCATCGCCGACATCGGCGGCACCAACGCGCGCTTTACGCTCGAAACGGGCCCCAACGAGTTTTCACAGATCCGCGTTTATCGGTGCGCCGATTACCCGGGCCTAGAAGAGGTGCTGAAACAGTATTTGAACGACGTCGGCGCAAGTCAGGTCAATCATGCGGCCATCGCCATCGCCAATCCCGTCGACGGCGATCAGGTCAGTATGACGAATCACAACTGGACGTTTTCGATTGAGGCGACACGTCGCGCCTTCGCCTTCGAAACGCTCCTCGTCGTCAACGATTTCACAGCGCTCGCCATGGCGCTGCCGGTTCTCTCCGAGACCCAGCGGGTTCAGATCGGCGGCGGCACACCCAGACAACACAGCGTGATCGGCCTGCTCGGCCCCGGTACCGGCCTCGGCGTATCGGGACTGATTCCCGCCGACGATCGGTGGATCGCGCTCGGTAGCGAGGGCGGCCACGCCAGCTTCGCGCCCTGTGACGAGCGCGAGGATCTGGTGCTCCAGTTCGCACGCAAACAATGGCCGCATGTCTCGTTCGAGCGCGTGGTGGCGGGCCCTGGCATCGAACTCATCTACCGCGCGCTCGCCGCACGCGACAAGACGCACCTGCCGGCCTCGGTCGATCCGGCGGAGGTCGTCAAGCGCGCCATGGAGGGCGAGCCGCTCGCACTTGAAACTCTCGAATGCTTCTGCGGCATCCTCGGCACATTTGCGGGCAACATTGCCGTGACACTCGGCGCGCTCGGCGGCATCTACATCGGCGGTGGCGTGGTACCGAAGCTTGGCGATTTCTTCGCCCGCTCGTCGTTTCGTGCGCGGTTCGAAGCCAAAGGCCGCTTCGAAGCCTATCTCGCCAACGTGCCGACCTACGTGATCACGGCCGAGTACCCGGCGTTTCTTGGCGTCTCGGCGATTCTCGCCGAACAGTTATCGAACCGCACGGGCGGCTCAACCGCTGTCTTCGAGCGTATCCGGCAGACGCGCGACGCGCTGACGCCGGCCGAACGTCGCGTCGCCGATCTCGCGCTCAACCACCCGCGCTCGATTATCAGCGATCCGATCGTCGATATCGCGCGCAAGGCCGACGTGAGCCAGCCGACAGTCATCCGGTTCTGCCGCTCGCTCGGCTGCCAAGGGCTCTCTGACTTCAAACTCAAGCTCGCCACCGGACTCACCGGGACCATCCCGGTAAGCCATAGCCAGGTCCATGTCGGCGACGCAGCAACCGATTTTGGCGCCAAGGTGCTCGATAACACCGTCTCCGCCATCCTTCAGTTGCGCGACCGCTTGAACTTCGGGCACGTCGAGCGCGCAATCGATATCCTCAATGGCGCACGGCGCATCGAGTTCTATGGGCTCGGCAACTCGAGCATCGTTGCTCAAGATGCGCACTACAAGTTCTACCGCTTCGGCATCCCGACGATCGCCTACGGCGATCTTTATATGCAGGCCGCGTCTGCCGCTCTGCTCGGCAAGGGGGATGTGATCGTCGCAGTGTCGAAGTCCGGACGCGCGCCCGAGTTGCTGCGCGTGCTCGACGTTGCGATGCAAGCGGGTGCGCGGGTGATCGCCATCACCTCGAGCAATACACCGCTTGCCAAGCGGGCAACCGTGGCACTTGAAACCGATCACATCGAGATTCGGGAGTCGCAGTTGTCGATGATTTCCCGGATCTTGCACCTGTTGATCATCGACATCCTGGCCGTCGGCGTCGCAATCCGCCGGGCGGAGCCCAGTTCCGATGTCGCGCAAGCTGTCGCCAAGGCACGCGCCGCAGGCGCTGATGAGGCCGTGGCCATCCTCGATTGGCTCAGCCACGGCACGGCGTCGTCAGGATCCGATTGAACGCTGGGCCACGGCCAGCAGGCATAACTGCCTCCGTCGTCTCGGGACCAAGCGGCGCTGCGCATCCACTCGCCCAAGCGCGGTAACGCCGCGCCGCACACGGGCAGCGCCTTTTCACCCATGTGCCCGCTCTGTAATTTGAACTGCACCCCAAAAGTTGGACACCGGTCCAACCTTTGGGGTGTTTTTCATGGCGAAGTACACAGAGCAGTTCAAGCTATCGGTCATCGAGGCCTACGAATCAGGCCAAAGCGGATTCAGGGATGTCGCGCAACAACATGACGTTGATGAAGCGACGGTACGCCAGTGGGTAGCGGCGTATCGGGCACACGGGGTGACGGGTATCAAGCGCAAGTATGGGCATTACGGCGCGTCGTTCAAGCGCTTGGTGCTGCAGCAAATAGAAAGCGAAGGCCTGTCCGAGCGCGAAGCGGCGGCGCGGTTCAATATTCGGAACCGTTCCGTCATCGGGCTATGGAGACGGCAGTATGATGAGGGCGGTTTAGCCGCCTTATCTGCCCGCCCGCGGGGCCGGCCCAAGAACATGCCGAAACAGCAGCAGCCGATTACACCGCCCTCATCCCCCGATGACGGCACACGCACTCGCCAGGAGTTGCTTGATGAGCTGAACTACCTGCGCATGGAGAACGCGTACCTAAAAAAGCTCGAAGCCTTGGCTCGCAAGCAATCGATGCAGCGCAAAAAGCGCAAATCGTGATCGAGCTAAGGCAGCAGTACTCTCTCACAGGCTTACTGAAGGTCGCTGGCTTGGCCCGCAGCACCTTCTATTACCAGCAAAGGGCGCTGGGTGCCGCCGACAAGTACGCGGCCCTGAAAGCCACGATTCA
The DNA here is from genome assembly GCF_035492435.1 of Trinickia sp. Lineage (GTDB taxonomy): Bacteria > Pseudomonadota > Gammaproteobacteria > Burkholderiales > Burkholderiaceae > Trinickia. The sequence continues at coordinate 18,618 of NZ_DATJJF010000019.1, forward strand.
TGAACTGTTCGAGCGGCATAAAGGCCGCTACGGCTATCGGCGCATCACGCTTACGCTGCGCAATCTTGGGCAAACTATCAACCACAAGACCGTGGCTCGCCTGATGGATCAATTGCAACTGAAGTCTCGGGTGCGCGTGAAGAAATACCGCTCCTACAAAGGCACCGTTGGCCGCGTTGCACCCAATGTCCTGCAACGCCAGTTCCAAGCGTAACATCCGAATCAGAAGTGGGTAACCGACGTCACCGAATTCAACGTTGGCGGCCAGAAGCTGTATCTCTCACCGATATTGGATCTCTACAACGGCGAGATCGTCGCTTACGAGACGGCCAGGCGCCCCGAGTTCGGCATGGTGAGCACAATGCTGCGCAAGGCGCTGGCTCGATTGAAGTCGCACGAGCGGCCCATCCTGCACTCGGATCAGGGCTGGCAGTACCAAATGCCTGCGTATCGCCGTCTCTTGCAGCAGCGCACGCTCACGCAAAGCATGTCGCGCAAGGGAAACTGCCTGGATAATGCCGCCATGGAAAGCTTCTTCGGCACGCTCAAGTCCGAGTTCTTCCATCTGGGCCGGTTCCGCAATCTGGACGAATTGCAGGACGGTCTGGCACGCTACATCCACTACTACAACCACGATCGCATCAAGTTGAAACTAAAAGGGCTGAGCCCTGTGCAATACAGGACCCAGCCCAGATAACCCTAGCTTTCCAAACTGTCCAACTTTACGGGGTCAGTTCAATTCCAAGAGCGGGTTCTTCGTTCGACCGCAATCGGGCTCGACTTCTTCTCCACTTCTGCGCGGTCAGCGCATTGAGCGCGAACCCGGCACACCAGCCGGGCGCCCTCCGGTACGCCGATTGGTCGCAGGCTTGTGGGTTTTTTTCCACTCGCAGCGACGACTCGAACAAAAAATGTGTCGCGTACTTGCAACGGCCACCGAATGTTGTAAGTACTCCCTTTCACTAGAAGCAAATCTTTCCGTGCACGTGTTTTTCAAGATAAGAAATCAATCATTGCATCTATCGCAATAATATCCATCAAGGCGGAATTCCCCCGATAAATGGGCCGCTTTCGTCTACCTAATATCGCGTCGACTGCCGGACTCGCGGCGGCGGCCACCCGTTCACCAAACGATCGTAGTCCGCCGCAGCGGACAACCGGGTAGTCGCCTTGCAATTAGAGTTTCGGAGACGTATTAGATGAAAAAATCGCTCATCGCCTTCGCCTTGACGGGCGCCGCTGCCACACCGGCGTTCGCTCAAAGCAGCGTGACGCTGTATGGCCTTATCGACACCGGCTTGACCTACGTGAACAACAATACGAATTCCAGCGGCCGAGGCGTCGGCGCAGTCTGGGCCATGCAAAGCGGCGTGGTTCAGGGCAGCCGTTGGGGCCTGAAGGGATCGGAAGATCTCGGCGGCGGCACGAAGGTCATCTTCCAATTGGAAAACGGTTTCGACGTCAATAGCGGTAAATTGGGGCAGGCTGGTCGCGAGTTCGGCCGTCAAGCCTACATCGGTCTGGCGAACGACACCTACGGTACGCTGACCCTTGGGCGCCAGTACGACCCTGTCGCCGATAACGCGCAAGCGACGACGTTCAACGGCCAATGGGGCGCGCTCTTTTCACACCCCAGCGATATCGACAACACGGACAACGGCTTTCGCGTCAATAACTCGCTGAAGTACGTGTCGCCCTCGTTCAACGGTCTGCGCGCCGAAGGCTTCTATGCCTTCGGTGGACAAGCGGGCCAGTTCGGCCGCGACAGCACAATCGGCGCCGGCCTCAACTACGCGGCCGGCCCCCTCTACCTCGGTGCAGGTTACTTCTTCGCCAAGACACCGCGTGAGCAGTTCAGCGACGGTAATTTCACGACCAATGCGCCAGGAACGCCGCCGGGCGTCTCCACAACGGGCGCATTCGGCTTCGTCGGCACCCCGAGCAGCATGCAGGTCATTAGCGCGGGCGGCACGTACTCGTTCGGCCCCGTTCTTGTCGGTGCGAACTGGTCGAACGCACGCTTCGAAAACGCCGGCGCGGGAACAATCGAAAGCGTTGCCGGCAACACAGCCACGTTCGACACAGCCGAGCTCTGGGGCCAGTACAAGCTCACGCCGGCAGCGACGCTGGGGCTCGGCTATTCGTTCACGTGGGGCAAGGTCGATGCCACCGACAAGCAGCCCAAGTGGGGCCAGCTGAACGCCATTGCCGACTACAGTTTGTCGAAGCGCACGGATGTCTATGTAATGGGTGTCTATCAGCACGCGATTCACACCAACGCTGACATTTACGACGGCAACCCGGGCACTCAATCGTCGACCCGCAACCAGGTTCTCGCGCGCATCGGCATCCGCCACAAGTTCTAAGCGTCAGCAGCGCCGAAAACGAAAACTCGCTGGCTCAAGCCGCGAGAGCCAATGCGAGATCCGCAGTACCTTCGAAAGCGCCGCTGTTGCGGCGCTTTTTTGCACCCGCCGTCACAGTGGCGAGCCGGTGGTCGCGCCTAGCGCGGCATCGCGGTGCCGCGGGCCGGTAATGCGTGCCAGCGCAGCACCACCATACGTCCGATAAAGCAAAGCCCCCCAGTCGCGGCGATCGTCAAACCCATGGCCCTGGGCGTGCCGTCTTGCAGCGCACCGACGAGCAGGCTGGCGAGCGCACCAAGGGCCAGCTGCGCCGCGCCGAACAAGGCGGCGGCCGCTCCCGCGTTGTGCGGATAACGATGCATGAGGTCCGTCGTGCAATTGGCCGTCAGCACACCCACGACACCGACGACGAAAAAGAGCGATACGACGATCGACAAGAGACCGCCCCACCCCGTCAGGCATGCCACTGCCACGGCGAACGATGCGACGCAGCTGACTAGCGATGCTGCGGCGACGAGACGCAGCGAGCCGAAGCGACCGATCAACCTTGTGTTGAGGAAGTTGCCGATCATGATGCCGACGATGTTCAGACCGAAGAGGAAACCGTAATGCTGCGGCCGTACGTGGAAGTACTCGATATAGACGAAGGGTGTGGCCGTGATATAGGCGAACAACGAGGCGAATGCCATCCCCCCGCACAGAAGATGGCCGAGCGCGACGGGATCGGTGAGAAGCCGCCCATAGACGGCGAACGATGCCCACACGCGTGCGTGGACACGCTTCTCCCGTGGCCATGACTCGCGCAAGCGCGTGAAAGCAAGCACCGAGCAAATCGCGCCAACAATCGCGAGCAGGACGAAGATCGTCCGCCAGCCGCCCACCAGCAGCAGTTGACCTCCGATCAGCGGCGCGAACAGCGGTCCCAGGCTCGTCACCAGCGCGATCATCGAGAGAACGCGCGACGCGTCTTGCGGCCGGTGGACGTCGCGTGCGATCGCTCGCGCCATCACCGAAGCCGCGCCCGCGCCCAGCGCCTGCACAAAGCGCATGCCCACCAGCAACGCAATGGAGTTGGCGACTGAGCAGGCAAAGCTTGCCAGCATGAACAGCGCGAGCCCGCCCAGCAGCACGGGCCGCCTGCCGAAGCGATCCGAAAGCGGCCCGTAAAGCAGCATGCCGACCGAGAAGCCCGCCATGAAGCTCGTGAGGGTCACCTGAACGGCCGCGTCGGTGACACCGAAGATACGGGCAATCGCAGGCAGGCTCGGCAAATACATGTCGACGGCAAGGGGTCCGCAGGCGGCCAGCGCCCCTAGCAAGGCAATCAGCCGGATGTCCGGCGCTTGTTTTTCGATTTGGGTCATCCGGAATCTCATCAGGGCCACAGCCGAGTCTTGTCGTTCTGCTTTACTGCGGCGAGAAAAAGGGGCGATTTTACGCAACCGCGGAGCAAATGCAGGGCCATCTGCCCGTCCCGATTGCAGGCCTCCGGTACAATTCAAGGAACCGCCCGGCCGCGCGAGGCGGGCCGGCGTCTGGCCGGTCATGCGCCCCGCGGGACGGCTCATCACAGAAGCAGCCCCATCCCATGACCACCAATCAAGAACTTTTCGAACGCGCGCAACGCTCGATTCCCGGCGGCGTCAACTCGCCTGTGCGTGCCTTTCGTTCAGTCGGCGGCACGCCACGTTTTGTTGCCCGCGCACAAGGCCCTTACTTTTGGGACGCCGAGGGCGTGCGCTACATCGATTACATCGGCTCGTGGGGGCCGATGATCCTCGGCCACGCCCATCCCGAAGTCCTCGAAGCCGTGCAGCGCGTGCTCGTCGACGGCTTCTCGTTCGGTGCGCCGACCGAAGCCGAAATCGAGATCGCCGAGGAAATCTGCAAGCTGTTGCCCTCGATCAAGCAGGTGCGGCTCGTCTCAAGCGGTACGGAAGCAACGATGAGCGCACTGCGCCTCGCGCGCGGCTTCACGAAGCGCGAGCGCATCGTCAAGTTCGAAGGCTGCTACCACGGCCATGCCGACAGCCTGCTCGTGAAGGCCGGCTCGGGGCTGTTGACGTTCGGCAACCCGACTTCTGCTGGCGTGCCTGCCGACGTTGCGAAGCACACGAGTGTGCTCGAGTACAACAACAGCGAGGCGCTTGAGGCGGCCTTCGCCGCGTTCGGTGACGAAATCGCCGCCGTCATCGTTGAACCCGTTGCCGGCAACATGAATCTCGTGCGCGGCAATCCGGACTTCTTGCAGACGCTGCGCCGGCTTTGCACCCAACACGGCGCCGTGCTGATTTTCGATGAAGTGATGTGCGGCTTTCGCGTCGGGCTCGGCGGTGCACAGGCGCTCTACGGCATCGAACCCGACCTCACCTGCCTCGGCAAGGTAATCGGCGGCGGCATGCCTGCCGCGGCATTTGGCGGCCGGCGAGACATCATGGCGCACCTCGCGCCTGAAGGTGCCGTCTATCAAGCGGGTACGCTGTCGGGCAATCCCATCGCGGTCGCAGCCGGCTTGAAAACGCTGCAGCTGATCCAGGCGCCGGAATTTTACGAGCGCCTCACTGCTCAAACCGCGCGTCTCGCAAACGGGCTCGCCACCGTGGCCCAGGAAGCGGGCGAAGCGTTCTGCGCCGACGCGGTGGGCGGCATGTTCGGCCTCTACTTCACCGAGAACGTGCCAGCGAGCTTCGCCGACGTTTCGCGCAGCGACATCCCCCGCTTCAATGCGTTTTTCCATAAGATGCTGGATGCGGGCGTGTACTTTGCCCCCTCGGCCTATGAAGCGGGCTTCGTCTCGGCAGCGCACGACGATGCCATCATCGATGCGACGATCGACGCCGCGCGCGGTGCGTTTGCCGCGCTGGCGGCTTGACGCACTACACGCCTACCAGCATGTTTTCGGACGACGACTTCAGACATATGCAACGTGCGCTCGCCCTCGCGGCGCACGGCCTGTACACGACGACGCCCAACCCGCGCGTAGGCTGTGTACTTGTCAAAGACGGCACGGTAATCGGCGAGGGATACACGCAACCCGCCGGCCAGGATCATGCCGAAGTGCAAGCACTGAAGGACGCGCGCCAGCGCGGCCATGACCTGAGCGGCGCGACTGCCTACGTAACGCTCGAGCCGTGCAGCCACTTTGGCCGCACACCGCCGTGCGCACATGCTTTGATCGATGCACGCGTCACGCGCGTGATCGCGGCCACGGACGATCCGAATCCGCTTGTATCGGGGCGTGGTCTCGCGATGCTGCGCGAAGCCGGCATCGACGTGCGGTGCGGCTTGCTTGCCAATGAGTCGCGGGAGCTCAACATCGGCTTCGTGTCGCGCATGACGCGCGGGCGGCCGTGGGTGCGCATGAAGGTTGCAGGCTCCCTCGACGGCCGCACGGCACTGCCGAGCGGCGAAAGCCAGTGGATCACCGGTGCTGCGGCCCGCGCCGATGGCCATGCCTGGCGCGCCCGCGCGTGCGCGATTTTGACGGGCATCGGCACGGTTCGCGAGGACGATCCGCAATTGACGGTGCGAGACGTGGCGACGCCGCGTCAGCCGCTGCGCGTGCTCATCGACAGCCGGCTGGAGGCACCGCTGACGGCGCGGATTTTCGAGGGTGCACCGCCGCTCGTGTTCTGCGCACAAATCGATGCGGACAACGCGTCGCGCGCCGACGCACTCGCTGCGCGCGGTGTCGAGGTTGTACCGATTGCGAACGAACGCGGCAAGGTGGATCTGGCTGCCATGCTCAAGGTGCTCGGCGCGCGCGGCATCAACGAGTTGCATGTCGAAGCCGGGCATAAGCTGAACGGCTCGCTGCTGCGCGAGGGATGTGTCGACGAATTACTCGTCTATCTCGCGCCGAGCCTGCTGGGCTCCGATTCAGCCGGCATGTTCAATCTTGCCGCGCCGGCGACGCTCGATGGCCGCACCCGGCTGGCATTTCACGCAGTCGATCGCATCGGCGACGACTTGCGCATCCTCGCGCGGCTTGCGCCGCCTAAGTCGACAGCTTGATCGAAAAGGAAGACAACGATGTTCACGGGTATCGTCGCGGCAGTGGGCCGCATTGAAACGATCAAACCGCTCGGCGGCGACGCGCAGGCCGGCGTACGGCTCACCGTTCGCGCGGGTGCGCTTGACCTGTCAGACGTCGCAATCGGCGACAGCATCGCCATTCAAGGCGCTTGCATGACGGTCGTCGCGAAGACGGCCGATGCGTTTGACGTCGACGTTTCGCGCGAGAGCCTCAACCGTACGGTGGGGCTCGCCGCGCCTGGAGACGTGAACCTCGAAAAAGCGCTGACTGCACACGAACGGTTGGGCGGTCATATCGTGTCGGGCCACGTCGACGGGCTTGGCACCGTCACACGCTTCGCGCCGGTCGGAGAGTCTCATGAATTGCGGGTGCTCGCCCCGGCCGACATTGCTCGATACCTCGCTTATAAGGGATCGGTGACGGTGAATGGTGTCAGTCTCACCGTGAATAGTGTCGAGGATCGCGATGACGGATGCGAGTTCTCCATCAACTTGATTCCGCATACGGTGGAAGTGACGACGCTTAACCAGTTGGCGACTGGGAGCAAGGTCAATCTTGAGATTGATTTGATTGCGCGGTATGTGGAGCGGATGCTTGCATCGTCTCAGGATGGCTATAAATCGTTGAAATGAATCAGTGTTTCGAGAATCGACGTCTGCCTTCGTCTCATTGCGGCACCGTCACGCCACCAGAAAACGGCCTCTCCGATCTACCCCAGCCGGCTGCCTGCCCCGCCAGTATTGGGATCGGCGGCGACGCGCCAAGACCTCGCTAAACAGGTCTCACACAGTTTCGCCAGTTTTCCTGACGTGCAAGCAACCTGCGCTTTCTATTAACGACACTTTGGATTTGAGTGCGAATTCGACTCCGATGGTCGGATAGCAGATTTGCTTTAGCCCAGAGAGCTCACGTCG
>NZ_DATJJF010000020.1:0-12569 GCF_035492435.1 Trinickia sp.
GCCTCGCAGGACTCGCACCCAACCTCGCCGCTATGAATCCCGGCCTGGCAGGGCTCGCCTACGCTCCCATGCAGCCGGGATTGGCGCAGGGCTTGGCAGGGCTGGCCTTCACCCAAGGCCTCGCAGGACTCGCACCCAACCTCGCCGCTATGAATCCCGGCCTGGCAGGGTCGCCCATCGCTGCAGGCCTAGCCGGACTCGCACCGGGCCTCGCAGGTTTGGCCTTTGCGCCGGGCCTCGCAGGACTGGCTCAGGGGCTGGCAGGCCTAGCCTTTGCGCCTGGCCTGGCTGGACTCGCTCCGGGCCTTGCAGGCTGGAGCTTGGCACCGGCGCTGGCGGGTCTCGCTCCGGGGTTGGCAAGCCACATGGTCTCGCAAGGTCTCGCAGGATTGGCTCCGGGCCTCGCAGGACTCGCCGCACAGGGTCTCGCGGGCCTTGCGTCCGGTAGCGGCATAGGCTTCGCCGGTCTCGCACCCGCTTACGCAGGTCTCGCCGCTCAGCATCCTGGGCTGGCAAGCCAGGTCTTCCGCGTCCACGTACCGAGCCTTGCCGGCCCGGTGGCGATGGACGTCGTGAAGTAACGCGGCTGTCGTGCATTGCGATGCGAGCGTATCCATGAACGCGCTAACGGGTGCGGGTGCGCATGCATCGCAACCGATGCCGACAGAGAACTCGTCGGCATCGGCTGAAACGGCCAGAACCGAGCTGTTCCTCGATATAGGCAATGAACGAGCGATCCCATCGTTTTCGCAACTCGAGAAACTGCTCATGATCGTCGCGTTCGACGCTGCGTTTGCCGAGCGACTGATTCGTTACGGGGAGTCCGCAAAGGTTCGCTATGCCTGCGAACCGGACGAAGGCCACGTGCTCGATCGGTTGCTGTCCGACGACGGCGCAGGGATGCAGGCGATACGAAACGTCTTCAGGGCAATGATGGAGACCCACGAATGCATTCGTGCGCAAGCAGTGCACCTGTCATCGTCGGGTGCCGCGTGGCACATCGCAGGCGTCGACGACTCAACTGGGATGTCCGGATAACCGGTCGCAACACGCGACATTGCAACAGGACCAGCATGGCATACGCACTAGGCGTCACGCTTTCGCGCGGCCGCTCGGCTTGCCTGATATCGGATAGCGGTGCCCCCATTGCAATCACCGAGGCATGGCTGATCGGTCAGCCCGACGATCTTGCGCCCCCCGCCTTCGGTCGACGCTATGTGCAAATGCCCGAATGCAGCATCGACTATTGCCTGTCGAATGCCGGCATCTCGTTCGTCGATCTCGACGCGATCGTTTTTTGCGACCCCGCGCTATCGGTTGCCGGCACAACGCGCGAAGGCAGCGTTGCGGACTGCGTGCTACGGCTGCCGTTCTCGCCGCAATCGCGCATGCTGATGATCGATCCGATGCTCGCCCACGCGCATGGTGTGCATCACCTGTCGGGATTCCACGAAGCGGCTATCGTGGTGACGGCCCGCGACCACAACATGGCCCTGCGCGGTGGTTATACGGCGTATGGCCCGGTGACGTCGCTCGGGCACGTCGAGCTATTCAAAGCCAGCGAGGGCAGCATTTTCCGCGTCGCGAGGGCATCCTGCGGGGCACCCGAAACGCTGAGAAAGCAGCAATCGATCGAGGACATGCTCTTAGGTTTAAGCGCGCAGGCCTTGTTGAAGACCGGCTGCGATCGTCTGTGCGTCGCGGGCGATGTAGTGCCCGATACAGCCTCAGGCATTCGGACGCGCAACGCACTCAACGCGCGCGAAGTATTTGTTCAACCCGTAACCAACGACGGCACCGCATTGGGTGCCGCGCTTTATGGATGGCGCCATGAGCAACTTCCGTCTTTGCGTGATTGACGACTTCTACCCCGACCCGGCTATCGTACGGCAATACGCGTTGTCACTGCCGTTCAAGGAAATCGAGTCGAGCGCGGAAAAAACCTTCTACAAAGGACATCTGACCCAGCCACAACACGGCTACAGTCAGCTTGGACTCGAACTGATCGCGGCACAGTTGCGCAAGCTGATCTATTGGAACATGCCGACGGGTGAGTTCCGCTTGATATTCGAACGAGCGAAAGACGACCCGGATCGAAAGACCTGGATTCACTTCGACTCCATGGTGACGCGCTATGCGGCGATCGTCTATTTGAACGAACCCGAACAGTGCGAAGGCGGTACGGCGTTTTACCGTCATCGCGAGACGGGCTGGGACAACGTGCCGGATCTCGGGTCCGGCGCATGGCAGCAGGCAGAGGAACGCACCAAGAAGGAACCCGAGGCGCTGCTAAAGACGTTTCAGTCCGATGGCTTCGAGGTCGACAGCAAATGGGAGCAGCTATCGGTTGTGCCGATGCGATTCAACCGGTGCATTGTTTTCGACAGTCGGCAGTTCCATGCGCGGCTCGGCGGGTTCGGCCAAAGCACCAACGACGGCAGGCTGACGCAAAACTTTTTCTTCGATGTCGCACCCTAGGCGGCAGCCCGTCCGCCCTTCCCGCGCAGGCATCCCAGCGCGTCCGATAGTGCCTCCTTCATAGGAAAAGCGATCGATCATGAGGAATCCTCAACAAACCGTCGAGGCGATGCGCCGCTCAATCGAAGGCGTACTGACCGAGGAAGCCACGATGTTCGGCGTTTCGGTTCCGCGTGCCGCGCATCTCATCGACGAACGCGAGCATCTCGACCTGTCTTACTACCTGAGACACAAAATAGAGACGGTCCGCCGCATCCGCGCGACTGCGGTGACCGACGCACTCGCCTTGGCCGTCATGATTCAGGAGGACTATGCCGCAGCGCGGCAGTGGGCGGACTACCTCCAGACCGAAATGAACCATGACCAGCTTTACCTCGCCGATCTGAAGGCCCACGGCTTAACTGAAAGCGTCGTGCTTTCGGTCCCGCCGATGCCTGCTACCGAACTGTTGATGCGCAACCTGACACAGCGGATCGCCGAATACGGATCACTGCCGGCCGTAGCCTATTCGCTGTTCGTCGAATGGAATTCGTCGATCGCGTCTCCCAAGGCGGTAAAGCGCGCGAAGTCAGCATTGTCGGACGCACATGTGAAGGGCTCGCGTGCGCATACGGCGATAGACGAACGAGATGACCACTACCGGATGATGATCGACATCGCCTGTTCGGTGATGCGGGCACGTCACTACGCCATGCACATGCTCGAGGCGTTGGTGCGAGAAATCGCCGCGCTTTTTCGCGCCTACTTCCATGAGTTGCATTTCTTTGCCATCCCCACTCCGAACGGCGAAGCGCGGGCTCGCCATGTCCATTGACGCCAAGGCACGAGCCCGCACGACGTGAGGATTGCGATGCTGCGTTTTGACCCGCTTGCTGACGCGCTGCATGACGCGCCCTACGATTACTACGCGCGCTACCGGAGCATTGCCCCGTTGCATTGGGGCAAGCCCGTCAACGCCGGGATCGAGGGCGGCTGGTACGTCCTGGGCGAAGCCTTGACGCGAACCATCCTCGCCGATGAGCGCTTCGGCAGGGAAAGCCATCGAAGTGCCGATCCCGCGCTGCTGCCGCCGGAGCTACGCGAGCTCTATCACCTTGTGGACCATTGGGTGATGTTTCGCGACCCGCCCTACCATACTGCGTTGCGTGCAGCACTTGCGACGACCTTTTCGCGCGATGTGCTGGAGACAATGCGCGAGCGCTGTCGCGATATCGCGAGCGCGATGACTTCGCAGATCGCAAAGCGCCCTACGCTTGAGCTCATGAATGATTACGCGATCCCCTATGTGCTCACTTGTTTATGTCTCTTTGTCGGCATCCCCGTCGACGATGCACCGTGGATCAGGATGTGGGCGACTCCGCTTGCGCAAGCACTCGACGTGAAACGCGCCTCGCGCGTGTATGAACATGCCGGCGAGGCGGCGCGCGCCCTGCGCTCGTACGTCGACGCGCAACTGAACCGTGCGGCAGAGCGCGATGCGAGCACCGTGATCGCGCAGCTAGGCAAAGCGGTGGCGCTCGGCAGCCTGCCCCGGCAGGAAGCCATCGACTCGATCGTGCTGATTCTCGTCACAGGTCAGGAGACGAGCCGCAATCTGATTTGCAACGGCGTGCTGTCCCTGTTGCATCATCGAGAAGCGCTGACCGAACTCGCTCGAGCGCCGGCCGAGAAGTCGGCGGCGGTCGTCGAGGAGACGCTTCGATTCGAGTCGCCCGTGCACCTTGCCGGCCGGGTCGTGCGTGTCGATGTGGAATGCGAAGGTTACCGCTTTTGCGAGGGCGATTCCGTCGTCTGCTGCCTCGCGGCGGCCAACCGTGACCCCCAGGCCGTCACCGAGCCCGATCGCTTCGATCCGACGAGGCCGCGGATTCGCCACGTGTCGTTCGGATCGGGCATTCACGCGTGCCTCGGCGTCGGTCTTGCGCGGCACGAGGCTCGCGCTGCTTTCGAGGCACTCGCGCCCTTGCTCTCTCGTGCGCAATTGCTCGATGAAACACCCACATGGCGCCGCTCGGTGTTGTTTCGTTCGCTCGAGACGCTGCACATCGGCTTGTCGCCTGCGAACAACTTGCACATTAATTAGCAGTCCTAACTATATGCACTGAAGCGGTCGCATCGATGGCTAGAGGCCACGCATGCGACAGACGGCGGCCCGCACCAGCGCTTTGGTGCTTAGCGCCATCCCTCGAGGCGAAGCGTCGAGCGCACTAGGCGCTGTTCTTCCTGCTCGATTTCACGCAAACACTCGGCGACGCCCCGGATATGCTCGCTTGCCGCGCGTCGCGCCTGCTCGGGCAACTTGCCGACAACGGCGTTGTAAAGCCGCGCGTGCTGGCGGTCAATCGTGCGTTTTTCCGGCTCGCGATGATAGAGGTTGTTCACCGATGCGAAGACGGAATTCAGCAGCAAGTCCGTCAGCGAGCGCAGCGTGTGAACGAGGACGGGGTTGTGAGAAGCCTCGCAAATCGCGTGGTGAAACGCATGATCGAGGCGCGCATGCGTTTCCGCATCGCACTCCCCTGCACCGACCATCTCCTCGTAGCGCCGGGTGATGAGCACGTAATCGGCACCCGTGCCGCGCAGCGCCGCAAGACGTGCCGATTCCACTTCGAGCAGCGCTCGCACCTCGAAGAGGTCATAGAGCGTGCGCGGCTGCGAACCGAGCAGGTGCACCATCGGAGTCGTGTGCTCGCGCGACGCGAGGTTCGCGACGAACGAGCCGCGTCCGTGGCTGGTTTCGATGATGCCCCGTGCGCGCAGTAGCTTGAGCCCTTCGCGCAAGGCGGCGCGCGACACGCCGAGCTTTTCCGTCAGGCGTCGCTCGGACGGCAACGCCTGCCCTTCTTTCAGCACGCCGTCGACGATCAGTGCCTCGATCCGCTCGGCTACCACATCCGCCACTTGGCGAACGACTCGTTCTTCAAGCTGCATTTCCACTGGTATGACCACTCTTTTCGACAGCGGGGCGACGCCTTCCTATCCCCATTAAGATCGGACGTATAGGGCAATTCTACCGGCTCTCGCTTCGCCCCACACAAAAAACTGGTATGACCACTGGGCCGACCAATGGACAGCACTCAAAGCCCGGCTGACAATCGGTCGGAAAATTCACTACCGCCGCACGGTCGATCAACGACTGTGTGAGAGAGGAGGAGACAAGCGATGAATTTCGCTTACGACGAACGCATCGACGGTGCCTTGCCGTCGGTCAATCGCGCCGCGTTGCTCGTAGCGCTGCAACGCGTGGCGCCGCGCATGGAAATCCTTCATGAGCAGGAGGACCTACGCCCGTACGAATGCGACGGCCTGTCGGTCTACCGCACGCTTCCCCTTTGCGTCGTGCTGCCCCAGACCGTTGACGAGGTGTGCGCGGTGCTCAAGCTCGCCGCCGAGCGCGGGGTGCCGGTCGTCGCACGCGGCTCGGGTACAGGGCTTTCGGGCGGTGCATCGCCGCTCGAAAAGGGCATCTTGCTCGTCATGTCGAAGTTCAACCGTATCATCGAGATTGACGCATCGGCCGGCACCGCACGCGTGGAACCCGGGGTGCGCAACCTCGCGATCTCGCAGGCAGCGGCGCCTTACGGGCTCTACTATGCGCCTGACCCCTCGTCACAGATCGCTTGCTCGATCGGGGGCAACGTCGCTGAGAACTCGGGCGGCGTGCATTGTCTGAAGTACGGCCTGACCGTCCACAATATCCTGAGGGTGGAGATCGTGACGATCGATGGCGAGCGCATGACGCTCGGCGCCGAATCGCTCGATAGTCCCGGGTTTGACCTGCTTGCGCTTTTTACCGGCTCCGAAGGCATGCTCGGCGTGGTCGTCGAAGTGACGGTGAAACTGCTGCCGAAGCCACAGTGCGCGAAGATGCTGATGGCAAGCTTCGACAATGTCGAAACGGCCGGCAATGCGGTTGCGAAGATCATCGGTGCCGGCATCATTCCGGGCGGCCTCGAAATGATGGACAACCTCGCGATCCGCGCCGCCGAGGACTTCATTCACGCGGGTTATCCCATCAATGCCGAGGCCATTCTCCTGTGCGAGCTCGACGGTGCGGCCGATGACGTCGACGAGGACATCGAGCGCGTGAGCGCCCTGCTCGCCGAGTCGGGCGCCGTCGAGATCCAGATCGCGCGCGACGAGACCGAACGCCTGCGTCTATGGGCAGGCCGCAAGAATGCATTTCCCGCAGTCGGACGACTCTCGCCCGACTACTACTGCATCGACGGCACCATTCCTCGCCGCCAGTTGCCGCGTGTCCTCAAGGGCATCGCCGATCTCTCCGCCGAATACGGCCTGCGTGTGGCCAACGTCTTTCATGCCGGCGACGGCAATCTTCACCCCCTGATTCTCTTCGATGCAAATCGCCCCGGCGAGCTCGAACGCACTGAGGCGTTGGCGGGCAAAGTGCTCGAGCTTTGCGTCGAAGTCGGCGGCAGCATCACGGGCGAGCATGGCGTCGGCCGCGAAAAGATCAATCAGATGTGCGTGCAGTTTTCGAGCGACGAAATCGAATTCTTCCACGCCGTTAAGGCCGCATTCGATCCGGCTCGCCTGCTGAACCCCGGCAAGAACATCCCGACGCTGCATCGCTGCGCTGAGTTCGGCCGCATGCACGTGCATCACGGCAAGCTGCCGTTTCCCGAATTGGAGCGCTTCTGATGCGACGCGAACCGAACTCTGCCGACCGCAGCGAAGCGCTTCTCGATGCCGTGCGCGAGGCCATCGACAAACACACACCCCTCGCAATTCGCGGTGGCGACACGAAAGCTTTCCTGAGCCGCCCGATCGAAGCGGGTAATGCGCAGCCGATCGATACGCGCGACCATTGCGGCATCGTCAGCTACGACCCCACCGAGCTCGTCGTCACGGCCCGCGCCGGCACGAGGCTTGCCGAGCTCGAGGCTACGCTCGACGAAGCCGGCCAGATGCTGGCCTGCGAGCCACCCGCCTTCGACGGCCAGGCGACGATCGGCGGCGCGGTCGCCGCAGCACTCTCGGGCGCCCGCCGTCCTTGGGTCGGCTCAGTGCGCGACTTTGTGCTCGGCTGCCGCATCATCACAGGACATGGCAAGCACCTGCGCTTCGGCGGCGAAGTCATGAAAAACGTTGCGGGCTACGACGTCTCGCGTCTCTTTGCGGGCAGCTTCGGCTGCCTCGGCCTCATCACCGAAGTCTCGCTGAAGGTGCTGCCGAAGCCTCGCGCAACGCTCGATCTCGCCCTGGAAATGCCCGCCGCCGATGTGCTGCGCAAGCTCCCGGCGTGGCGCAACGAAGGTGTACCGCTCGCCGGCGTTTGCCACGTGGACGGCATGCTACGGCTGCGGCTCGAAGGGGGCGAGCGCTCCGTGGCGGGTGCGCGCGAGCGGCTCGGCGGCACCGTCATGGACGGCAGCTTCTGGACCGATCTGCGGGCGATGCGCCTGCCGTTCTTTGCCGATCCGGCGCCGCTCTGGCGGCTATCCCTGCCGGCCTCGGCGCCGCTCGCCGAGTTGCCCGGCGCCGTGCTGCTCGACTGGGGCGGCATGCAGCGCTGGCTCAAAAGCAGCGCGTCGGCAAGTGTGATCCGCGAAGCCGCGCGCGCGCTGGGTGGCTATGCCACCTGCTTTGCGCCTGGCGTCCCCGCTGAGCCGTTCGAGCCTTTGCCCGCCGCACTGTTGCGCGTGCACCAGCAATTGAAAGCGAAGCTCGACCCCCACGGCGTCTTCAACCCCGGCCGCCTCTATGCGGCGTTCTGAAGCTCAAGTATCGAAGCCATGCAAACCACGCTCAGTGAAGAAGCACGTTCGATAGCGCGCGCCGACGAAGCCGAGTCGATCCTGCGCGCCTGCGTCCATTGCGGATTTTGCAATGCGACGTGCCCGACGTACCAGGTGCTCGGCAATGAACTCGACGGCCCGCGCGGCCGCATCTATCTGATCAAGCAGATGCTCGAAGGCAAACCGGCCGGCACGAAGACGCAAACGCATCTCGACCGGTGCCTCACCTGCCGCAACTGTGAAACGACCTGCCCTTCGGGCGTGCGTTATCACACCCTGCTCGACATCGGACGTGCCGAGCTCGAGCGGCGCACCGAGCGTCCCGTCAAGGAGCGGCTCTTGCGCGCTGGCCTGCGCCGCGTCGTCCCTAACCCAGCGCTTTTCGGCACACTGCTCAAAGCCGGGCAGGCACTGCGCCCGCTGGTGCCTCGCACGTTGCGTGAAAAAATCCCGGCGTCGAGCTCAGCGTCCTCGCCGCGCCCCCCCGTGCGTCATGCACGCCGCATGCTGATGCTCGAAGGGTGCGTGCAGCCGGCGCTTTCGCCGAACACAAACGCCGCGACGGCGCGCGTGCTCGACAAGTTCGGCATCAGCGTCACTCCTGCGCCGCAAGCGGGCTGCTGCGGCGCGACCGAGTATCACCTCAACGCGCAGGATAACGGTCTCGATCGGGCGCGCCGCAACATCGACGCGTGGTGGCCCGCCATCGAGGCCGGCGCCGAAGCGATTGTGCTGACGGCGAGCGGCTGCGGCGCTTTCGTCAAAGAATACGGCGATCTGCTCCGCGGCGACCCCATCTATGCCAAGCGCGCTCAGCGCGTGAGCGAACTGGCACGAGATCTCGTCGAAGTGCTCTCGGCCGAGCCCCTCGACGCCCTACGCCCCGGTGTTGCAAACGAAAGTGGACGGTCTGGCAATGCGGGACGGATCGCAGTGCACTGCCCCTGCACGCTCCAACATGCGCAAAAACTTGGCGGCGCAGTCGAAGCATTGATGCGACGCCTCGGCTTCGACTTGACGGACGTGGAGAACGGGCATCTTTGTTGCGGTTCGGCTGGTACCTACTCAATTACGCAGCCACAGATCGCACGTACGTTGCGCGACAATAAGCTCGACGCACTCGAGGCCGGCAGTCCCGACACAATCGTGACCGCCAACATCGGCTGCCAGACGCACTTGAACGGTGCAGGCCGTACACCTGTGCAGCACTGGATCGAGTTGGTCGACGCGACGCTCACACATCTCTAACGCATCGCTTAGGTCGCTAGACATTCGTCTCTGCCGATCAACGAGAAGGAGGCATTGCCATGCAAACGAAACCCGTTCTCGGCCAAGCCGAGGTCAACGAGATACTCGCCGCAGCACGTGAGGAAGCCGACCGGCACGGCTGGAAGGTATCGATCGCCGTCGTCGACGATGGCGGTCATCCCCTCGGGTTCATGCGCCTCGATGGCGCCTCGCCCGGCAGCGCCTACATGGCGACCGAAAAGGCACGCTCGTCGTCCCTCGGCCGGCGTGAATCGAAAGCGTTTGAAGACATGATCAACAACGGACGATACGCCTACCTGAGCTCACCGTTTACCGCCACACTCGAAGGCGCAGTGCCCGTCCTCATCGACGGCCATTGCGTCGGTGCCGTCGGCGTCTCGGGCGTGAAGTCCGAGCAGGATGCACAGGTCGCCCGAGCCGGCATCGCGCGCGTCGTACCCAGGTCTGCCTGAGTCACCGTGAAACAGCAGATCCGGCCCTCCCCAGTACTACCGCGAGGCCGCATCATGAACCATCTGACCGACCGCCATGGCCTGCGCGTTGCCGACGCGCTCGCCAAGTTTATCGACGACGAGGCTCTGCCCGGCACCGGCGTCGATCGCGAAGCCTTCTGGCAAGGCTTCTCGGCAATCGTCCACGACCTCACCCCAAGGAATCGTGCCCTCATCGCTGAACGCGACCGCCTGCAGACGGAGATCGATGAATGGCATCGCGCCCATCCCGGCCCCGTGCGCGATCTGCCTGCCTACCGCGCGTTCTTGCAACAGATCGGCTATCTCACGCCCGCCCCCGAGCGCGTGCAGATCACGACGTCCGACGTCGACATCGAGATTGCTGAGCAAGCCGGCCCGCAGCTCGTCGTACCGCTTTCGAACGCGCGCTATACGCTCAATGCCGCGAATGCTCGATGGGGTAGCCTCTACGATGCGCTCTACGGCACCGACGCGCTGCCTGAAGACGGGGGTGCAACGCGCAGCGGCACCTACAACCCCGTGCGTGGTGCACACGTGATCGCCTACGCGCGTGCGTTTCTCGACCGTATCGCGCCGCTTGCCGGCGGCTCGCATCGCGAGGCGACCCAGTACGCAGTCCGCGACGGTGCGCTTCGAGTCGACACCGAAAAAGGCGAGCGGGGATTGGCGAGCCCGGAGCAGTTCGTCGGCTACCAGGGCGAGCCCAATGCGCCTTCGGCGATCTTGCTCAAGCACCACGGCTTGCACGTTGAGATCCAGATCGATGCGACAACCTCGATCGGCCGCACCGACCCAGCCCACGTGACGGACTTGCTGATCGAGGCTGCGTTGACCACGATCATCGACTGTGAAGACTCGGTCGCGGCCGTCGATGTCGAGGACAAAGTCGCGCTCTACCGCAATTGGCTCGGGCTCATGCAGGGCACGCTGAGCGAAGCGGTGACGAAAGGCGGCACGACGTTCACGCGCCGGCTCAACGCCGATCGCAGCTACCGCACCGCGGCGGGCGCAACGCTCACGCTGCACGGACGCTCGCTGCTTTTCGTGCGCGATGTCGGCCATTTGATGACGACTGACGCCGTGCTCGATCGCGACGGCAACGAGATATTCGAGGGCATTCTCGATGCCGTTGTGACAACACTCGCTGCGCTGTACGACCGCACAAACAAACTCAACTCGCGGACCGGGTCGATCTACATCGTCAAACCGAAAATGCACGGCCCTGACGAAGTGGCGTTCGCCAACGAGCTCTTCGACCGCGTTGAGGACCTTTACGGCCTGCCGCGCAACACGCTCAAGATGGGCGTGATGGACGAAGAGCGCCGAACGAGCGTCAACCTTTCAGCCTGCATTGCCGCCGCGAGCGGCCGCGTTGCGTTCATCAACACAGGCTTTCTCGATCGTACCGGCGACGAGATCCATACGGCGATGGAAGCGGGGCCGATGCTGCGCAAGGGCGACATGAAGACATCGACCTGGATCGACGCCTACGAGCGCAACAACGTGCTGGTGGGCCTGGCCTGCGGCCTACGGGGACGCGCGCAGATCGGCAAGGGCATGTGGGCCATGCCCGACATGATGCATGCGATGCTTGAGCAAAAGGGTGAGCAGCTTCGAGCGGGCGCGAACACGGCTTGGGTCCCGTCGCCGACGGCCGCGACGTTGCACGCCCTGCACTATCACGAGGTCGACGTCGAGGCCGTGCAGAAAGCGCTCGGGCAGATCGACTACGATAGCGAACGGGACGCCCTCATCAACGCACTCTTGACGATCCCAGTCGTTGAGCGTCCGCAGTGGTCGCAAGACGACATTCGCAACGAAGTCGAGAATAACACCCAAGGCATCCTCGGCTATGTGGTGCGCTGGATTGACCAAGGCGTCGGCTGCTCGAAGGTGCCCGATATCCAGAACATTGGCCTGATGGAAGATCGTGCGACGCTGCGCATTTCGAGTCAGCATATCGCGAATTGGTTGCATCACGGCATCGTCGATGAGCCGTTCGTCAAAGGGACGTTCGAGCGGATGGCGGTGGTTGTCGACAAGCAAAACGCGGGCGATACGAACTACCGCCCGATGGCGGCCGA
Source organism: Trinickia sp. (assembly GCF_035492435.1). Lineage (GTDB taxonomy): Bacteria > Pseudomonadota > Gammaproteobacteria > Burkholderiales > Burkholderiaceae > Trinickia. The sequence continues at coordinate 12,064 of NZ_DATJJF010000020.1, forward strand.
TTACACCGGCTCAATCGCGTTTCAGGCCGCCTGTGCGTTAGCGCTGCAAGGCCGCGAGCAACCGAGCGGCTATACCGAGCCGCTGTTGCATCGCTTTCGCCGTGAGCTCAAAGCGCGCATACGGCATGCCGTGAAGCATTGAATATATTTGAAGTAGCATCGATGCGATGCGTACGAAGTTACGACACTGAAAGACAAAATATAAAGTTACGTAATTTTATTGAATGCAATAAGTAATGCCGTCTTGCCGACCGTTGCATGCGTCACATGCGTGCTTCGGTCGGCGTGCCATGCGTATTAGCTCAGGCGACGAAGTTACACCCGTCGCTGCGCTGTAAAAGGCGGGTGCGGTATTGAATCGAGGAATGAGTTCGCGTCGATTCTGGAGGATATCGGTCCTGGCCGGACTCGGACAGACCACCGCCTTTTTTGCAGTAAGTCGCTTTGCAATAGAGCGGTCGCCTTACAAGAACAAAAGGTCGACCTCGATTTTCCTAGGAGACAAG
>NZ_DATJJF010000021.1:0-12072 GCF_035492435.1 Trinickia sp.
CTCGAGCGTCCGCGTATATGTCCGTCTGCCGAGACCTCTTCGCCAACACGGATATCATTGTTGGCATAAATCAGTGCATCGCTCTCGTTGAGTACTTCCTCAGCCGCAATATCGATGTCGCCACGCGATGCGATTACCCCGCTGACGCCTTCGTCTCCGCGGCCGTTCGTAACCGCATTCGATTCGATCATGACGTGATCGCCGTACACTCGACCGGTGTTGGTCGATCGCGTGGCTTTGAACTCGGTCTTGGTCGCATCGATGACGCCATCGTTAATGATGGATTCCACGGCCTGCAACGTGACGCGATCGCCACCGATTATTTCGCCGGTCGGCACGTTTTCGACCGCATGGCCACTAATGTCACTTTCACTGCCCGCCGACAACAGGCCCCCGTTGGTCAGCGCGCCACCCGATGTGACAGTCAAGCTTTGACCTGCAACAATTCGCCCTGCGTTCGTCAAGTCTCCCTTAGTCGATACGAGGACATCGCCGGACGATTCCAAGTTGCCCGCGTGATTAAGCGAGTGCGTAGCTACGCGCAATCGCTCTTTGGAGTTCACATTGCCGTGCTCATTGAGCAACGTCTCAGTTGCTTTGATGCCGATTTTCCTCAGTGACTGAATATCGCCGCGCTTATTGTCAACTATCGGTGCAGTCAAGTCTGCCGTATTGTCCGAGCGGATCGAGCCACCGGTGTTGTCAATGTGCTCTATGGCGTCCAACTTGACGCTTCCCCCCTCCATGCCCGCATCCATCGGAGCCATCCTGTGCACTGACGGCAACGCAGAGCCTGCGGTGAGGTTGTTGCGAATTCGGTTGCCCGTGACACGTAGTAAGCCACGCGACTTCATGGCACCGCCGGTGTTATCGATCATTCGCCCGGAAATCATCACATCGGCACCGCCCATTCGCCCCGATACGTTAGAAACGTCAGTTGCGCTTCGAACGTCCAGCCTTCCTCCGGTTGCGATTGATCCGCGCTCATTGTTCACCGAGCCTACGTCGAGACGGGCATCGCCGCCCGTCAAGATCAGGCCGTTGGTATTGTTTAGCGCACCACCGGTCAATGACAGCTTGCCCACGTCGATCTGGCCACCGAGTGGCGCTCCGTCAAGCGCGCTGTTATTAAATTGCCCTTTTTCGCTTGTCGTGATGTCTGCAGTACCTGCGGCCCGGATCAGCCCCGACCTGTTATCGAACTCGAAAGAGCGGCTCTTTAGCTCCTCCGCAGCTGCGATAGTGCCGTCCGTGTTGTCGATCGCGCCGTTCTCAGAAATCAACTCGATGTTCCGTCCCACGACAATGCCAGCCGCATTGGTCAATCCGGTATTCGTCAGATTGAGATCGCCGCTCGCCAACAGTCGGCCGCTAGCGTTGTCAAAAGTGCCACCGGCTTTCAGCGTTGCGTTGTGGGCTTCGATCTTCCCGCCTGCATTCGATAGCTTGTCCCGCGCAGTTACGTTGACGGCGCTCCTGGCAAACATCGCGCCTTCATCGAGAAAAACGTCGTGAGCATTGATGTTGATGTTGTCGCCCGCCGCGAGTGTGCCCTTATTAGCGGCACGTTCGACCTTTAACGTTATAGAGCCTGCCCCGGCAAGACTCCCATCATAAGAAACGCCAGCAGCCACATCGCCGGTGTTAGTCAGCGAAGGGGCGCTCATGTCGACATTACCGCCTGCCAGCACTAGACCCGTGTTCGTCAACTCCTGCGACGCCTGTAATTCCGCCGCATGCGCGCTGACTAGCTCGCCGCGATGCATCACCGCGGAGCCGACAATGTGCAAATCGCGGGCCGATTGAGTGCGAGCACTGGCCTCGATGGTGACTTGCCCGTTACTCGACAGGACGATGTCTCCGGTCAACGACGTAATGGCGCCTGCGTCGCGAACGCCGAGTCCGGCCTCTGTGCCGATGAGCCGCACGCTCGACGCATACATGCTTCCGAGCGCCTGCAAATCAATTGCAACGGTGGGCGATGAGCCCGAGCCAGATTGAGGCTTCGATGCGTTGCTGCCATATGCGACCTCATTAGTCCCCGCGATGCCAACAACAGACTCGGCCCAAACCTGAGCGTTGATCGTCATCGTTCGTGCAATCAAATCGATTGCGCTGCCAGGGGCTTCCAGCCCCGAACCAAAAATGCCAATGCCTCCCTGCGTTACGTTGAAGCCGGCGAGCGTGCCGTCCGCCTTGAACTTTGGCATTCCGGTTGCCAGAGACACACGCGGCACGTTGACGAATCCGCACCCCGTGCACGTGATGCCAGCGGGATTCGCAATGACGAGATTGGCGCGTTGACCAGCGATCTCGGTTGGCCCCAGCAATCGCGTCGGATTGCCCGATGTCACCTGGTTGATGATCACCTGTGCCGGCGCGTTGCCGATGAACGGATTGCCCTGTACCCACCCTGCGAGGTGACTCTGCGTCTGCCGAGCGCTGTTGACGATGACGGCACCCTTCGTGCCAACGTTGTATTGTTTGAAGTTATTGACTGACACCCCAGCCTGATTGGGTGCCGTGATGTTGACGAGCGGAATACCGGAGGCGGAAACGCCAATGACCGGGTGCTGGCCGGTCCGGTCTGGTGTCATTGGCAACGTCGGCTCCGCCTTCGCGCACTCCGATTCCATGGCCAGCCCCCATAGGACCGCAAAGGCGACTGCGGCGGCGAACCGTTGCAGCGGAATGTCTGTGCCAGCCGGCCTCGTCCCAATGCGTGAGCGCCATCCGCGCGCATGCTGCGACGATCGAGCACGCCCGTGTGCCGCAGCGTTTTCCTCGACGGCGACCAACATGCCTCTTGCAGGACTGAACACCAGCCTATAAATGCCCGAATTCATCTTGATGCGCTCGTGCAGTGCAAAGGATTCGATGTCAAAGGGGCGAAGTTGCCCCTCCGACCCAATCGGATAACCGAAGCCTGATATCCCTTAGCGGCTGCAGGCCATCACAGCAAGACCGTGAATGGTGCCGACCGTCGGCGCCTGCATGGTGTAGGCGACGGCCAAATACGGCTTCTCGGGGGCGCCGCCCAAGAAGGTGCTAAAAAGCATCCTTTGATCGCGGCGACTTGATTCCAGCCCCAAGGACACAGCGGTCGCTTTCATGCTCTGCGCGTTGTCATGTCCGATCTCATACGTCAGCGACAGGTCGTACCGCGGCGCATCCCCCCCTAAATAGGCTGTTGCGCTGCCTGCCGTAAGTCTCCCTGGCAGTGTGTTGCCGTCGATCGCCACCGGCCTCGTCGCTGCCTCCAAAGCACACGTCAATGTCCCCCCGTGCGTGACCGTGGCCGTTGTAACAGGCTGGCCGACCACCCATACCCTGCCCTGGTTGGCGTTATAGGTGTGGCCCTGAGAATCAACGCCGTCCGTCCAGCGACCTATCGCGTAATGACCGTTGCCGGAAAGATCGGTGATAGTTCCCCGCAATAGCGTCGCTGCATCGCCAAGTTTCATATAAGCACCCGGTGCGGCCTCCGAGAACAGACCTGCCTTGATCGATCTCCATTTAGACCCGCCGCTGGAACTGGAAAGCACGCCGTAGTTCGAGGAGGGCGCGGATGCCAACAGCCCCGCCACCATTCCATCTGATACTTCGACAGATCGAGACTGGCCGTCCACCTTGATTCCATTGGAAGCGGGCGGCAATTCTTCGCCTTTCCAACTGAACGTGGGAGGGTTATCGCCGCCGCCCCCACAAGCGGTCAAACCAAAGGCCGCGATCAATGCAAACGTCGCGGTAACTTTTGTCGGGCAAACAGCGTGACCTGCAAACTTTCGATTCATGACTTCCCTCAGGTTTCATTAGCACGGGATTCGTCTCATCCCGTTGACGAAGCCAAGTCAGAACAACGTACTGACCTGGAATAGCAGCGTGGGCGAGCTGGTACGAAAGCCATCAGGCTTCGCCAATGGCCAGCCGACCGAAAGGTCATAATTCGCAACCGCACCCAATGCCCTTTTCGTTGCCAGGCTGCCCCGCGCACCCATCACCGAACCCACGAGCGTGCGTCCGGACAGGTATTGCGCCGCATGCCCGCGCACGCGACCCGCATCGACGCCCACATAAAGCGCCTGGATACCGATGGGCGTCGGGATATACCAGTCGAATTCGTTTGAAACCGCCCAGCCGCTTTCGGCTGCGAGCGTGAGTTGCTGATCGAAGCCACGCACGGAGTAGCGCGTGCCAATCGTGAAAAAGTCGGCCGGCATGACATGCGTGCGCGCGTTTTGCGTGTTCCAACTGAACGCGTACGAGAACCTGTGCGCACCGACATGGATCGGCACCTGTGCGCCAAAGCTAGCCAGTTCTATTTGCGTATTGCCGTTGAAGTTCGGCGCGTCGATCACGGTGCCAGGATTGCTGGATAGCGCGGGAACCGAGGCCCGCCATGCCAAAGCTCCGTCGAGCACGATGTTGCCGACATAGCGGCGATGCGCCACGCCCACCTCGTAGCCGACCGCATCTCGGCTTTGCGACGAGACATCCACACCGTCGACGTAATTGCGACTTGCTTTGTAAAACAAGCTCCCGCGAATTTCGGTTCTCGCATGGGCATTGCGATGCACCACACGCGAAACACCTAACTGACTTTGCGACTGCGCGCCGCTGTACCGGATTGGCTCCTCGAAGCCGGGAACGGTCTGCTTGTAGCGGGACCGGCTCGCGGCCACCGTGAGAAGCGTGTATCCGATCGGAACGCTGTAATTGATCGAGATCGATCGATTGCCCTTTTCCCGCGAACCAAAGTTCGCATTCGCCATACCGGCAATTTGCAATTGATCGTAGAGATGGAGCGGTGAATCGAAAGTGAACGATCCCGACAGGTCGTATTTGCCCGTACCGTTCAATCCAGCGTTGTCGACTCCGATTAACGCATGCCAACGCTTGCCCAAATCCGAGTGCAAGACAATTTCGGAATCGCCGGGCTGCGTGCCCGGTGCAATGTCGATCGTCGCATCGGCTTGCGACTGCAGCCGTCGAACGTTTTCGATTGCCTGATCGATGTCACGTTGGCTCAATATCTCGCCTGGGCCAGTCGGCACAGCCGAGCGCAGCCAGCCGATTGCAGGCTGCGACGCTCGTACCTCGCTGAGGCGACCGGGAACCACGCGCAACGTCAAGACGCCCGATTCAAGCGACTGCGGCGGAACGAGCACACGCGAAGTCACGTAACCACGCTCGATCAGCGCATTGTTGGCCGTCTCCTGGATCTGCTTGAGCGCACCCTTGCCGACGCATTGCCCAGCAATCGGCTGCAGGATGCGGGACAGCCAATCGAACGCGTTGTCGTGCACTTCCAGGCGATCGATCGCAAAGCAGGGCTTATCAGCCGGCAGGTGCTTAAGATTCGAATTAACCGGGCCGCTCACTTCCGGCACCAGCGCGTCAGGACGCGGATTTGCCGCGTTCGCGGCCTCTACTTGTTGCTGTTGCAGCCGTTGAATGTGCGGCCCAGGAGCGACTTCATGTGACGTGCCATACGCCCCGATCGAAACGCTCGCCAGCGCCACAATCAACGCTGCCGAACTTCCCATGTTCATCGGATTGCGGCGCGAGATTGGTCCAGGCCGCAATGTAGCCAGTCACCGCAAGCAAATTGTCAGAACTGGAAATTCTCGGACGAACAGAAGGCCCCGCAATTTGAATCGCCTCGGGTGCGCATCATCGCGTGCGGATACGTCTGTGTAGACGCAGGAAAGGAGGGAGTCAGCGGTCCGCTAGCAGCAGGCCCGCAAAAGCAAAGCGGCGGCACCGGCATCGGCCGGCAAAAACAGTGCGATGCGGCCAGAGAGCCCCTCGGCGCCGCATCGCTTCCGTCATAAATGGCTAATTCTTAGTCGTCGTAATTGCTAGCTGCATCGAGCAACTCGACGTCATCGGCGCCGAGTTTCAACTGCGCCGCAGCCACAAGCGCGCGCACCTGCTCACGCGAGGTCGCACTTGCAATCGGTGCCGTCACGCTCGGTCGCGCAAGCAGCCAAGCCAGCGCAACGCTTGCCTGCGTCGTACCATGGCGCGCGCTCACCTCGTCAAGCGCGTCCAGAATCCGCTCCCCACGTGCGGTGAAATACTTTTCGACGTTCGCACCGCGCGGGCTCTTCTTGAGATCGTCGCCGTTGCGATACTTGCCGCTCAAAAAGCCGCTCGCGAGCGAATAGTAAGTCACCACCGCAAGCTTGTTGCGCGCCGCAGCGGCCTCGATGTCGCGCTCGTACCCCTGCCTGTCGTACAGGTTGTATTCAGGCTGCAACACCTGATACGCCGGCAAGCCTTCGCGCGCACTGACAGCCGCCGCCTCGTCGAGCCGCGCACCGCTGTAGTTCGATGCGCCGATGACGCGCACCTTCCCCGCTTCGATGAGCTTCTGATAAGCCGCCAGCGTTTCCTCGAGCGGCGTCTCAGGACAATCGCGATGCGAGAAATAAACGTCGATGTAATCCGTCTGCAAGCGACGCAGCGAATCGTCCGCCGCCTGCAAAATGTTGGCTTGCGACAAACCCGGTCGCGCATCCCACAAGCCGACCTTCGTCGCTAATACCACGTTGTGCCGCTTGCCGCTGCGCTTGAACCACTTGCCGATGATCGTCTCGGATTCGCCGCCACTATTACCCGGCACCCAGCGCGAGTAGGTATCGGCCGTATCGATGAAGTCGATCCCGCCGTCAACGAGCTCGTCGAGCAACGAAAACGATGTGGCCTCGTCTGCCGTCCAGCCGAACACGTTCCCGCCGAAACAGATCGGCGATACGTCGAGCGCGGACTGACCAAGTTTGCGTTTGTGCATCTTCGCCTCCAGTAATCGCTAAACAAACCAGCATACTCGCCGCATCTCGAGCGTGCACCGGAGTGCGCATCGCACCTTCCAGCTTGGTTTGAACGCTGTCGGACGAGGCTGGCATGGCGGCGATACATCCCCCCGGCGGCGAGTAAAATATGAACCGGGGCAGCACCTTGTACGAAGAAGCGATGAAGCGGACAATCGCGGCCTTGGGTGTCAGACCGAGCGCGACAAAACGCGCTTGTCGGCTGGCGCGAGATGGTGGACCCAACTACTGAATGTCTATGTCGGGGAACGAAGTCAACGAGATGCTGGCGCGCGTGCCGGCGGTCGATCGCGTCATGTCGGCGGCGAACATGCCGTCGCTGGTCGGCGAATACGGTCGTACACAGGTTGTCGCCGCCGTGCGCACGGTTCTCGATGCAGTGCGCCGCGAGCTGCAAGCCGCTGCGGCGCAATCGGCACCAGCCTTGCAAGCAAACGGTCCATCAGGGCCGGACAAGCTCGATGAGGCCCACGTCGCCCAGCGAGTGGATCGCCTGCTAAAAGAGCGTGCCCAAAGCCACGTGAGAAGCGTGATCAATCTGACCGGCACGGTCTTGCACACGAACCTCGGCCGCGCACTGCTGCCCGATGAAGCGGTGCGCGCTGTCGTCGATGCGCTGACCCGCCCGGCCAATCTCGAGTTCGATCTCGCCACCGGCCGCCGCGGCGACCGCGACGATCTCATCGAGTCGCTGATACTCGAGCTCACCGGTGCGGAGGCCGCAACGGTCGTCAACAACAATGCCGCAGCGGTATTGCTGATTCTCTCGGCGTTGGCGGCGAAGCGCGAAGTCGTCGTCTCGCGCGGCGAACTCGTCGAGATCGGTGGCGCATTCCGTATCCCCGACATCATGTCCCGCGCTGGCGCCAAGCTGCGGGAGGTCGGCACGACGAATCGCACCCATATTCGGGACTACGAAGAAGCCATCGGCACGCGCACCGCCATGCTGATGAAGGTCCACTGCAGCAATTACGCGATTTCCGGCTTCACGAAAAGCATCGACATCGACGAGCTGGCCCCGCTCGCGCATCGGCATGGTCTTCCCGCTGCGGTCGATCTGGGCAGCGGCACGCTCGTCGATCTCGCCCAATGGGGTCTGCCGCACGAGCCGACTGTGCGCGAGACGATCGAAGCGGGCGCTGACCTCGTTACTTTCAGCGGCGACAAGCTGCTGGGCGGCCCTCAGGCGGGACTCATCGTCGGGCGCGCGGATCTCATCCAGAAGATCAAGAAGCACCCGTTGAAGCGAGCGTTGCGCGTGGGCAAGTTGACGCTCGCCGCCCTCGAGCCGGTGCTGCGTCTTTATCGAGCGCCGGAGATGCTGCCCGAACGCTTGACGACGTTGCGCCTGCTTACGCGGCCAGCCGGCGACATGCGGGCCGCCGCCGAGCGCCTGCTGCCCTTGCTGCAACAGCAGTTTGGCAGCCACTACGCCGTCAGCGCAGAGCCGATGTTCAGCCAGATTGGCAGCGGTGCCCTCCCCGTCGATCAATTGCCGAGCTATGGCATTGTCGTGCGTAATGCAACGGGCAAGCGCGGCGGCCGCGTGCTGATGGCGCTTGAAAAGCGGCTTCGCGAGTTGCCGCGCCCGGTCATCGGCCGCATCGCCGATGAAGCCTTGCGCCTCGATTTGCGCTGCCTGGAAGCAGCGGATGAAGCGGTGTTTGTCGCACAACTGAACGACTTGCAGCCATGATCGTCGGCACAGCGGGTCACATCGACCATGGCAAGACGACGCTCGTGCGCGCGCTTACCGGCGTCGATACCGATCGACTTCCTGAAGAGAAAGCACGCGGCATTTCGATCGAGCTCGGGTATGCCTATGCTCCGCTCGACACCGGCGAAGTGCTCGGCTTCATCGACGTGCCCGGCCACGAGAGGCTTGTCCATACGATGGTGGCCGGGGCTTGCGGCATCGATTTCGCACTGCTCGTGATCGCCGCCGACGACGGCATCATGCCGCAAACGCGCGAGCATCTGGCGATCCTGCAATTGCTTGGCGTGGCACGTGGCGCTGTCGCCTTGACGAAGGTCGACCGGGTCGATGCGGCACGCGTGGCCGAGGTACGTGCTCACATTGCTGCATGGCTTGCGGATACGCCGCTCGCAGGCTCGCCATTGTTCGAGACCAATGCGAGCCGGTCGGGCGACGCCGGCGTCGCACAGCTCAATGCTTTTTTGCGGGACGAGGCTGCCGCATCGCATAAGCGCCGCAACGACGGCCTCTTCCGACTCGCGGTAGATCGTGTGTTCACACTCACGGGTCAGGGCACCATCGTCACCGGGACGGTCTTTGCAGGGCGTATCGGCGTGGGCGATACCGCATTGCTCGCGCCGGCTGGCAAGTCCGCGCGAATCCGCGGCATCCATGCGCAAAATCGCGAGGCCGTAGCGGGGTACGCTGGGCAGCGTTGCGCCCTCAACCTCGCCGGCATCGAAAAAGACGCCATTCAACGCGGAGACTGGATCGTCGACGGCAGGCTCACCGAATCGTCGGAGCGGCTCGACGTCGAGTTACGCCTGCTCGACGATGCCGATCTGGTGCTGAGGCATTGGTCGCCCCTGCATGTCCATCTGGGCACAGCGCATCAGGTGGCCCACGTCGTCCTGCTCGAACAGGACACGCTGACAAGCGGCCAGACGGCCCGCGTGCAGCTCGTCTTCGAGCGCCCCGTGTGCGCGCTACCCGGCGATCGCTTTATCGTGCGTAACGCACAGGCATCGCACACGGTTGGCGGTGGACGTGTGCTCGATCCCTTTGCGCCATCGCGCAAGCGCCGCACACCTGAGCGGCGCAGTTGGCTCGACGCGATGCGTCACTGGCTCGACGAGTACGATATCGCGCCCTTGCTCGCACACGCGCCACACGGTATGGCGCGCTCCAAGCTGATGCACCTGACCGGGTTGCCCGCACAGGCGCTCGCGCTGCCTGCCGATGCGATTGAGATCGCGCTTTCGGGTAAAGGTCTCGACGATGCCGTGGTGATGGCACGCGAGGAGTGGGAGCGGATGCGCGAGCAGATCGTCGCGGCGCTCGAACGTTTTCATGTGCAGCAGCCTGACGAGCAGGGCCCGGACGCCGCGCGGCTGCGCCGCATCGCCATGCCGCTGCTGCCCGACGCGCTGTGGCGTGCGCTCGTCGACGCCCTCATCGCTGACGGACTCGTCGCGCGCAGCGGTCCATGGCTGCACCGTCCGACGCATGTCGTCTCGCTCGATGCCGCCGAAGAGGCGCTTGCGGGCTCACTGCTACCCTTGGTGGCAGGCGGTCGCTTCGATCCGCCTTGGGTGCGTGATCTCGCCGCAACCTTGCGCCAGCCCGAAGATCGTGTACGGCAGGTCTTGCGCAAGCTCGCTCGCCAAGGCGAGGTTTATCAGGTGGTGCGCGACCTTTTCTATCACCGCGAGACGATTATCGAGTTGCTGCAGCTTGTCGCCTCGCTGGCACGCGAGCATGAAGGCGGGTTGAGTGCGTCGGCGTTCCGCGACGCGACCGGGCTCGGACGCAAACGTGCCATTCAGGTTTTGGAGTTCTTCGACCGCGTCGGATATACTCGCTTCCAGCGCGATCGTCATCACGTTCGCGCCGACAGCCGCCTGCACGATCTACCTGGCAAGTAACCAGCGTAGCAGCGGCCTCAATCTCGATCCCCGAAGGAAGGCATTCGTATCTGGTGGTGCGGCTGGGCTTCAAACCCAGTAGGGGGTGCTAGACACTCCCTGGTAGGTTCGACTCCTGCTGCCTTCCGCCGCTCAATTTTGCGCGAGTTGGCGCTTGGCTATTGCTATTGCGCCAATAACGTCTGCGCTTTATTCAACGCTTCGAGCTTCGCACGGTAGGGACACTACAGCTTCGCGAGCTCGGTTCGCCCAGCGTCACCTTGTAGCGAGCTGATAGCCGCCACAGCCGCGCGGCTCATCTGTGTCGAATAAGACCTTGGTCCAATTGTTCATCTCGGCGAGCAGCCCTACCATCTCGCACAACGGCGCTGTTCGGACGAACCGATCACAGGGAAGAACCTCAATCAGGGTACGTTATCGAGCAGGCATCACGTCGCGATGTGGAATCACGGCTGAGTTGAAATCGGGCACTAGCGTATAGCCCCGATCGCATAACCCAGTACATGAGCAGACGTTGCAGATCGAGCGAATGAACGTTGTTGTGCCGGCAGGGTACGCGAGGCTGCAGGAGAAACGAGTTTGCATCACCCGTTTGCGGGCCACGCGATAGTTGGATAACCCGTCGTATCGGCTATGAAAAAAAGCGAGGAACGCCATGAAACGCCGCACCTTTATCGCATCCTGCACCTTTGCGACGACCGCGTACCTTACCGGCTGCACAATAACCCGTTCGTCTCCCCAGACACCCGAGCAAGCGCAAAGCAAGCGCAGGGAAATCGACGCCGGTGTTGACGGGACACTTAGCCAATTGTTCTCAACGATACCAGGTTCGCGCGAGCTTGCGTCGAAAGCAAACGGCATCCTCGTGTTTCCGAAGATAATTGCCGCGGGGTTCATCATCGGCGGCGAATATGGCGAAGGCGCGCTGCGTATCGGCGGGGTATCCCAGAGCTACTACAGAACGACGAGCGGTTCGTTCGGATTTCTGGCGGGAGCGCAGTCGAAGTCGCTCATCCTGATGTTTATGAACCAGGATGCGCTCAATAAGTTTCGACAAAGCAAAGGCTGGACGGCCGGCGTGGATGGTTCGGTCGCGTTTGCCAAGGTTGGCGCGAACGGTCAGCTGGATACCAATACCGCGCAAGCGCCGATCATCGCGTTTGCGCTGACCAATGCGGGGCTGATGGCCAATCTCTCGCTCGAAGGAACGAAGATCGGCAAATTGGACATTTGACTTTCTGGCGCCGTATCCAGAACGTGATGCAGGAATTTGGCGATGAAGTCACAAAGTGTCATACGTATCGTGAACTTGTGCATTGCATGGTACCCGAGCGCATCAAGCGACGGCGGCTTGAACATGCGATCCACTGCTCCCCCACGCGAGCGTGCCGTTGCCGTCAAACGTTGGCTGACCGGTGCTGTGCTGCTAGCTACGGCGACGGTAGGGTTCGCCGCAAATCTCGATTTTCTGAGAAACACGCCAATAACGTACATGTGGAATACGGACAGGAAATCGCTCAACGCTGCTGCGCAGAACGCGCTCAATACGAAGAAAGACGGAGAGTCTCTGTCCTGGAGTAATGCTGGAACCGGCAACCCTGTCTCGATCACAGGC
>NZ_DATJJF010000022.1:0-9428 GCF_035492435.1 Trinickia sp.
TTTACCGTGCTTTTTTCCATGCACCGGCGGCGCTCGCTCGTCGGCCTTGCACTGATGACAGCGCAAGCCTTTTTCTACAACGCGATCTTTTTCACCTATGCGCTCGTCCTGACCGACTTCTACCACGTGAGTGCCTCGCACGTCGGCTGGTATCTGCTGCCATTTGCACTCGGCAATTTTCTCGGACCGCTGGTGCTCGGGCACGCGTTCGATGCGATCGGCCGACGGCCCATGATCGCCTTTACTTACGCCATCTCGGGCTTGCTGTTGACGGTGAGCGGCTATTTGTTCGAAAGGCAGTGGCTCGGTGTCGTTGAGCAGACCGTCGCCTGGTCAGTGATTTTCTTTTTCGCCTCTGCCGCGGCGAGCTCGGCCTACCTGACCGTCAGCGAATCTTTTCCGCTCGAGATCCGTGCCCTGGCCATTGCCATTTTCTACGCTTTCGGCACCGCCCTCGGGGGCATCACGGGGCCGGCGTTTTTCGGCTATCTGATCGACACGCATGAGCGCAGTGCCGTGTTCCTTGGTTATCTCGTCGGATCTGCACTGATGCTGATCGCCGCCGTCGTTGCCGCGATCTGGGGCGTCGATGCCGAACGCAAGTCACTGGAACATGTCGCTTTGCCGCTGTCGGCCCTCCGCGAGGACGAATAAGTGCGTGGGTGGGACACGTCGCCCGGCCCGCATGTGCATCGGCCTGGCACCGTTTGCCCCTCCATCCCAATCTACGCAGGGACGGGGCCGCAACGCCGCCGCCCAACGCAACGCGTGATGCAACGGCTCAGCCTGGGCGTCAGGCGAGGTCAGGCCACCGCGCCGACGTTGGCCAGGGCGCCACGCCGATGAATGCGCAACACGACGAGCGCGGCGACAAGACACAATCCCCCCGAAATCGTCGACGCGACCGTGTAAGTGCCGAGATCGGCACGCAGCACCCCCGCCCCGAACGCGGCGAACGCCGCGCCAAGCTGATGGCCTGCGACGATCCAACCGAATACGACAGGCGCCGTCTGCCGGCCGAACACGTCGGTGGTGAGACGAACAGTCGGCGGAACCGTCGCGATCCAGTCGAGCCCATAGAAGACGGCGAAAACCGGTAGGCCAAACAAATGGACGCCGAACGCGTGAGGCAGATACATCAACGAAAGACCACGCAGCGCGTAATACCAGAACAGCAACACCCTGCTATTTAAGCGATCGGACAGCCAGCCCGAGAGTGTCGTGCCGATGAGGTCGAAAACGCCCATCGCAGCGAGCAGCGACGCACCCTGCACTTCGCTCATTCCGTAATCGCCGCACATAGCGATGAGATGGGTACCGATATAGCCGTTGGTGCTCGCCCCGCAGACGAAAAAGCTGAAAAAGAGCAGCCAGAAATCGCGTCGCTTGCTCGCCGACCACAGGGTGCCAAAGGCAAGCGCGATCGGATTCTGCGTGGCGCTCGCCACGGCTTGCGGCGCATCGGCCGGCTCGCCGTACGGGCGCAGCGCAATATCGGCAGGACGCTCCGGCAGCAAGAGCGCGACTAGCGGCAGCGCGGCCGCAGCGGCGAGTGCGACGATGAGCACGACGGGGCGCCAGCCGTGATGCTGCGCCACCGAGGCTAACATCGGCAGAAAGACGAGCTGTCCCGTCGCCGAGCTTGCAGTCAGCATGCCCATCACCAGGCCACGCCGCTCCACAAACCAGCGGTTGACGATAGTCGCGGAGAGCGTCAGCGCAGCGACGCCCGTGGCGCCCCCCACCATCACGCCCCAGACCAGCACCATCTGCCATGGCGCCGTCATCATCGACGAAAGCGCCACGCCGCCAGCCATCGTCGCGAGCGCCGAGAGCAGCGTCGGCCGCACGCCGAAACGCTGCATCGCAGCCGCCGCAAATGGCCCGGTCAGACCGTACAACGCAATGTTGACCGAAATGGCCAGCGAGATGGTGGCGCGGCTCCAACCGAACTCGCGCTCAAGGGGCAGCATCATCACGCTTGGTGTCGCCCGCGTGCCCGCCGCCGTCAGCAATACCAGGAAGACGACGGCCGCCACTAGCCATCCGTAATGAATCCGTGATTCGACGCGTTTTGCTAGCCAGTTCATCGGCATTCCTGTTGTTGTCGCTGGCGGCACGGTGTCGTTGCCGGTGGTCGAGTTGATTATTGAACGTCTCGGGCTGTCCGCCCACGTCACTTCATTGTTACCAACCTGTCACATTCTGAGTTGCCATCGTAGTTACTGACCAGTAACATGTCAAGCAATGTGGATGCACCGAATGCGCGTCTCGGCCGATGGGTCTCGAGCATGGGCGTTCGCAACCGCTGCTGGTCACCCGCCGACAAAGACGGCGCGCGTATTGCGCGCCACGCAGTGCCAATTCGAGGCGCCGGCATTGTCGGCCGGGCGTGAATAGAGCCAACCTGATTGAACGCAGATCAAGCCATGAGTCAAACCGATGCCGCTAAACCCGGCTCGCCGCGCTCGCGCCCGCACACTGCCGGCCCGGCCGCACAGCAATTACTGCTGCGCGCCGCGGGCGAGCTGTTTTACCGCGAGGGGGTGCGCGCCGTGGGCGTCGACGCCGTTGTCGAACGAGCCGGCGTCAACAAGATGAGCCTTTATCGGCAGTTCTCTTCGAAGGACGACCTTGTCGTCGCCTATCTCGAGCAGGCCAGCGAAACGTTTTTCGAGCGTCTCGACCAAAGCCTAAACAAGCACCCTGGCTACCCCGTACGGCAACTCGCCCAATACTTCACGGACCTGACGGAACGCGCGTCTCGAGAGGGATACCGCGGCTGCCCGTTTGTGAACGTGTCGGCTGAGTTCCCCGATGCCAGCCATCCGGCGCGGCAATGCGTTGCTCGGAACAAGGCTCAGTTGATGGAACGGCTGACGGCGCTTGCAAGTGCCGCCGGTGCGAACGATCCTGAGGAATTGGCCAACGCGCTGGCGCTCTTGATCGAAGGTATTTACGCGGCGAGTCAGACATACGGCCCAGGATGCGGCCCAATCAAAAGCGCGTCGCGCGTGGCCGCGCAACTCGTCGCTGCTGCTTGCGGCGGCTCATCGACACAATCGGCTTAGCCGCAAGAGGAACAATCGTCATGCCGTTCAGCCCGGCTAGCGCCAATGCGGCGCACCCCGACGCGTTCAACGCGACCGTTATCGGCCACACGCAGCACTGGCTCACACGTGCCGTCATCGGGCTCAACCTGTGTCCATTCGCCAAAGCGGTCCATGTGAAGCAGCAGATCCGCTACGTCGTGAGCGAAGCACGCGATCTCGAAGGCGTGCTGAGTGATCTTGAGGTCGAGTTAAAGCGACTCGACGCAGCCGACCTTGAACATATCGACACGACGCTCGTCATCTTGCCGCACGCGCTCGCCGCCTTTGTCGAGTTCAACGATTGCCTGTTTTTTGCCGAACGGCTTGTAACGCAGCTAGGCCTCGCGGGGACGCTGCAGGTCGCGAGCTTTCACCCGCACTACCAGTTCGAAGGCAGCGAGCCGGACGACATCGACAACTACACGAACCGGGCGCCCTATCCGATCCTGCACCTGCTGCGTGAAGCCAGCATCGCTCGCGCGGTCGACGCCTTTCCCGATGCGGCCCTGATCTACGACCGCAATATCGAGACACTGCGCCGCCTTGGTCACGAAGGCTGGCACCAGTGGATGAGCGACGGCGAGTGAGGCGCTTTGGGCGATGAGCGCTCTTTGTCAGGTCGACACGAAGAACCGTTCGCGCAACTCGTCGAGGCCTAGCGTGCCGAGCACTTCGGCAAGCCGCTCGGCGGGACGCCGACGCGGCAGATTCTTGTACTGAGCGACGATCAGCTCGTTTTTCATCGAATGCTCCCATCCGACCAGCTCGGTCACGCTCACTTGATAGCCATGCGCCTCCAGCTGCAAGCAACGCAGCACGTTGGTCACTTGGCTGCCGAACTCGCGAGTATGAAGTGGATGGCGCCAGATTTCAGTCAGT
Organism: Trinickia sp.; assembly: GCF_035492435.1. GTDB lineage: Bacteria > Pseudomonadota > Gammaproteobacteria > Burkholderiales > Burkholderiaceae > Trinickia. Next base: position 3,972 of record NZ_DATJJF010000022.1, read on the forward strand.
GCATTGGCGAGCGATTTCCCCTTGTTGCGACGAAGCACGCCTGCCACTTCCGCCTGACAGCACGGAACGACGACGATATGCCCCGCCTGCTTTTGCAAAGCAAAGCGAATGGCATCATCGGTCGCGGTATTGCAGGCATGCAGGGCCGTGACGATATCGACCGTCGAGGGAAGTTGCTCAGACACGATCGACTCGGCCACCGACAAATTCACAAACGACATGCCGTCGAACCCTAGCCGCGCTGCGAGCTCAACCGATTTGTCCACCAGATCCGCACGGGTTTCGATGCCGTAGACGTGCGAGCTGTCGCCCGGGGGCAGGCCTTTGTAGAAGAGGTCGTACAAGATGAAGCCGAGGTACGACTTACCCGCGCCGTGATCGACAAGCGACACGTGTCCTTTTTCGCGATGGACCTCTTCGAGCAGGGGCTCGATGAATTGAAAGAGGTGATAGACCTGCTTGAGCTTGCGACGGCTGTCCTGATTCATCTTGCCGTCGCGCGTAAGGATGTGCAGTTCCTTGAGCAGCTCGATCGACTGATTCGGACGGACTTCGTATGACTTTTCGGACATATGGGGAAACAACCTATGGCGATTTTGCACCGAGCGTGCGACAGGCTACAGAACAACTGGCTCAGGAGCGTAAGTTTACCGAAGTTGGCGCAGGGCGACGCCTGCCCTCGCTGGTGGAACGGTTCATGCTTCCTCGTCGCACGCTGCGCCCATGTCATCCATGTAGCCGGCGCCGCACGACGAAGGCCCGGCGCAACCGGCAGTACCGCTGCGGCCAGCGCACAACGGGGTGATGCGTCAACGCCCCGCAGACGGGTTGCGCGTCGCCCGTTACGTTACCCGTCACCGGCTCTCGTAACGTCTGCGCGTAGGGATTGGCGCGTTTGAACTGCGTCAGGTGCAAGGACCAAGTTGAAGAAGGAACGACAGGGATGGCTACGATACCCAATGGAGACGCCGAGCAGAAGTTTCAGGCGATGCTCGCCACGCTCCTCGCGGCGCCAACCGGCTGGTCGGAAAAGCAGCAGTTGGAACTCGAAATGGCACGCGAGATCTCGGTCGAGATGCTACGCCTCGCGGAATCGTTGCGTGATTCGAACGATGCCGGGCTGGAGACGCTACTGACGTTGCTCAAGTACGCGAAAGTCATCGACTTTATTCTGACGACGCTCGCCTCACGGCGAGAAATTCGCCCGCAGACGCTGCGCGTCATTTTCAAGCTCGCCGGGCTGAAAGTTGACGAAGCCTATCCGGGCTAATCTCGACGTACTCGCTCAAACGGCAAGACGCCAAAGCGACGTCACTTCGGCCACTCTCGCACGGTAGAGCGGATCGCTCGCGTCCGATGCCTTCGGATGCTGAGGTCGTATTTCTTCGCGCCCGACGATCGATAAACCTGCTTCATCGATCATCGAAAGCAACGCCGCGCGCGTGCGTAAGCCCAGGTGCTCAGCGAAATCCGACAGGATCAGCCACCCTTCCCCACCCGGCTCCAAATGCTCGGCAAGCCCGCCGAGGAAACCGCGCAGCATCTGACTGGCGGGATCGTAGACGGCCCGCTCGATCGGCGAACTGGGACGCGCCGGCAGCCACGGTGGATTGCATACGACAAGCGGCGCGCGGCCTGGGGGAAAGAGATCGGCCTTCACGACATCGATGCGCGCCCCGAAGCCCAGGCGCACGGTATTGTCACGCGCACAGGCAAGCGAGCGCTCGTCGTTGTCCGTCGCGACGATGCGTTCAACGCCGCGTTTTGCGAGCACGGCGGCCAGCACGCCGGTACCTGTGCCGATGTCGAATGCCAGTGTCGTCGAAGGCAGCGGCGCGCGTGCAACAAGCTCGACATACTCGCCACGCACCGGCGAGAAGACACCGTAGTGCGGATGAATCCGCTCCCCATCGAGCGCGGGGATCGCGACGCCCTTCTTGCGCCACTCATGAGCGCCGATCAGCCCCTGAAGCTCTCTCAAAGAAACGACTGAAGGCCCATCCGATGGACCGTAAGCCTCGAGGCAGGCCTCGCGCACATCGGGGGCTCGCCGCAAGCCGATGCCGTAGTCGGCCTCGAGCGGAATCAGCAGCATGCCCAGCGTGCGCGCACGTTGCGCCTGAGCCTGCCGATGCAGATTGAATGCGTCGAGCGGTGCGTCGGCCGTCTTGCGAGGCTTGCGATCGATGCGACGTGCCATGGCCTGGAGCAATTGGCGCGCGTTATGGAAGTCGCCGCGCCAAAGCAGTGCGATGCCTTCGCAGGCCTGGCGATAGGCGGCGTCGGCCGTGGTGCTGTCGTCGGCAATCGCTACGCGCTTAGGTGCCGGCACGCCGGCCTCCGAGCGCCAACGTGCGCGATGCGAGACGCCCGCCTCGGTCCAGACGATCTCGTTCTCGGAGTGAGGTAAATCGGTATTCACGACAGATCGTTTAGCTAGTCAAGGCCTTGTCCGACGGTCATCGAAAGACGCGCGCGGGCCGGCCCATGTGATTTCATTGGGATGACACGATACTCCGCTTTGCCCCGCGCGCAAGGAAAAAAACGCGCACTGAACTGACTCAAAGAACAGAGCGCGGTCTCCTCGCAACGTGTCGGCCTGGCCAACCAAGTCGGCACTTCGTCCGATTTCCTTTGCGTCGGTGCGCGAACTGGCCAGCAACGGCTGTAATGGATGCGCGGGGCAGGTTTCTCGATACGCCGCTCATGCGGACGTATCGCAGAGCATCGCCCCGCTTCCCCGTTCAACGAAACAGGAGAGAGTCGGAATGACGGAAACAGTCACAATCGGCGATGCTTTGCCCGTCAGTCAGTACTGGGGATGGCAAGGCATCTACGGCAGCATCCTGCCGGACAACGTCGACGAACCGAAGCCAATCGGCGATGCTCCGCCCGTCGGTCAGTACTGGGAAGGGCAAGGCGGCATCTACGCCGGCATCATGGCGGACTACGTCGGACACGAACCGAAGCATTTGATTTTTTCGGTCGATGAAGCCACGGATGTGTTGTGGGGCGGCTTTGCCCATGAAGAGCCGCAAGCACGCAGCAATTGGGACGGCGAGGCGAACACAAGAGCCCTCCTCTCATCGCGGCGACAGCACCCGGCCGCAACGTGGGCCGACAACTATGAGAAAGACGGCCATACCGACTTCCATCTACCGTCGCGCCTGGAACTACAAGTCGCCTCCGTAACCATTGCGGATCAGTTCGACCAGAACGACTGGTACTGGTCGAGCACAGATCGCGACAAGGCGATGGCGTATGGCCGGAATTTTTCCGGGGTAGACATGAAACATCTGTTCAAGTCCTTTACCGGCCGCGTGCGGGCAGTACGGACCATTCCCGCCTGAGGCTCATCTGAGGCTCACTGGCCAACCCGCGCAGGCGCAGTGATTCAACGTTGCGCCTGCGTCTTACGCGTGAAGCAGGGGCGGGTTAGTTGGTTCAGTCCGTTCCGAATTTGGGAGAACGCGGTCCGTAAAGCAGACCGTCGGGCGGGCCAGCATGAAGAAGACGCTCGCTCGCCAACTTGGCGACGTCATGGCTTTTGTCCGTGAGCGAGTGCGCAATCTGCTTGACGGCTGCTTGCACCAAAGCGCCAACGAGGCCCACACTAATGTTCACGTCCGTCCCCACCTCCTCGCCATTTGCACGGCCACGCCCTTCCCACAAGATGTCTCCTGTCCGCAAGTCGACGAGTTTGGCCGACGCTTCGACGACTGTCTTGGTATCGAGCACCTGATATACGGACCCATATTGTTTCACCGTCGAATAAAGAGCGGCATCGGCACCGAATATCTCACGCAGCTTCGAAGGCGCGACATCTTGTATGTCCGCCGGTGCGGTTAATCCGTTTTGTTTGAAGGTTTCATCCATCACGGCAACCGGTACAACGTAGTAGCCGGCTTCGGCCACTGGCTCAGTCATCTGAGACAGCACGCCGTAGGTGGCGCGCACATCCGAGGTTTCGTTGATCGGGGGCAAAAGCAGTACGGAGCGTGGCTTGCTGTTCTTGAACGCCGTGTAATCGCGGTGCTGCGTCACCGGCGCGGCGCAGGCGGCTAGAAGCCCGAGCATCGATAGGATAGACGCCAGCTTGAAGGAAACGAGATTGACCATGGTTCATCGATTGATGTCGTTGCGCGGCTTTTTCAGCATGAAATCCATATAGGTCGAGGACTCGGGAAAAAGCTGCTTCTCGGCAGCGAATGCTTCCTCGGCTTGCTGATACTTTTCTGTGCTGGCGTAGAGCATTCCGAGATGCGCATAAAAGCCGGGGGGCGGCACCTCGCCCTTCGCTCGAATCTTTTCCAGCGCGTTTTCCAATGCTTGAATTTGGGCTTGAGGTGCGCTGGTGCCCTTGAAGTATTCGTAGACCTGCGGCTCGTAGCCGGTCCACTGATAGAGCGGCGGCGTGCTGTTTGTCGCGCATCCCGCAAGTGCGCTGACGATGCTCAGCGCCGCCGATAGCCATATGCTTTTTTGCATGACGTGCAACTCGTGCTTGCCGATTGACCGGTATGCGTTGTGAGAGGAGACCATCATCCCTAACGCAGCGCTTTGAGCGTGCCAGCGTCGACCTGTTCGGCGAGGCGGTTCACGGCTTCTTGCATGGCCAAGTCGAGCACCTTGCCGTTCAGCGTTGAGTCATAGCTCGCCGTGCCGCCGAACCCGATGATTTCCCGATTCGAGAGAGTGAATTCACCCGCACCTTGGCTGGAGGTGACGACTTCCGACGTCGTTGTATCGACGACATTGAGGCTCACTTTTGCATAGGCAACTTGCTGTTTTCCGCGCCCTAGAATGCCGAACAACTGCTGATCGCCGACTTCCTTGCGGCCAAATTCGGTGACGTCCCCGGTGATGACGTAGTTGGCGCCTTTCACGGCTTGTTGTTTTTTCAAGTAACCGGATTCTTGTCGGATCTCGTCCAGGTTCTCGCGATCGAGCACGTTAAAGCGCTGACTTTGCTGCAAGCGAGTGATGAGGATCGTCTTGGCCTGACTGCCTAGACGATCGATGCCGTCAGAGAAGATGCCGCGCAGATAGTTCGAACGGTTGTCGAACTTGCCGACCGAGATGGGTATCGGCTTGCCTGTGTAGGCGGTTTGGGCGCTGCTGATTGCAGGTGCGGTGATGGCTCGTGACGATTCGGTGGCGCAACCGCTCAAGGTGGCGGTGATCGTGGCTGCGATTAGCAATGCCGATGTTGCGAATGGTTTCAAAAGCAGGCCCTCGGGTTGTTTTTGGTCGAGAGCGTGCAGTTTCGTTGATGGGGCGACGATCGAATGGGGATACGCTTGAAAATAGGACGGAAGGAAGGTCGGGGTATCTACGTCCCTAGACGTGAGGCGAGTTGGAACTTTAGTCGCCCGCCTGGCAGATAGACTTCAGACGTGACGCGGTAACGATGGTTGTGGGTGATCGATGAACCACGCGCTCGAGCCGTCGAGGCCG
>NZ_DATJJF010000023.1:0-43346 GCF_035492435.1 Trinickia sp.
TTTTTTTGCCAATGACAGCATGCCGCTGCTTATCCGGTTGCCAGTGTGCCGGGCCTTGCGACACGCTGAAACCTCCGTGGGACAACTCGCCCTCTCTCGAGCGTGCCGATTTTACTATTCCGAAGCGCACACTCGATTCCAGACATCACTTCCTTGCGCGACATTAAGCACGCGCCAACCCGCAGCTCGCGAGCCATTGCGGCCTTCACATTGAAACCCACTCGCGGCGACAAGTGCGCCATTTTAAGCGAGACCAGCCGCGCGTACAGCCGGATTATTCGCAAAAATTGATGAAATGTTTCGTATCACGACATGGACCGACTGCAGAGTCGTCTTCAATAACGTAGTCATACTTAAAAACGAGTGCCGATTTTTCGTCATACGCAACGCGGCGCATCATCGGTCCACTTAGTTATCGTTTCATTATCATATTGAAAGGCCGGGTTCGTTTCAGTGTCGTCCCGAATTCGCCAACTGTTATTACGTCTCGTTCAATTCCAAACATCGAAAGGCTAGAAGCGCCGCCACTGCAAGCACTGCTGCCGAACCGCTTCATGCAGCGACTTTTCTTTGGCGAACACGCCGCGCAGCCATGTGGCATCGTTCATCTGCTCGCGTGCAATCGAAGCGATCTGCTCGAGAGCGGCCTCCGAGTGAAGCGCTCGAGCGTGAGGCGCAAGGATATGCAGCGTTTCGAGGATGTCCTCGGAGATGGTCCGGCGCACGCCGGTCTGCGGGTTGATGCAAGCGCCGCCCAGACCGAATCGGCAGGCTTCGAAACGGTTGAACGTGTAGACAAGGTAATCGTCTTCTTTCGGAATGAAGGGTTTGTCGACGAGCAGGTGCCGCGCCAGCGCCTGGATGTAACAGGCGATGGCTGCCGCACGTTCGATCGACAGCGGCGTATCCATCACGCGCACCTCAATGGTTCCGTAACCGGGCTTCGGCCGGATATCCCAATAAAAGTCCTTCATGCTGTTGACGACGCCTGTCGCCACCATCTTCGAAAAGTATTCTTCGAACCCGTCCCACGTCAGCACAAAAGGCGCCCTGCCCGAGAGCGGGAACGCGAAAACCGAATTCAAGCGCGCCGAATGGAACCCCGTATCGACGCCCTGCACATAGGGGGACGAGGCGGAGAGCGCGATGAAGTGCGGAATGAAGCGCGACATGGAATGCAGCAGAAAGAGCGCGCTGTCGGGATCCGGGCAGCCGATATGGACATGCTGGCCAAAGACGGTGAACTGTTTCGCCAGATAACCGTAGAGCTCGGAAAGATACTGGAATCGCGGGGTGTCGAAAATCTGCCGTTCCGTCCAGTGCTGAAACGCGTGCGTGCCACCTCCGCACAGCCCAACGTTGAGTTGGCCGGCCGCCGTCACCAGCGTGTCGCGGATCGTGCGCAGTTGCGCGAGCGCCTCTTCATGCGATGTGCAGATCCCCGTCGACAGCTCGATCATGCTTTCGGTGATCTCGGGCGTAATATTTCCCGGGATTTTTTGGTCTTTCACGAGCCGCATCAGATCTGACGCCGCTTTTGTCAGATCGTAATCGTGCGTGTTGACGACCTGGATTTCGAGTTCGACGCCGAAGGTGAACGGCTGGGAGTTGACGAACGGTTCAAGTGCCATTTGATTTCCTGTCATGCATATCCGGTACCGGTGCTAAAGGCAGCAAGGCGCGACACTGTCACTCCCGGCGCTCGCCGACCAGCGCGAGGCTACGGTAGACGATCCACGGGCCCACGGTCTGCAGTAGGACGATGGAGCACAGCATCACGGCGCGCAGCGTCGGATCGAACTGGGGATAAAGGCGGTAGGTGTCGTCCACGAGCAGATAAGCGAGCGCGGACATCGGCGAAAGACTGAGACCAAGCGCCACGCCCTGTTTCCAGCCGAGGCCGCTCGGTTTCGCAAAGACGAGCACGCCGGCCAGCTTTGCCACCAAGCGCGCGGCGATAAGACCGAGCGCCGCAACGCCGCCGATGGCGACGTCCCGCCATTGAAATGTCGTCAGCGTGAGGACGAAAAGAATTACCGTGAGAAGCCAGCCCGCTGTACCAAAGTGTTCCGGCCACAGCTGCGGCTTTTCCTCGAGATTCTTGAAGATGATGCCGGCCGCAAGCAGGCTCAGGATCGTCGAGACTTTGAATACGTTTGCAATGGCGATTGCCAGCAGCACGAGCCCAAAGAGTGCGACGAACGAATGCTCATCCTGCATGTTGACGCGCCGGTAGAAGAACACACAGGCGCGTGCGAGCAGATAGGCAATGATGAGCGAACCGATGAGCAGGTAGAGCGGCTGGACGATCGTAGCGAAGACGTTGCCGTACATCTCCTGGTGCAGCCACCCGGAGACGAGCTTCTCGAGGACGACGGCATACATGCTGTTGAGTGCCGTCAGCGTCAAAAGACGCTGCGTCACTTGGCCTTCGGCACGCAGCTCCGTCTTCAGCTGAATGACCATAGCGGGCGACGTCGACATCGAAATAACCGCCAGCATCGTTGCAACCGGCGCTGACACCTTGGCAAACAGCAGCACCATGAGCACGAGCGCAAACGTGAGCGTTGCCTCGGCGAGGCTTGACGCGATCAGCCACGGATTACGGCGGATCCATCGCAGATCGAGCCGGCTGCCCAGTTCAAACAGTAGCAGCCCCAAGGCGACGTCGAGCAACAGTCGGGATGTGGCGTGCATTTCGGCATCGATGGCGCCTATGCCTGCGGAACCCGCGAACAGCCCGATTACGGCATAGCCCGAAACGCGAGGCACGCGCCATGCCCGGTAACAAAGCTCACCGCACAGCCCCGCGACGAACAAGGCGAGTCCCGCCCAAAAGACTCCGTTCGGCGCGATGGGCCAACTCGGAAGGAAGGAAAACGCCGATGACATGAATTGCTTCTCCTTTACGGACAGGCCGCTGCAAACGATTGCGAAGCGGCGTGTCGGGTAAACGGGGGCGTCCGCTTGTCGTAAAACAATCGACTGCGGACTCGATGACGGCTGCCGGAGCCAGCGCCTGGGCTCGAGGTGCCCTATTCAGGGATCGAGCTGGCTGGCAGGACAACCGATGTGCCGACACAGCAAGCCGCGGTGAGCGGCGCACTTGCGGGCCAGCGGAGTGAATGGAACGGCCGTAGCCGCCCTGATTTGTGATTCCGAACGGTCTCTCGCCGTACCGTCGACTCGCAGAATTTCCGGCGCGCCGACGTGCAATGCATGCAGGTGGAACGCAGATTGTGCCATACGCTGAGCGTTTTGGAGTGAATCCTGACCGATCTGCGTCGATTTCGGTACAAATGCCCTTACATCTGCATTTAATTGGAATTTTTTTCCGGATCGGAGTCGTCTTGGCGTCTTTTCAACGGCGGATTGGCTCGTTCGCGTTTCAGCAGGCCGTGCGCAGCGGCGACTCCCGGGTGCGCGCCTCATGGTTGATGTTTACTTGTTTACGTATGTATACGTAGTAGAAGTTAACAAGAGGCCCACATTTCTGTGGATAAGTGGCATTTGTCCTTCCAATTCAGTTAGTTGTAACACGTATAACCGTCTGTGCAGCGTGTGCGACCTCCCATGTATACGCAGCACAACTTTTGGGGCTTAGGACAGCAAGCTCGGTTTGTCCCGTTTACGTCCACACAGATTGCACAGCAATGTCAGCATGCAGTTCACCCAGTTATCCACAGTCGCCCGTGGATAACTCCCCGTTGCGGTTGTTTGAGAGACCATGGCGCAGCGCACGCAACAGATAACGTGCGGGATCGAGGCTGTCGGCGAGCTCGCGCTCGAGGGGCCAGGGCTCTCCTTCGATTTGAGCGGCGATGAGTTCGGCAGCCAGCGCTGACCAGACAAGCCCGCGCGAGCCGAATGCGAATGCACCATAAAGGCCTTCGGCGCGCGGCAGGTCGAGTGGCCTTGCGCCGCGCAACGCTGTGGCTTCGCGTACGCTTGTGACTTCATCCGCGAGCGCTCCGACCATCGGCAAGCGATCGCTGGCCACGCAGCGAAATGCGACGCGGCCGTCGAGCGATGCCGCAGCGAGGGAGGTAAGTTCGCTCGATAAGGCGGGCAACAGGCGCGAGAGACGAGACAAATTTTCGGCATGGCTCGATGCGCGCATCGACCGATCGTCGTCGACTTCGTAGGTGGCGCCTGTGAGCAGACCCTCGGCGAGCGGCACGGCGTATCCCTCGCCAATCACCGGGACGCGCAAGGCCGCACTGAAGCGTCGCGGCAACTGCGTCAGCTGGCCGCGCACGAGATGCGTCGGCATGTGGTTCGAACCGGCAAGGCGCACGGCATCCTGAGCATTGGCCAGCACCACGACGCTCGCGCGAGCGAGCAGCTCGCCGCAGTCGTCGAAGACGGCCCACGTGTCGCCGTCACGCTCGATACGCGCTGCCTGCACGCCCCCGCGCCACGTGAGGGCGTCGCCCGCGGCGGCGCATAGCGCTGCGCAAAGCGCCGCGGGATTGAGCGAACCGCCTTGCGGGTAAAAACAGCCGCCCTGACTAAGCGCGATGCCGGCCACGCCTTGCGCTTCTGATGTGGACAGCGTTTGCGCAAATGCGGAAGGAAAGCCATGCGTCTCAAGGGCGTCTCTCATGGTTTGCGCGTCACTCATGTCCGCGGGCAGATGCAAGAGACCGTCCCGGCTGCGCTCGAACCGGTGGCCGGCCAACTCAAGCGCTTGCCAGCGACGCAACGCATACGCGAAGCCGGCGCGCGTGATCCGAGAGGCGACGCTGTCATCGCGCGAGAGCAAAGGATGAAAGACACCGGCCGGATTACCGGACGTTTCGCAGGCGGGCCGCGCATGCCGTTCCACGGCCGTGACGCGCCAGCCTCGCGCGGCAAGGCGCTCGATCACTGCGCAGCCCGCGAGGCCGGCACCGATCACGACGGCATGCCGATCGGCCGGCGCCAGCGCTTGCGGCGGCTCGTGCCGGCGCACGCGCCAACGCGGTGCAAACGTGCCGACGAGCATTTCACGCTTGCCGGCGAATCCCGGTGCTTTCTGACACGTGAAGCCGACGGTTTCAAGGTCGCGCCTTACATGGCCGGCCGAACTGTAAGTGGCAAGCGTGGCCTCATCCCCGGCAACGCGTGCGAGCGCCTTGAAGATCATCGGTGACCATAGGTCGGGATTCTTCGAGGGCGAAAAGCCGTCGAGATAAAAAGCATCGGCTCGTAGCCAGAGCTTAGGCAGCAGATCGAGCGCATCACCGAACGCGATCGTCAGCGTAACGCGCCCACTTTCGAATTCGAGCCGGTTTAAGCCGGGCAGCAAGAGTGGCCACGCGTCGGCAAGCTGCGCCGCCAGCGGCGAATGGGTTTCGTCTGCAACGATGCGCGCATGGAGCGCTCGCAAGTCCTCCCTCGAGAACGGGTGCTTTTCGATCGATACGAACGCGAGCCGTTCACATCGTGCGGGATCCGCCCGCCACGCCGCCCAGGTGGCAAGAAAGTTGACGCCGATACCGAAGCCGGTTTCGAGCACCGTGAAAAGACGCCTGCCCTGCCACCGTGCGGGCAGCGCATTGCCGCAGACAAACACTTGCCGGGCCTGAGCGAGGGCGCCTGAGGCGCTGTGGTAGACATCGTCGTATGCCGGCGAGAACGGCGTGCCGTCTTCGCGAAAGGCAAGCGTGGCGGGGGTCAACGGAGCGGTCATAAAGGACGGATAGAATCCGTTGGCAAAATCCAACGTCGGCGTCACGCAAGCCCGCCAAACCCTTGGCAGAAGGGGCTTGCGAGGATAACAATGCGCTGAACCCAGCACTGGCAAGGCTTGCAAGCGCTAAATTCTTTGGAAGCCTTGCCGTTATTGGGTTTGCGCTGAGCTATCATAGCAAGCGCCGCAGGAACGTTGCGCCCGGACCCGGCGCGGCAGCCGGTGGCGCATGCTTCGCCACGCTACTCGACGGCACAGCTTGCGTACGTTAATCGGCGCGATTCGCGCTGTCCGTATCACTTCAATCTGAAAAGAGGAACGTTAATGAACAAACAGGAACTGATCGACGCCGTCGCAGGCCAGACGGGCGCCAGCAAGGCTCAGACCGGCGAAACGCTGGACACGCTGCTGGAAGTGATCAAAAAGTCAGTGTCGAAGGGGGATTCGGTGCAGCTGATCGGTTTCGGCAGCTTCGGCTCCGGTAAGCGCGCAGCCCGCACGGGCCGCAACCCGAAGACCGGCGAAACGATCAAGATTCCGGCCGCGAAGACCGTCAAGTTCACCGCTGGCAAGGCTTTCAAGGATGCCGTCAACAAGCGTTGAGCAAGCAATTGCCCGACATCTTGTCGACACCCGCCTAAAAGCGGGTTTTTTGTCGAGGGCATTCGCTTGATCATCGGCGATTGCCCTCGCTCGCCTTTCGCGAGACAGATTGCGTGATGCGTGCGCCGCTGTCACCGCCCCGAACACGCGGCGGCGGCAGCCGTCAATGCACGATCTGGCCTACTCCGTCCTCGTCGTCATATTCAGCGCCGAGATCCCATGCGGGGAAAGGGTCGGAGAAAGTGGCCCACCCTGAGGGACCCTGCGCATATTCGTCGTCTGTGACGAGACAAGAATCGAGCTTGGCGCGCCAATAGTGCGGGTCGAGATCGACACCTATCATGACGAGTTCCTGGCGCCGATCGCCGACTGTCGAATCGGTTGGATCTCCATGCCATTCCACGGCGATTTCCGCGGCGAGTTCATCGTCGGCGGGCCATTCTTCGGGCGGCTGCGCTGCCCACCAAAATCCGGCAGGGCCGTGACGACACGCACCGCCCGCCTGCGAGAGCGAGCCGATGACGTCGTTGCGCGTCGCCAGCCAGAAAAAGCCTTTGCTGCGCAAGACGCCCGCCCAGGTTTCGTGCAGCAGTGCCCACAGCCGCTCAGGGTGAAATGGCCGCCGCGCGCGGTAGACAAAGCTGCCGATGCCGTACTTGTCGGCTTCGCCCACATGGGTGTCGCCGTGCTCGTGGTCTTCGTTCAGTGACGCAAGCCAGCCCGGAGCACTCGATGCTTCGTCGAAATCGAAGCGCTTCGTATTGAGCACTTCCTCGACGGGGATGGTGCCGAAACGGCTCACGATCTGGACGGCGCGCGGATTGAGGCGCGCCAGAATGCCCTGCAAGCGCGCGAGCGCATCGGCATCGACGAGATCGGCTTTGTTCACCACGAGCACGTCGCAGAATTCAACTTGCTCGATCAAGAGCTCCACGAGCGTGCGATCGTCGTCTTCCGTCGCCGCGAGACCGCGCTCGGCGAGTGCGTCGGCGGATTCGTAGTCATGCAGGAAGTTGAAAGCGTCGACAACGGTGACCATCGTGTCGAGGCGTGCCGCCTCGCTCAGCGAAACACCGTCTTCATCGATCATCGTGAACGTCTCGGCAATGGGCATCGGCTCGGCGATGCCCGTCGACTCGATGACGATCGCGTCGAAGCGCCCCTCGCGTGACAGCTGCCGAATCTCAGTCAGCAAATCTTCGCGCAGCGTGCAGCAAATGCATCCGTTCGTCATTTCGACGAGCCGTTCCTCGACGCGCGACAGGGACGACGCATCGCGTACGAGCGAGGCGTCGATGTTGACCGCGGCGAGATCGTTGACGATGACGGCCACCCGCAAGCCAGCGCGATTGGCGAGGATGTGCTTGAGAAGCGTGGTCTTGCCTGCGCCGAGAAAACCCGACAGCACGGTAACCGGCAACGGAGGCTGATTCATGACAGTGAAATCGAATGCACGAGAAAGTTGGGCGTCGCTCAATGCGAGCCCGGGCAGCGAGCATTGTGCACTAATCGGGGCGATGCGGGGCGTAGAGGGCCTTCATGCGGCACTTTCAGTGAGATTGCAACTCGGTCGCCATGGAAATGCGCCGTAAGAAGGACTCAGTCTCAGGCGGCATCCTTCATTGCAGTTGTTATTTATTACTGCTCGAGTGCCCTTAATCGCAGTATGCTGCGGATTGCGACCCTTCTACTTTTGCGCCTGCAACAGTTTCCAGCGGCTAAGTATGTCAATGATCTGGCGTGCATAGCGGTCGCGCAGACTCGGGGTTTCAGAATGATAAGCCCCCACCGCTTGCCAGGTATTGCCGTACTTGTTCATTTTTTGGCGCAAATGCCAAGCAGCGATGTAAACGTTCTTGCACGGCTCCATCAGCGTGTCGGAGGAGATGCCGTATTGCGCGAGCGTCGGCAGATGGATCGAGTTGATTTGCATGAGACCGTAGTCGGTCGAGCCGTTGGCGTTCTTGTGGAGCGCGTCGGGCGTATTATGCGATTCCTGCCAGGCGATGGCGCGCAAGATAAGCGGATTCACTTTCTGATAGCGCGCAGCTTCGTCGAAACAATCCGCACGTGCGCTACCCCATGCAAATGCCGCGCCAAGCGCTGCAGCGACCATCATAATTGTGCGCGAAAAACGCGCGCTTCGGTGTTCCAGTTCCATTGCGGGGCCGGTGCTTCGGCCCGCTATCGGTAAGAAATAGCCTCGCATTTTTTACTTGACCTAACCATCCGTATGTATTGCACGCTGCTTCCTTTTCCGTTATTCAAATGAAAACGTCGACGGCGACATCCGAAAACGCCCGGTTCAGCCGTCAGGGTCAGCGGAGAAAACATCCGCCCGTATCATACCGATCGAAGCCTCGTCCGGAAACCTGGCCAACCCGACATAACCTAGCCAGCTGCGGGCGAATCGTTACGGGGAAAGCGTTTGTCGCCTTCTCAAGCTCGTCTTCCGAAATGAAGTCTCTTGGAAAACGAAGAGCGCTTCGAATGGTTGTGATTTTTACGACATAAAAAGCTGCTAAGGTTTCGGCTTTCGAGCGGCGGCTACCGGCGCGTAGAGGCCTGCGCCTTGGCTCGCTGCGCAGGTTGTCGCAATGAGCCGCTTTGTTGCTTTGTATCGAGCTTTCATTCCATGACGAGAAATCCTAGAGTTTTGCGTGGCATCGCAGCTTCGTTCTTGATCGCTGGCTTGGTGACCACCCCCCTCGCCTATGCAGATGTGTCGCTCAATTTCGTCAATGCGGACATTGACCAAGTCGCAAAGGCGATCGGCGCCGCGACGGGCAAGACGATCATCGTCGACCCTCGCGTGAAAGGACAGTTGAACCTTGTCGCCGAGAACCCCGTCCCCGAGGAACAGGCGATCAAGACGCTCGAATCGGCGCTGCGCATGCAAGGGTTCGCTCTCGTGCAAGATCACGGCGTGCTGAAAGTCGTCCCCGAGGCCGACGCGAAGCTCCAGGGCGTGCCGACTTACGTCGGCAATGCCACGCCCGCGCGCGGCGACCAGGTCATCACGCAGGTCTTCCAGCTTCGCAACGAATCGGCGAACAACCTGTTGCCGGTCCTGCGTCCGCTGATCTCCCCGAACAACACCATCGCCGCCTATCCCGCGAACAACACGCTCGTTGTGACCGACTACGCGGACAACGTGCGCCGCATCGCGTCGATCATCGCGGGTGTCGATACCGCGGCGGGCCAGCAGATCGAAGTCCTGCCGCTGAAAAACGCCAATTCGCTCGATATCGCGCAGCAGCTCACGAAACTGCTCGATCCGGGCGCCGTCGGCAGTACCGACGCCACGCTGAAAGTTGCCGTAACGGCGGATCCGCGCAGCAACGCGCTGATGATCCGCGCGTCCAACCCGGCGCGTCTCGCGATGGCGAAAAAGATCGCACAGCAGCTCGATGCGCCCAGCTCCCAGCCCGGCAACATGCACGTCGTTCGTCTGCGTAATGCGAACGCCGTAGCGCTCGCGAAAACGCTGCGCGGCATGATGGGCAAAGACAGTGGTGGCGGCGGCGCGAGCACCGAATCGACAAGCGCGAACGCATTCAATCAGGGCAGCATGTCGGGCGGTGGCGGTTCGACATCGACGGGCGCCTCCGGCACGCCGCCGCTTCCGTCTTCGTATGGCGGCAGCTCGTACGGTGGCGGCTCATTGGGTGGCTCCAGCAGCGGTGGCACAGGGGGCGGCATGGGTGGCGGCCTCGGCGGCGGCCGGAATTTTTCCCAGCAGCAAGGCGGCGGCGGAGGCGGCGGCGACGAAAATCCGGCCGGCGGCATGATCCAGGCCGATGCAGCCACCAACTCGCTCATCATCACGGCGTCCGATCCCGTTTATCGCAACCTGCGAGCCGTCATCGATCAATTAGACGAGCGCCGTGCGCAGGTCTACATCGAGGCGCTCATCGTGGAATTACAGGCGACGTCAGCCGCGAATCTCGGGATTCAGTGGCAAGGCGCGCTGCTGTCCAATGGCGGCAACAACGGCTTGTATGGCAGCTCGAGCTTCGGTTCCGGCAGCGGCAACATCGTGGGCTTGACGGCCACGGGTGCCGTGATCGCGGCCAACCCGGCGGCGGCCCTGGCTACCGCCGCGGCCAGCGGCACCAACTTGCTGCCGAATGGCCTCAACATCGGCTACCTACACCAGTTCGGGAATATATTCGGATTGGGCGGATTGCTGCAGGCGCTCGCGACTTCGAGCGATGCGAACGTACTTTCGTCGCCTAATTTGATGACGCTTGACAACGAAGAGGCGAGAATCATCGTTGGCCAGAACATACCGGTGCCTCAGGGATCGTACGCATCCCCAAGCGGCACGAGTTCGGGCATTACGACGTACAGCACCTTCGATCGCCTCGACGTCGGCACGGTTCTGCATATCAAACCGCAGATCACGGACGGCGGCTTGCTGAGGCTGCAGCTCTATACAGAAGTGTCTGCCGTGGATGGGACGACACTGACGAATGTGAATGGCCCCACGATCAACAAGCGTTCGATCGATTCCACAGTACTGGCTGATAACGGTTCGGTCATCGTCCTGGGCGGGCTGATGAACGACAATTATTCGGGCGGCATCTCGAAGGTCCCGCTGCTGGGTGACATTCCGTGGATCGGGCAGCTCTTCCGCTCGGAAAACAAGACACGCACGAAGGATAACCTGATGGTGTTCCTGCGGCCCGTCATTGTCCGGGATGGGGAGGACAGCGAAGCGATCTCCACGAGTCGCTACAACTACATGCGCGACCAGCAGCTCGGCTATCAGACCGACAACAGAGTCATCCGGGACAAAGACGTGCCCGTGGTACCGCCTATGCCACCTCAAGGTGGGGATCCGGCCCAACACCTGTTCGATCTCAACGATGTGACCCGCCAGCCGCCCGCGCCGCCTGTCCCCCCCGCGCCCACCGGCCCGGGTGTGCCGAACTCCGGCCAGCCTGCGGCACCCGTGCCTGCTCAGCCTGTCACACCCTCGCCCGGTACATCGAATCCGACCTCGCAAGACGGGTTCTCGGGAGTCAAGCCATGAGTACTTCGCTTGCGCCGCAGCCGCTCGCCGAGCGGGAGGCCCCCTCGCCGGTCGCCGCACGGCTCGTGCCGTACGGCTTCGCGCGCAATGGCCAAATCCTCGTCGCGCACCAGCGTCCGGAAGGCGTCGAGGTATGGATCAGCGAGCGCACGAGCGACGTGGCCCTCGCGGAGATTGCGCGCAACTTCGGCGCCTTGACGGCTGTGCGGCTGCCGGCCGATGAGCTCGCGCAGGCGATCAATCAAGCCTATGCGCGTAACGACGGCAGCGCGGCGCAAGTGGTTGGCGAGGTGGAGGGCGAGGTCGATCTCTCTCGCCTTATGCAGGACATCCCCGAGGTCGAGGATCTGCTCGAGTCTGAAGACGACGCGCCGATCATCCGGATGATCAACGCGCTGCTCACGCAGGCAGCGCGCGAGCATGCATCGGACATCCACATCGAACCGTTCGAGAACGCCTCCGTCGTGCGGTTGCGCGTCGACGGTACGCTGCGCGACGTCGTGCGCCCCAAAAAGGCGCTGCACGGGGCACTCATCTCGCGTATCAAGATCATGGCGCAACTCGACATCGCCGAGAAACGCCTGCCGCAAGACGGCCGCATTACGTTGCGCGTGGGCGGGCGTGCGCTCGACGTGCGCGTCTCGACGCTGCCCACCGGCCACGGTGAGCGCGCGGTGCTGCGTCTTCTGGAGAAGGACGCGCAGCATTTGAACCTCGAAGCGCTCGGCATGGGGCCCGACACGCTTAGGCAGTTCGACACGCTGATCTCGCGGCCCCACGGAATCTTGCTGGTGACAGGGCCCACGGGCTCAGGCAAGACGACAACGCTTTATGCCTCACTGTCGCGCCTGGAGACAACGACGAGCAACATCATGACGGTCGAGGATCCGATCGAGTACGACCTGTCCGGCATCGGTCAGACGCAGGTCAACGAGCGCATCGGCATGACGTTCGCGCGGGCGCTGCGCTCTATCCTGCGCCAGGACCCGGACATCATCATGATCGGTGAGATTCGCGATCTCGAGACGGCGCAAATTGCCGTTCAGGCGTCGCTCACCGGTCACCTTGTACTCGCAACGCTGCATACGAACGATGCAGCCTCGGCGGTCACGCGGCTCACCGATATGGGCGTGGAGCCGTATCTGCTCGCCTCCTCTTTGCTCGGCGTGCTCGCGCAGCGGCTCGTGCGGCGACTGTGCCCCGCTTGCAAGGAAGAGCGTGTGGAAGATGGCCGCGCGCATTGGCATCCCGTGGGTTGCGACAAGTGCGGGCGCTCGGGGTATGCAGGCCGGCGTGGCATCTACGAACTGCTGGTAATGGACGACGCGATCCGCTCGATGATCCATCACAATGCGTCGGATGCCGAGATTCTCGCGACAGGCCGCACGAAAGGCATGCGCACGTTGCGTGAGGACGGCGAGCGGTGGCTCGCTTCGGGCATGACTTCGCTCGAGGAGTTGATCCGCGTGACAGGGGGAGCTTAGTCAGGATGCCCGCATTTCGTTTTGAGGCCATCGACACGGCGGGCCACGCGCAAAAGGGCGTGCTCGACGCGGACAGTGCACGCTCGGCGCGCGCGCAATTGCGCACGCAGGGCTTGACCCCACTCGTCGTCGAGCCGGCCGGCAATGCCGCGCGCGGCGAGCGTAGCCGACGCCTTGCACTTGGGCGTAAGCTTTCGTCGCGCGAGCAGGCCATTCTCACTCGCCAGCTGGCCAGTCTGCTCATCGCAGGGCTGCCGCTCGATGAAGCGCTCGCCGTGCTGACGGATCAAGCCGAACGCGACTACATCCGCGAGCTCACGGCGGCTATCCGCGCCGAAGTGCTCGGGGGCCATTCACTCGCGAACGCGTTGGCGCAGCACCCGCGCGATTTCCCCGAAATTTATCGAGCCCTTGTTGCGGCGGGGGAGCACACCGGCAAGCTCGGCCTCGTGCTTTCGCGACTGGCCGACTACATCGAGCAGCGCAACGCCCTCTCGCAAAAGATCGTGCTCGCGTTCACCTACCCGGGCATCGTTACGCTGATTGCATTTGGGATCGTGACGTTTTTGCTGAGCTACGTCGTGCCGCAAGTCGCCAATGTGTTCGCAAGCTCGAAGCAACAGTTGCCGACTCTGACGGTTGTGATGCTGGCGCTCTCGGGGTTCGTGCGGCAGTGGTGGTGGGCGGCACTCATCGGTGTGGCGGTCGTCGTCTATGTCGTGCGCTCAGTGCTCGCACAAACCGGGCCTCGGTTAGCGTTTGATCGCTGGCTGCTGACGGCGCCGCTTGCGGGCAAGATCGTGCGCGGCTACAACACCGTGCGCTTCGCTAGCACGTTGGCCATTCTGACGGCCGCAGGCGTGCCGATTTTGCGTGCGCTTCAGGCGGCGGGGGAAACCTTGAACAACACGGCGATGCGCGGCAACGTCGATGATGCGATCGTGCGCGTGCGCGAGGGCACTTCCCTATCGCGTGCGCTCAACACTACGAAGACGTTTCCGCCTGTGCTCGTGCACTTGATCCGCTCCGGCGAAGCGACGGGCGATGTGACGACCATGCTCGATCGCGCGGCCGACGGCGAGGCGCGCGAGCTGGAGCGCCGCACGATGTTCTTGACCAGTCTGCTGGAGCCGCTCCTGATCCTCGCAATGGGCGGCGTCGTATTGGTGATCGTGCTGGCCGTGATGCTGCCCATCATCGATCTCAACAACATGGTGCAGTAGCGGCTGTGTCAGCGCACGTAAATGGTGGGACCGCCGCCGGTGTTTGCGGGAAGGAAGATCTCAGAGTGCGCGCCATTCTGGTCGAGGATGATGGAGCGCGCACGCACTTCAGCAAGCTTGCCGCTGCCGACCCTGCCGCCCAGCGAAACCGCGCGCGGCGGTTCGTCGCCCACGCTGAGAATCGCTGCGGCGCCTTCGCTCAGCGCGAGGATGCCGAAGAGCTTGATGCTGCGGTTCACTTCGGGCGTAAGCTTGCCGCCGAAGAGTGTCGCAGCGTCGTCGAGGGAGACGCTAGGTGCGACAGCGGCCGCACTTGGCGGCGGTGCGGGCGAACGAGCCCCCAATGTAACGATCCAGTAGGTCAGTGTCGCGCAAAAAATCGCGAACACGGCCAACGATAGAAGGCGGACTTGTAGGGTATTCATGTGCCTCATTGTACGGACTCTTCCGCAATTTGCGCACAACTTCGAAGTCCGATGAAACGACCTTTACAATCAGCCGCCGTATGAAACGCCACGCCAGTTTTTGGCGGGCTCCGGCACCCTTTTTACAACGAGGTACGAATGATGCAGATGTGGACCCTTCGCCGTACGGAACAACCCGCCCCGCGCACGCGGCGCCAGCGTGGCTTCACGTTGATCGAGGTCATGGTGGTTATCGCGATCCTCGGCATTCTTGCCGCACTGATCGTGCCGAGAATCATGAGCCGGCCCGACGAGGCGCGTCGTGTTGCAGCCAAGCAGGACATTGGGTCCGTCATGCAAGCACTCAATCTTTATCGGCTCGACAACGGCCGCTATCCGAGCCAGGATCAAGGCCTGCAGGCGCTCGTTCAGAAGCCCTCGACTGATCCGGTGCCGAACAACTGGAAGGAAGGCGGCTATCTCGAAAAGCTGCCGAGCGATCCTTGGGGACATCCCTATCAGTACCTGAACCCCGGTGTTCACGGCGAAATCGATGTTTTCAGCTATGGGTCGGACGGCAAGCCCGGTGGCGACGGCAATGATGCCGACATCGGTTCGTGGCAATAACCTCGGCTGCACGGTGAGCCGCTCACGTACTCGAGAGCGGCTCCCGGCTCGTACTTCGGACGACTTTCGATCATGACTCACTTTGGCGGCATCGCCGGGCTCAATCGCAGCGGCGGTAGCAGCGAGCGTTACGGCAAATGCCGTCGACGCGATGGGGGCTTTACGCTGCTCGAAATGCTCGTCGTGCTCGTGATCGCAGGGTTGCTCGTCTCGCTCGCCGCCGTCTCGCTCACGCGCAATCCACGCACGGATCTCAATGAACAGGCGCAGCGTCTCGCCCTCTTGTTCGAATCGGCATCCGACGAGGCGCAGGTGCGCGCTCGGCCCATCGCATGGGCACCGGTGGCCGGTGGCTACCGGTTTGACGTTCGGACGGAGGACGGCTGGCGCCCCTTGCAGCGCGATGACCTGCTGCGTGAAAGACACTGGGAAGGTGGGGTGACCGATATCTCGATTGACTATCCCGGCTCCAATCTGCATCCGGATCGGCTCGTCTTCGGGGTCGAAAGCATCGGGGCCGCGGTGACTATTACGCTTTACTCGGCCGTCGGGCGCGTGACTATCGTCGGCACCGGCAACGGCCGCTTCGAGGTGCGTTGAGATGGATCGCACATTCCGCCGCCGCGCGTCTGCTCGCGGCTTTACGATGATCGAAGTCCTCGTTGCGCTCGCGATCATCGCTGTCGCGCTGACTGCCGCGCTGCGTGCGAGCGCCATGCTGGCATCCAACGAAGCGGGGCTGCATCGCCGTCTGCTGGCCGGATGGAGCGCTGACAACGTGCTCACGCGCCTCTATCTGTCGCGTGAGTGGCCTGAAATCGGCTCGCGCACCTTCGATTGCTCTCAGGGCAATCAGGCGCTCAGTTGCACACGACGCGTCAGCGCCACGCCGAATCCCATGTTCAGGCGCATCGAAGTGATGGTCACAGTGCCTGGAGAAGACGGCGTTCTCGCTCAACTCGTCACGGTGGTGCCGAATGAAACGACCCGTGCGCTTTGACGGCGCGGCGCGCACGCGGCGCGCACGCGGCTTCACGCTGATCGAGTTGATGGTGGCCATCACGATCATGGCCGTGATCGCGGTGCTCTCATGGCGGGGTCTGGAGCAGGTTGTACGGGCTCGACAGACGATCTCCCACGCCATGGAAGACGAGCGCGTGTTTGCCCAGTTTTTTGACCAGGTGCGCATCGATGCGCGCGAAGCCGTGACGGATGACGAGGTGGGTCAATCGGCCGTGTCCATTTCCGGCTCCATGTTGCAGATCGTTCGCCGCTTCGGCATGAGCGGTGAGCCGCCGCGGCTGCAGGTCGTGCGCTATCAGGTCTCGGATGGTCTCGTGACGCGCTATGCGTCGCCGCCGATCGCGACGCCCGACGAGCTTAATCGCGCGCTATCGAGTTCGAGCGGTTCAGGCGACTGGAGTGCGGTGCCGCTCATCGGCGGCGTCGGCGCGATCAACGCGCGGCTTTTTGTGCCGCGCACCGGCTGGACGACGCAGATGGACGAAGTGGCCGCCGAGATCGCACGCAACGCCAACAACCTGAAGACGCCGCAGTTTGCCACCGCACCAATCGATCGCGCCGTCAAAGGGCTCGAAGTGAGCATTGGCGCTCCCTCGCTGCATGCGCCGATCACGCGCGCTTTTTTAGTCGGGCAATGACGATGCAGCTGCCTCACTTCATCTCCCCTCGCACGAAGGCGGCTTGCCGATCAGCAATGTGCCGCTCTCGCCCGCTTGGGCGCCAGCGCGGCGCAGCCATCATCAGCGCGCTTTTGGTGGTCTCGCTAGCAGCCATTCTCGTCGCCGGCATTCTGTGGCGCCAGCAGGTGCAAATACGTCGCATCGAAAACCAGCGTCTCTTGGCCGAGGCGAATTGGGTGGCGCGCGGCGCAACCGATTGGACGCGCCTCATTTTGCGTGCCGAGGCCGATACGTCACCGACCATCACGTACCTGGGCGGTGTCTGGGCCGTGCCGATCGCGCGAACGCGGCTGTCGGACTTTCTCGGCAAGATCGGTGAGGCGCAGGCAGGGGAAGGTGCCGAGACCTATGTGTCGGGCTTGATCGAAGACGAACAGGGCAAGTTCAATTTGCGCAATCTTGTCACCGTACCGGCTCCCGGCTTGCTGCAGGTGAACATGATGCAGGTCGCCGCCTTCCAGCAGTTGCTACAGTCGCTCGGAATGAACGCGCAGCTTGCCCAGACCGTCGCGATTCGCGTGCGCGCGGGCCTGCTGCGATCGGCGACGCGTTTTCAGGTGCCCTCGATGGGCATCGTTCAACCGCAACAATTGGGCGGGGGCGGCAACATGACCGACAACCCCGGGCTCGAAGACGGCAGCGGTCAGTCGAATGCGCCCGCGCTTCAAATGACGAGTGTCGATTCACTGCTCGGCGTTCCCGGCTTCACACCCGAAATGGTGACGCGTCTGCGTCCCTTCGTGACCGTCTTGCCGACACAAACGACTGTCAACATGAACACGGCCCCGGCCGAAGTGGTAGCGGCGATCGTGCCGGGCTTATCGATTTCTAGCGCGCAAGCGTTCGTCCAACGGCGCGAGACGGTCTTTTTTCGCAATACCGCAGACATCCAGCTTGCCCTGGGGGCAACCGGCTCGCCGCTTGCCTCGAACACCAGCACCAACCAGATTCCCATGGACGTAACGACGAGCTATTTTTTGATACATGGCCACGTGCAGCATCAAAGAGCCGAAGTCGAACGTACAACGCTCGTCTACCGCGATCCGCTGACTCACGCGACACGCATCGTGCGCGTCGTCGATCAGCCATGACCCATCAGTCCAGCCGAAGGGAGAACGGCCTTTGAGCACGTTGATCATCTTTTTGCCGCCGCGCGATCCGGCGGTGCCTTCACAGGAATGGCAACTGCCGGATATGCCATTCCTGCTACTCGACCGCACGGGCCGCAAGGAGCGTGCAGGCCGCGCCTCGCTTGCTTTCTTGCCGCGCGCGTCGACCACGCTCTTGATCGTTTCCGCACGCGACGTTCTCATGCTCGCCGCGACGCTGCCGCCGCTCAAGGCTCAGCGACTCAGGCAGGCGTTGCCCAACGTCGTCGAGGACCAGATCATCCAGGACCCGCAGAGCTGCCATATTGCGCTCGATCCGCAACCTCTTGCCGATGGCTCGCGGGTGCTGGCAGTCATCGATCGCGGGTGGTTCCGCTTTATCGTCGAGTCGTTCAACACGGCAGGCCATCGCAACCTGCGCGCGGTGCCCGCCACGCGTTGTCTGCCTGTCCCGTCGCAGCCGCCGCTGGCGGAGGGCACTGCGGAGACGCCCGCAAAGGGTAAAGAGACGACGCGAGCCGGCGAGCGCGTTGCGCCTGGCGCCGGAGCCGATGTGGGCCGCGACCGCACGGCGGCCCGTCAATCGTCGCCGGAGGGCAAAGGAGAGCCCGCGTCGGCTTCGCCCGCCCCACTCGTGGCCGCGGTGCTCGGCACCGTTCGCGAGATGGCCCAGGCCATTCTTGGTGACGCCGCCGCGGGTATCGAGCCGGTTCCGAACGGACCAGTGCCGTCTGTTGCGCCGCTTGCGTCGGCCGATCCGCGCATTGAAGTCGCGATTGCGCGTGGTGCGTTGGGCGAAGGCTTGGCGGTACCGGCATCGTCGTTCGGGGCAACGCTGGTTGCCCTCGCAGGCGAGCTGCCGCTGACCGTCTTTGAGCTGACCGATGTGCCGGGCGATGAGCCAATCGCTGTGCCAGGTGCCACTTCCACGTTGACGCGCGTCGGGGTGTCGGCGGGTGCCGAGCCGCTGCCGTTCGAAGCGTTTGCACGGGCGGCACTGACCAGTCGCTTAGACCTTTGCCAATTCGAGTTTGAATCGCGTCCTTGGCGACTCGATCGGACGACGATGCGGCGCTTGCGTGTGCCGCTCGCGCTCACGATCGCCTCTCTCGCCGTCGCGGTGATCGGGGCCAACGTGCAATGGTTGATGCTTTCGCGCGAGCGCGATGCGCTCAACGCACAGATGACGGAGCTGCTGCTGAATGCATTTCCGAAGACGACGGTCGTGCTCGATCCGCCGACGCAGATGAAAACGCAGCTCGAACGTCTGCGGCTCGCGTCGGGCCGGCTTTCGCCCGATGATTTCCTGTCGCTCGCGGCGCGGCTCGCGCCATCGCTCGGGCCGCTGCCCGTGAACGGCATTGCGTCGCTGGACTATCGCGAACACCGACTCGAGCTCACCTTCAAGCCGCAAGTGACGGCCGACCCCGACTTCGCGAAGCGGCTCGGGCAAAACGGACTCAGCGGCGAGATCGACAGCAACACGGGCAAATGGATGATCAAAAATCGGACGGGGCAATGAAGACGACTCACGCAATCGCCGACGTTTGGTCCGGCTTTTGGAGCGTGCGCACCGCGCGTGAAAAAACGCTGCTGACATGGGGCGGTACGCTTTTGGGCTTGGCAATCGCCTACTCGGTGCTATGGGCACCGGCGCAAGCAGGCCGCGCCCAACTACGCGAGACGTTGCCGGCTATGCGGCAACAGGTTGCGCAGATGACGGCTCAGGCCGACGAAGCGCGCTCGCTCGCGCCTAACGCGCAGGGCGCTGCACCGACCGGGAGTGCGCTAAGGGACGCGCTGACTGCCTCGCTCACGCAAAGCGGGTTTGGCGATCCGCAGGTGCAAGTCGCGGGCGACACCGTACGCGTGCAACTGAAAAACGCTTCGTTCCCCGCCTGGACGAGGTGGCTCGACGGCGCGCACAAGCAGTTCAAGGTGCAGGTGTCCGAAGTCCATGCGAGTGCGCTGAAGGCGGACGGCCAGGTCGATCTGACGGCGACACTCCAACCGGCGTCTGCAGGGACGGGGCGCTAATGCCGCTGATGAACGTTTGGATACGCCGCTTGGCAGCAGCACTGCCGTGGCTGGCTGTTGCCGTCGTCTCGAGCGGCCTCGTGCTCGTCGTGCTGCTGCCGGCCGCATGGGTCACACCGCAGCTCGCGCGAGCAACGCAGGGCCGTGTCGATCTGATCGACGCATCGGGTTCGCTTTGGCGCGGTTCGGCTGCGCTGATGCTGGCGGCCGGTTCTGCCGATGCGGGGCCGGCCGCCGTATTGCCGGGGCGCATCGAATGGAACACGGCCTTCTGGCCGCTGTTATCCGGGCGCGTGCGTTTGCGGCTGCGGCACACGGACGCCATGATCGACCCTGTGACAATCGAAGCGTCGCTCAATGGCGCCACCGCGTCGCCCGGCGCTATCACTTTGCCAGCCGCGTTATTGAGCGGCCTTGGCGCGCCTTTCAATACGCTCGATCTGCAAGGCGACGTACGCGTGCGCTGGACGCAATGGCACTGGATTCGCGGCAATGCCTTCGGTGGATTGACGGTCACGCTCGATGACATGGTCTCGCGTGTTTCCCGCGTGAAGCCGCTCGGTTCCTATCGCGTTGCGGTGCAAGCGCAAGGTGCTGCTTCGACGCTCGATCTGTCGACGCTCAAAGGGCCGCTACTGTTGAGCGGACACGGCACCATTGCGCGCCAGGGCACTTCGTTTCACGGCGAAGCGAACGCGACGCCAGAGGCGCGCGACAACCTCGTCGGATTGCTGAACCTGCTTGGGCAGCGCACAGCCACGGGCACCGTCACGCTCGATTACATGCGCTGAGCGGGCGGCGCTTCTATCGCGCCAACCTCGCGCTCGATGTCGGCGGCGTTCCAACCGCCGCCGAGTGCCTTTACGAGCCCGACCGACGACAGCATGCGTTGCCCGTTCAGCGTCGCAAGCCTTTGCTCGGCGAGGAAGGCGGTGGTTTGCGCGGTGAGCACATTGACGTAGCCGACGGTCCCTGCCTTGTACTCATTAATGACGATGGCCAGTGCTTGCCGCGCAGAATCGACGGCCTGCCGCTGCACGACGATTTCCTGCGCGAGGATGCGCTGTGACGCAAAATTGTCCTCGACGTCCTGAAACGCGGCGAGCACCGTTTGCCGGTAGGCGGCCACTTGCTGGTCGTACACGGCGCGCGCGGCTTGCGTCTGAGCGTGACGCAAACCCGCGTCGAACACCGTTTCTGCGAGCGAGGGACCGAGGGTCCAGAAGCGCGACGGCAGCGAGAAGAGCTGCGAAAACACCGAGTTTTGATAACCGCCTTGCGCCGACAGCGTCAGGGTTGGAAAGTATGCCGATATCGCTACGCCGATTTGTTCATTGGCAGCAGCAGCCCTGCGCTCAGCCGACGCGATGTCGGGGCGCCGCTCGAGCAGCGCCGAGGGCAACTCGAGAGGCAGTTCGGGCGGCTCGGCGTCGAGCGGGATGGGCGGGATCGAAAACGTCGAAGCGCTCTGGCCGACCAGCACCGCAATGGCATGCTCGGCCTGGGCCCGCGCCACACCGTTGTCGATGGCCGCGGCCTGTGCTGACTGGAGCTGCGTCTGTGCCTGGATCACATCTGAGCGCGCCGCCACGCCTTGCTCGTACTGATTCTGCGTGAGCTTGAGCGCCGCGGCGTAGGCTTTGACCGTGTCATCGAGCAGAGCCTGCAGCGCATCGAGCTCGCGCAATTGGAAGTAAGTCTGCCCGAGTGTTGCCTGCGCCGAAAGCCGGGCGTTGGCAAGATCCGCAGCGGCGCCCTGCTCGCCCGCCCGCTGCGCGCCAACCGTGCGGCTGATCTTGCCCCAAAGGTCCGGCTCCCAAGTTGCATCGAGCACAGCGTCGAAGTTGTTGGCCACGCGCGAATTCGATCCGCCCAGGTTCGCGAAGCTCGTCGAACTCGAGAACTGCTGCCCTGAGCGCGTTGCGCTGGCCGTGAGGCTGATGAGCGGAAAATAGGCAGCGCGTGCCTGTGCAACCAGTGCGCGCGCCTGCCGATAGGCGGCCGCAAATTGCGCGACGGTCTGATTCGCCGCGTCGAGCTGGTTCATCAGCCCGTTGAGGCGTGCGTCGTTGTAGATCGTCCACCACGGGCCGCGATCGGCGATATCGGCTGGCTGGGCGACCTTCCATCCCGGTGGCGCTTCCTTGTAGGATGCCGGCACCGTGATAGCGGGTCGCTTGTAATCGGGCCCGACGGCGCAACCGGGGAGTACGGCCGCAAGCGCCACGGCGAGTGCGACGGCAAGCGCAGGAGATGTCGTTGCGACCGCCCCCACTGCTCCCGCTGTCCCCTCTGTCCTTTTTTTGGTCGATGCCGCCGTCGTCATGCACGGTCTTGCGACCGTCGTGATGTGTCGATGGGTCCGCATATGAACGAATTTTGAAAGGATGCGGGGATGGTAGCGCATGCCATCACGGGTTGCGGTGTCTCCGTGAGGTCAAAGCACGATAAACGGGGGGCTTGCGCTTGAGATGTGCCCGATACCATGGCTCGCAAGCGCTCGTACCGCGGTTCCCGTCAAGGTCTTGGCGATGAGCCAAGCCATTGGCATTGCCGGCGGCTGAGACTGGCAAGTTGCATCAATCGGTGAGAATCAGCCGGGTGGCGGCACGCGATCCGTTGAACTCGGCGCCGAGGGGGAGGAATCGGGCTCTGATTGCGGCGACGGTTCGACGCCGGATCTGACGAACTGCTTGAACTTTGCGCCGGCCTCCCATGGATTGGGCCGGCAGCCGAACATGCTGTCGCAGTATGCGGCAAACCCGATCGTCGCCGAGCCATCGGCGTTGACCGTCTTTGTGATTTCGTAGGCAAGCTTGCTGCTGCCGCCTTCCGGACCTGTCGTCTCGATCAGCGAGTCGCTTACCGCGAATACCTTGTAGCTGCCGTGGCGCAACACCCAATCCTCCGCCCGCTGCCACCAAAGCGCGCATTCATCCGCACTTTGGCACACAAGGGGGGCCGTTGCGAGTTGCATCGTTTCGGGGCTCACGCGATGCGTCGCCGCCGAGCAGCCGGCAAGGAGCGCGCATGACGCGGCCCACAGCATCGTTCTCATCGGTGGCGCCCTCTTTCTGGTCCACACATCCGATTTGACGCGTAAGACGCAGGCATGTTCACGATGAAGCCGACGACGCCGGCCTCGCGCCGGCACAGGGCACCAGAGGCGCGATCGGCGGGCCGTTAGACGCTGAAACGCTCGAGCGTATAGCTGCGGAAAGCGGTGATGAAAGCGTCGAACGAATCAGGTGCGTCCCGATCTTCGAGCAAGGCTTGTTCCTCGAGCGATGCGGCGGCAAGCGCCGCTGCTTCTTGCGCTTCTTCGGCGCCGAGCGGGTGAGCGCGAAAGTAAGCCGCATGCGCCTCGCTCTGTGCGAGTCCAAAGGCGACAAAGCTTTGCCCACGCTCGCGCATCGTGCGTAGCACGCGCGCCGATGGCGTCGTTTCGGGATCGGCGAGCTTGACGCGCTGCGCCGCTACGGCGCGGAGGTGTTCGTCTGTGCCGGCGAGCTCGTCGAGCGCCTTTGCCGCAAGCTCGATCTGCGTGAGTAATTGAGCGGCCCAATCTTGAAGCGAAATGTCGCGCCCGTCGCGCGTCAGCAGCAACCCTGGCTTGCGCCCTTCGAGCGTCACGCGGCTGAAATTCGCATTAGCCTCGGCATAAGCTGTGCTCGGTAGCGGCGGGCTGTCATCGAGTGCGCACACAAGCAGATACGCATCGAGGAAGCGAGCCGTTTCCAGCGAGATGCCACGCGGCTCAAACGGATCGATGTCGAGACAGCGCACTTCGACGTACTGCACGCCGCGCGAGGCCAGCGCATGCAGCGGCCGTTCGCCCGAGTGCGTGACACGCTTCGGACGGATCGTCGAATAAAACTCGTTTTCGATCTGCAGAATGTTGGTATTGATCTGCACCCACTCGCCATCGCGGTGCGTGCCGATCGCTTCATACGGCGCGTAGGGCTCGCTCACCGCGCGCGCGAGCGCGTCGAGATAACCCGAGAGCGTGTCGTAATCGGGGCACAGGGCTGCTTGCGCCGTCGTGTTTGAATAGCCGAGGTCACTCATCCGCAGGCTGGTGGCATACGGACGGTAAAGAGTCTCGGCATCGAAGCTTTCGAGCGCGTGCGGCCGGCCTCGCAAGAAGGGCCGATGAAGCGCGGGCGATGCACCGAACAGGTACATGAGCAGCCAGCTCGTGCGACGGAAATTGCGCAAGAGCGCAAAGTAGCGCTCGGACTGAAAGTCGACTGTCGTTGCGGAGGACGGCTCCGCCGCGTGCAGCACGCGCCAGGCTTCTTCGCTCAGCGAATAGTTGTAGTGAATGCCCGCGATGCACTGCATTGTGCGTCCGTAGCGCAGCGCAAGGCCGCGGCGGTAGACATGCTTGAGCCGGCCGATGTTCGACGTGCCGTATTGCGCAATCGGAATGTCATCGTCTTCGGGCAGCGTGCCAGGCATCGAGCAGTTCCACAGCACCTCGTCGCCCAGTTGCGAATACGCGAAACGGTGGAGCTCGTCGAGCCGCGCCAGCGTCAGCGCGGGATCCGGCTCAGCCGACGTGACCAGCTCGATGAGCGCCTCCGAGTAATCGGTGGTGAGCGATGGATGCGTAAGTGCAGAGCCGAGCCCGCGCGGATGCGGTGTCATGGCGAGGGAGCCGTCCGGCGCCACGCGCAGGCTCTCCTTCTCGATGCCGCGTAGCCCGCGCGCAAGCACATCGCCTAAAGAGGGCGACGTGAGAAGGGACAAACGCTGCGCAAACGTCCCGGAGAGAACAGAAGATAGATCAGACATCAATGCGGGCTGGGGTCGGCCGAGGGTGTCGGCCCCAGCGAGATTATTTTTGAGTAGCGGGCACTTTAACACCGCGTCGTGAAGCTCGCTTGATGCCGCGCCAGCGTGAGTCCGGGCCTGCACGGAGCCCGCTCGTATGCGTGCTGTCAAAAGCGACGTGTCGGGACCGTCGCACGCCGTGGCGCTGCCGCGCGGTTCCCGCGTTTGCTGTCGCTCCCTTATCCGCCCCGTGCGCCGTTTGCGCGATCGGCCATTTCATTCCACAGATGCATGGCGGCATAGGCGCGCCAAGGGCGCCACGCGTCGGTGCGCGAGCGTTGTGCCGCAGGCCTCGCGAGCGACGCATCACGCGCGGCGATCGATTGCATGAGCACGAGATCGGTAGCGGGCCACGCATCGGGATCGCGCCAAGCGCGCATGGCGATGTACTCCACCGTCCACGCGCCGATGCCGGGCAGTGCTAGCAGCGCTTCGCGCATGGCGGCCAGATCGGTGGCGCTGCCCGAATAGCTTGATCTTGAGTCACCCGGGCGCCCAGCGCTCGTTGGTGCATTCGAGGCAGCGCTTCGTTCGATGAGCACCTCACCGCAGGCGACCGCCCGTGCGACGGCTTTGAGCGCGGCGACGCGTTTGCCGGGCATGCCGATGTTGTCGAGATCGGCTTCGGCGAGTGCGGCGGGTGTCGGAAAGCGCCAAGCGGTCGCTGCATGCGGGTGATCGTCAATGCGCACGCCGGCGCGGGCGACGAGGCGGCCGATCAGCGTCGTCGCCGCTTTGACGCTGATCTGCTGGCCGACGATGGCACGCACGACGAGCTCAAAGGCGGACCACGCTCCGGGCAAGCGCAGCCCTGGAGCCGCCTCTACAAGCGGCGCGAGCCACGGATCGTATGCCAAATGGGCGCCGATGGCCTCAGGATCTGCGGCTGCGTCGAACATCGTCGCCACATGGGGCGCGAGCGCCTCGGCATGGTGGCTTGCATCGCCTTCGACATGGACGACAAGCCGCATCCTGCGCGCATGCCGGCTTACTGAGAGCGTGCCGCTCGCCCCATCCCATTCGATCGCTCGACGGTAAGCCCCCTCGTGCACCGCCTCGACGCCCGGCGTGGCCCGGCCAGCCAGAAAACGAAGCAGGCGTGGCCAATCGTAGGGTGCCTTGAACGGCAACTCGAAGACGGTGGCGTGAGCGGCACTCAAGCGACGTCATCCAGCTTGGCGGGCTTAGCCCCCTCGCCGAGCGCATCGGCGCCTGTGGCGCCGGCGCGCTGCGCTTCTGTCCTGAGCAGGACTTCTTTGCGTGAGAGTCCCCAACGGTAGCCAGCGAGTGCGCCGCGCTTTTGCACGACGCGATGGCACGGAATGGCGAGCGCAACGGGATTCGCCGCGCAGGCGCTTGCAACGGCACGCACGGCACGCGGCGCGCCAAGCGCCTCGGCAATCTGCGTATAGCTGCGCGTCTCTCCATAGGGGATGCGCCGCAATGCGTCCCAGACTCGCTGTCGGAACGCCGTGGCGGCGACGTCGAGCGGAAGGTCGAACGTTTCGCGTCCGCCATGAAGATAAGCATCGATCTGCGCGACGAACGGTGCGATGCGCGCGTCGTCTTCGATCAACTGTGCATGCGCGAGCGTGCGTCGCAATTCACCGACGAGCGAGTCAGCCGCATCGCCGAACGCAATGTGACAGATGCCCTTCTCAGTGGCCGCCACGAGAACCTGGCCGAGCGGCGTTGAAGCGCACGCGTAGTGCACGACAAGACCAGCGCCCTTGTTTCGATAGGCCGACGGCGCCATGCCGAGCTCGCTCGCCGCGTTTTCGTATAGCCTGGATGGCGAGTTGAATCCCGCATCGAGCGCCGCACGCGTCACACGCTCGCCGCGCTGCAGGGCGTCGCGCAGCGCCGCGCCACGGTGTGCCGCCTGATATTGGCGCGGCGACACGCCGACAACGCGCGTGAAAAGCCGCTGCAAGTGGAAGGGGCTGACGTGCACCGCGTCGCTCAATTGAGCCAGCGTGATGCGTGCTTGGGGGTCGGCGTCGAGCACGGCGCAGGCGCGTTCGACGATGGCTAGTTCTCGCGGCAAACCACCTGGACGGCAGCGCTTGCATTCGCGCAAGCCTGCGGCCCGCGCCGCTTGCGCCGTCGCGAAGAACGCCACATGTTCGCGGCGGGGCAGGCGCGACGCGCACGAGGGCCGGCAAAAGATCCCCGTTGTCGAAACGCCATAGAAAAAGGCGCCGTCCGCGCGGGCGTCTCGGGTACAGACGGCTTGCCAGCGCTGCGCCTCCGTCTGATAGACCGAACTTACGCTCGTCGGCCGATCCGCTTGCGGGTTCATCGGGGTCTCCTGGCGGGGCTGCGCGCTTTTGCCGGATTGGCTTGAGTGGGCGGGTTGCATGGCATTCCTCGAACGATCGAAGGCTGAACCCTCACTGTATGCCCAGCGGCGACGAGCTACGCGCCGATTCTTGCGCTCTCATTGCGCAAGAGAGGAGGCAGCTCAATGGAAGTGAAAGAAATATTGCACTGCACCATGTGTTGGTGTATATTGACACTTGTCTCCTCCATGTCTCCTCTGATATGGATTCACCCGCTCCAAGAGCGGGTTTTTTTTGCCCTCTCGGTTCGACGGATCTACCCTGCTCGGTGTTTCGGCGTCCCTAAAGCGAGTTGGCTGCACGACGCAGCCTGTGCCCCGCCCCACCGCAAGCTGACTCAAGAGACGCCATAGTGGGTCATGGCGGCAAGCACGCTGTCGAGCGGCGGTATGCTATCCGTCACGGGCCCCATGCCGTAAACTCGACGACACCTCCACGTGCGAAGCCCTCCCCTCATGGGCTGACGACGCACGGCCGGCCAATGCCCGCTACGCAAGGAGAACGCACCGATGAAGCTGACGATCCGCGAGATCGATCACGTTGTGATCCGCGCCACCGATCCCGGCGCCATGAAGCGTTTTTACTGCGACGTCCTGGGTTGCTCAGTCGAAAAAGAGCAGCCCGAGCTGGGGCTGGTTCAATTGCGCGCGGGCCGCTCACTGATCGACCTGCTGGCCGTTGGCAGCAGTCTCGAGCGTGCCGACAGCGGTGCGCCAGGCGCCGGGCGAAACATGGACCACCTGTGCCTTCGCATCGACCATTACGACGCCGAAGCGATAGCCGCACATCTGATTGCGCACGGCGTGCGGCTGGGGAGCGAAGGACGCCGATACGGTGCGGACGGCTTCGGCCCATCGCTGTATTTATTCGACCCTGAAGGCAACATGATCGAGCTTAAAGGCCCACCGGAGGCGGCGCGCATCACGTCGCTCTGAACGTGTGCCGAGCCGCGGCGTCATGCGGCTGTTCCGGCTTTGAGCACCGACCATTCGACGGCGACAGGCTCGGCCGTCGCGCTCGTCACCCATGCGGAGCCGTCCTGCACGGTGACCTGGAGCCGCATTGAGCGCTCGGCGAGGTGCGCAAGCGCATCGCCGACGCTTTGCGCGAGCGACAGCACGCATACATTGCCGAACCGTTCAACTTTGCTGCGCACGCCCTGCCACCAAATGTCGGAACTACGCCCGCCATACGCCATCACCACAACCTCACCTGCACGCGAACTCGCCTTGGCAATGCGGCGTTCGTCGGGCTGCCCCACTTCGATCCAAGTCTCGATCGCGCCCGTCAGATCTTTCTGCCACACATCCGGCTCGTCGGTGTCCGACAGACCCTTGCAAAACTCGAGGCGCTCGCTGGCAAAAAGCGCGAACGCGACGAGGCGCACCATCATGCGCTCGTCGGTTTCCGACGGATGGCGCGCGATCGTGAGCGAATGGTCGGCGTAGTAGTGCCGGTCCATATCGGCGATTTGAAGTTCCGCCTTGTAGATAATCGATTTGAGAGCCAATTCGAGAGCGATCCGACGTCGAGAGAAATAGGGCTTGCCGGGGCTCGCCGCCTGCGAGGGACAAGGCATGCGACGCCGCTGTCTCGCCTCATCTTGCGAATGCGGTGAGGTAACTTGCGAGAAGAGCAACGCCGGCGCGTGATCATAGCGAATGGCGCGCTGCGCGCAAAGGGCAAGGCAAGAGACAGACGCGAAGGGCCGGTTGTGCCGGCCGCACAGTGCGAGAAAGCGAGCGCGCGGCAGCCCGCGCACGAACGAGTTCAACGAGTCGATGTCGCTATGGCTTGATGAACCGATCGTTGGTCCATAGCCCTCGGGTATCGCCGTTTCCCGCATTTACGAATTCGACGTCGTGGCCGACCACGCGCACTACGCGAAAATCCGAATGCTCGGGCGCCGGCACGCACTCGTAGCCTTCGAAGTAGCGTTGCATCTCTTGCTGCTCGCCGGCACGGGCGTGTCGATCGACAGCGTCGAGCTTGTCCTTGGACACGCATCCGTATGCACCTGAGGCGAACCGGAAAGTTTGGTGCGGCTTCAGCCCGCTATCCTGAGCCTGTGCGACCGATGCGGCGGCAGCAAAACCGGCCGTGATGAAAAGCATCCCGACTTTACGGTTCATGTTCTCCTCCACTGCGGGTTTTTCTGTATGTTAGCTAGCTATTTAAAGGAAACTCAAAAACACGCGATTTAGAGCGTAGATCAGGAACGAAAAAGAACAAGCATAATTTTTGTGCAACCGCAAAATCGGCGGATGGCCGTAGTTATATCGCCTATCAGGATGTGATCTGAGGAAAATGCGTACCGGCTCGATGACGGCGTTCTCGAATCGGCGCACCGTTCCGGCTTTCGTTCTGCAGCAAGGCAGCGATCGAATTGCTCAATACCAGTAGAAGACCGATCTAAATAATGATTCGAAAGACTCGATAAACGTAACCTTATTGATGCAACGCACATAAAACTGTGGCGCGTACGTTGCCTACCGCATGTATTACCATGCCGCTATAAATAAAAACGATGCCAAAACCAAGCGCGGCCATTTTCGAGCTTGCGCAGTGGCGCAGCGCGTGCCTAAATCGGCTTGTCCTTTTTTCCTTGGGGAACGCCCGTGAGTATTACGCATTGGCTGTCGTTTGCCATGGCATCGGCTGTGCTGCTTGTCATTCCTGGCCCCACGGTGTTGCTGGTCGTCTCCTACGCACTGGGTCATGGCCGTCGCTTTGCGCTGGCGACGACGGGGGGCGTTGCGCTCGGCGATTTGACGTCCATGACTGCGTCGATGCTGGGACTCGGTGCCCTGCTTGCCGCGTCCGCGACGGGGTTCACCGCGCTCAAATGGGCCGGCGCGCTTTACCTCGCCTATCTCGGCATCAAGCTTTGGCGCACCCCGGTGGGCGACTCGCAAGCGCCTGACACTTCAATGATGCACGCAGGCAAAGTCTTTGCTCACGCTTATGCGGTGACGACGCTCAATCCGAAAAGCATCGTGTTCTTCGTCGCATTCGTGCCGCAGTTTATCGATATGCAAGCGCCGCTCTGGCCTCAAATGGCGCTTTTCGAGGCGACGTTCGTCGCGTTGGCGGCGATTAACGCGTTGGGCTATGCGCTGCTGGCTGCAAACGCGCGTCAAGCGATTCGCAGCGGCCGCGTCCAGCGCGTCGTCAATCGCGCAGGCGGCGCGATGCTCGTCGGTGTGGGCGTTCTGGCTGCGACATGGAGGACGGCGAGCAAATGAGCGCCGATGAAGCAGCGATGTGGCGGGCGCACTGCGCTGCACCACGCGCGCGCGCCCTGTCCCAATGACACACTCACTGTCCGCAGACGCATAAGCATGGATTGCATTGTCGCGAATTGCCGCTACGCACGGGAGAGTATCGTGATCGAGCGTTTGATACTGGGCGCATTTCTCGTGCTGCCCCTTTTGATCGTCGCCTTTCTTTTGTCCGATGGACTGTGGCAAGAGCGTCGGAGGCACCCTCCCAATCGTCGTCTGCGCCGCATCGACTGGCGCCATCCGTTGCGCAGTCTATTGCATCGACAATAAGCGGCACTCAAGGCTGAAACCTGGCAGCAAGAGCAAGAGGCCCAAGACGTAATCGGCGGCCGTCTGATGCGAAAACATATTCGCCCGCTCCCCCACAGACCCGACTCGCCATGTTCAAACAAATATAGATCTTAATAGTCATTACCACTTTCGCAAGCGACTATCCACAAAAAGCAAAAAGCAAAAAATGCCGCACACATGGTGGCTGATGCTCTTAATCAGATTTTATTTTCTACTTTCTGCTGATGCAGCTCGCATCGGCATATTCACACGAAAACGATAGTCGAGCCTTCTAATCGTGTTTGCGGCCGCGGCGGCAGTGCCAGCGCGCTAGCAGCAAGGCACAACTCAATGCTCTGAACAATGAGAAAAACCTTGATTTGAATTTATCAAGCGTCGCCGACGCCCTTATTTTTAAGATAAACGTCCAAAGTGTCGTTAATTTGTCGCCGGCGTGAAATATATTCGTCCCTCATGGTAAAAGCATTCCGCAGATTTTGGTCGAAGGCGCTTCGGATCTCAAATACTCGTTAAGACTAAAGCTGTGCTCAATGTCTGCCTGCACCGGCATTACATTGGGGTCAACCACTTTTTATAGAAACAATATTCGAGATGAAAAAGAACCTTTTGGCGGCCGCTCTTTTCGGCTGCATTGGAGCAACGGCGCATGCGCAATCCAGCGTCGTGCTCTACGGCCTTATCGACGCTGGTATCAGCTACGTAAACCACAGCGGTACGGCAACCACTCAGGCGCACAGCCTGACCAAGTTTGATGACGGTGTCTCGCAAGGTAGCCGCTGGGGTCTGCGCGGCAGCGAAGACCTCGGCGGTGGGCTGAAGGCGATCTTCGTGCTCGAAAACGGCTTCAATGTCGGTAACGGCCAACTCCGCCAGGGCTCGCGCGAATTTGGTCGCCAGGCGTTTGTCGGTATTACGAAAGATGGCATCGGTGCGTTCACGCTCGGCCGTCAGTACGCGTTCTCAACCGATTTTCTCAGCGCGTACTCGACGGGTGGCCAGACAGTGGGCGGCAACTACGCCTACCACATCAACGACGTTGACGGCTTGATGTCGGCGCGGATCGACAACTCGATCAAGTTCACAAGTGCCAATTTTGCCGGCCTCACCTTCGGCGCGTTGTACGGCTTCTCGAATCAGGCCGGTGCGTTCGGCGGCTCGCCCACTGGCGGTTCGCGCACGTACAGCTTTGGTGTCAATTACGCGAACGGCCCGATCGGCGTTGGTGCCGCCTACACGGATATCCGCTACCCCAACTCTACCTCGGCGGGCTATCCGACCCCGACCACCATTGCGAACGCATCTTTTGAAGGCTTTCAGGAACTGCGCAGCTTCGGCGTGGGCGGCCGTTATCTGATCGGACCGGCGACGTTGTGGGCGTTGTATACGAACACGCGCTACGTGCCCGCCGCGGGCGCGGCCGCTCAGTTCGACGCTTATGACATCGGTGGCAAGTACGCGTTCACGCCTGCGCTGACGGGGGCTCTGGGCTACACCTACATGAATCTCGGCAACGGCAGCGACAGCATCAAGGGCCACTGGAATCAGATCAATGCCAGCGTCGACTATGCGTTGAGCAAACGCACCGACGTGTATGTGCTTGGTATCTATCAGATCGCATCGGGCCACAGCGGTGCACAAGCGCTCCAAGCGGCAATCGGTTCCAACACGAGGGCGTACTTCGACACGTCGGGAACGGACGCCGACAACCAACTCGCCTTCCGCGTGGGTATCCGCCATCGATTCTAATGGCGCGCGCCCAAGGGCGTGATTGAAGGTCAAAGAGCGAAGCGGCTTTCCCGCGCTTCGCTCTT
This sequence comes from Trinickia sp., assembly GCF_035492435.1. Lineage (GTDB taxonomy): Bacteria > Pseudomonadota > Gammaproteobacteria > Burkholderiales > Burkholderiaceae > Trinickia. The sequence goes on from NZ_DATJJF010000023.1 coordinate 32,467, forward strand.
TTTCTTTCCTAAGCCATCCTCATTTGCCCAATTCGTGTCCGACGATGCCGCCGGCGACCGCACCACCGACTGTCCCTACCGCGCTGCCGTGCGTCAGTTTGTTGCCCGCGTATCCACCGGCCACGGCACCGCCGAGCGTGCAACCCGAGAACATTAAAAACGCCGTGAGGACGGCACTGATCTTCGCCCCTTTCATTCGTCTGAATCGAAACATCGTGGTGGCCTCCTTTGCTCCAGACCTAATTTGCTCCGAGCAAATGGTGTACCCGACACCACCTGGTTTCGTCTGGACGAGCCGCCACTTGCATTCAGATACCTGCTCGGACAATTAGCCTGGCCGGTACGTTCGTGCGAGTCTGAATCAGACAGATCGTTAGGACTGCGAATTACGTCAGGCCAGCAATCAGCGACGGCGCATTGACCTCGTAGGACGCGCCTCCCGTAGACGAACTCGAACGGCACTGATAGCGGTCTCGGAAATTGCTGCGGACAATGTTGCGGCCCGGCGCGATCTGCCTGCTCCGCAGTCAGGGCACTGCGATTGCTTATGTCTCATTGGCGCGGCGTTCCCGTTGTGCGCCCCGTGATTTGACGTGACCCATCGACGCCACGCTTGGCGAATATCGAAAGGCCATGAATGCTCAGGGACATCCGGCAAGGCGAGCAGGTTCGGGCGAAGACACTGGCGCCGAAGCCGATCCGCAGCAGCAGCCTAAAACGCTCGACGAATGCCGGCGCTGCGGGTTATGGCAGCGCGCCACACAGGGCGTGCCCGGCGCAGGGCCTTTGCATGCGCGCATCATGATGGTCGGTGAGCAGCCCGGCGATAGCGAGGATCGCGAAGGCCAGCCGTTCGTCGGCCCGGCCGGTAGGCTGCTCGATAATGCACTGCGTGAGGCCGGCGTCGCGCGCAACGAGGTTTTCATTACCAATGCTGTCAAGCATTTCAAATGGGAACCGCGCGGGAAACGCCGTATGCATAAGACCCCTGGGCAGCGCGAGATCGACGCTTGCCATTACTGGCTCGAACAGGAATTGAGCGACGTCGGGCCGCAAGTCGTCGTCGCCCTTGGGTCCACCGCACTCAAAGCGTTGCTCGAAGACACGCATGCGCGGCTACAGAGCTATTTTGACAAGGTCACGACGCACGGCGGCCGCGCAGTGCTCGCCACGTGGCATCCCTCATATGCGTTGCGCGCTCCTGATCCGCAAGCGCGCGAGCGCGCCTATGCGGATATCGTCGCAGCGCTCGCTCAGGCGAAGCAACTGTTGCATGCGGGACGACGCAACGATCAACGATAAGTAGGGAAGCGGGTTGCAATCAAGCTTGGCGCGACCGATTGCGCAGGTCCTCGCGCACGCGCTTTGCGACTAGAACGGGCATGTAGTCGGTGACTCGCGCCTCTTTGCTGTAGGCCTCCCACACTTCCCTATACATTTTCTCGACGACTTCAGTAGGCGTACTGGTATCGGCAGCGATTGCTTTGACGATGTCGTCGACGGCTGGTTGGCGCATGATCGACTCTCCCGTTCCGCATACGGATTAGGATTTGAGGAGAGCTATTACACGCCTTCGAATGCCTGCATGCAAGTACGCACTGCGGGCGCCGCTTTATTCAATACGGGTACCGATTTTCGCTTCCCCTTTCGTCGATTAACTGTATATATTGTTTGCATCGTTTATTGACGAGGAGAGGGTTATGAGGGCGAGTATCTCAAAGGCAACCAAGAGATCGTCGCATCCGTCGGCGCAGACGAATGGGCACACGGTCGCGGCACCCGATGCGGCCCACGCGATGTCCGCCGCGATGGATAGCTCGCGTGGGCGCGCGGTGCGTGGTAAAGCGGCCGAGACACCCTCCGAGGTCACGAACGATTCGGACTTCGTTCCCGGGGCCATGCCGGAAAAAGGCAAACGGCCAAAGAAAGAGAAAGTCGTGCGCGACAGCTTTACCATGCCGAAATCGGACTACGAAAAGCTAGCGAAACTCAAGCAAAAGTGTCTCGAGGCCGGTGTCGCCGTCAAGAAGAGCGAACTGCTGCGGGCCGGCCTGCTTATGCTTGATGCCGCACCTACCAAGCGGCTGCTTGAGGCCGTGTCCCAAATCGAAACGGTGCGAACAGGGCGCCCGGCGAAAACGTGAAGTCATCGGCTTGATCCGATATGGACACAAGCCAATACGAGCCATCGAAGCCACGGGTAGCAGAAGCCATCATCGCGACCGCTTGAAAAAGAAAGGACGCACTGATGCGCTTGGCCCTCGGCGCGCGGCGTCTGCCGACATTCCAATGTGGGCGCACCATAAAAAAATCCCCACTCTACTGAGTGGGGCGAGACCTGCTGGGGATCTGTGCGCCGTTCATTGCGAACAGTGCAGACACGAGCTTATCCTTCTTGTCTCTCGGGAAAAACCCGGCCCGCGGTAATTCACTCTTTCCGTGACGGCATCAACGGGTGCCGCTTTCGAGTTCGCGCATGCATCACGCGGCAACGCGCTTGTCACGCGCATCCGCATTGAGTGCCGCCTCAGCCGCATCGCCTGACGAACCCTTGTAATAGACGTGGGCCCCGATCGCGAGCGAGTCATGGCGAATCGCTTGAAGCACGCGCCAAGCTTTCGCCGGATCGCGGAACAGCAGATAGTGCGTTTCTTCGGCGATGAGCCGTGCCACCTGATGCATGCCGTGGCCGTTGAGCGCGGCGACGAGCGCATCGAGGCTTCGATGCGTGCGCGCATCCGTGCGCGGATACAGCATGTGCAACACCGCGACCTCCTGCTGGGCCAGCGCAGCGGAGAGTCCGGTAACGATGTCCTGATGAGTGATGGCGGTTACGGCGCGAGCATCGTCGCCGTTGTTGGCGTCCACAAAGAGCGTTTCGATATCGAACTTCATGTGTCCTTCCTCTGCTAGGCAAACGGAAGACGCGATGACCACGACAAGCCACAGGCCAGCAACGCTGCGCCATACGGCATGGCAGTGCGAAAGCAATGCGTCATTACGACGCAGTATTGCAAATGCGCCGCGAGCGAAACAGTGCGAGATGCGCAAATGCTCATTGCGTTAGCCGGCATCCGGCGTTATCCGAGACGCGATAACAAACAGCATGATGCGGCTTTCAATTTAATAATCGACCCATTAGAAGGCAACGCTTGCACCAAAATAAGGCGGTGGCGATTCTTTCCATTCGGGGAAAGGCGAAAATTAATTTACCGGGGATGTCCCGCCTGAGCCCAGGTATAGCCGAGGCTTTTTGGTACGAACTTTGCATACCTGCGCGGCTTGTGCCCACAAGAATCAGGTATTGAAATGGCCACACCCGTTTCCGACATCGCGACGCAAGCAACTGCGTCACCGCTCAAAAGCCGCTGGTGGCAATTGTTGTGCGGCCTGGTTTGCGCGATGGTCTCGTCGAATCCGCAGTACATCTGGACGCTTTGGACGCATCCGCTGACGGAGAAACTCGGCGTATCGCTGCCAAGCCTCCAAGTCACGTTTTCGATCCTGATCGTATGCCAGACTTTCCTCTCACCGCTTGAGGGCTATCTCATCGAGCGCTTCGGGCCACGCTGGTTGCTGGCCGCGGGCGGCGCCATGACGGGTCTCAGCTGGGTTCTCACGAGCCAAGCCGAAACGCTCCTCGGTGTCTACTTGGCCTATGGCGTCTTCGGCGGTATCGGTGTCGGCATCATCGTGGTCGGCACCATCGGGCTCATGGCGCGCTGGTTTCCCGATCGGCGCGGGTTGGCGATCGGCATCGTGATGGCGGGCTTTGGCATGGGCGCCATGGTCACCACCTTTCCCATCAGTATCAGTCTCGCTAGTCACGGTTATCAGCACACCATGACGACGTACGGCGTCATCCTCGCCGTGGTGGGTATTTTGGCGGCGCTCGGCTTGCGTCTACCGCCCCCCGGCTACATGGAAGACTGGCAACCGCCAACGGCCGTCGGCATCGCACCCGATACCAAAACGGGCAGCATGCTTCGCACGCCGCTCTTCTGGCTGCTTTTCATCATGATGACGATGATGTCGACGTCCGGCCTCATGGTGACGTCGCAAATGGCCGTCTTTACGCGAGACTTTGGCATGGCCGGCGTGACCGTGCTGGGGCTCGCCGCGTTACCGCTTGCGCTGACCGTCGACCGAGTTGCAAACGGCGTGACTCGACCCATGTTCGGGTGGGTTTCGGATCGTATCGGCCGAGAGAACACCATGTTCATCGCTTTCGGCCTGGAAGCGATCGCGATGGCATTATGGCTCGAGCTGCGAGGCGAGCCGGTTCTCTTCGTTCTGCTCTCGGGGATCGTCTTCCTCGGCTGGGGCGAAATCTTCTCGCTTTTCCCATCGACGCTGACAGATTCCTTCGGTAGCAAGCATGCGATCGTCAACTATGCGTGCCTCTCGTATGCGCAGGGTGTCGGGTCGATCCTGGGAGGGCCAGTCGCGGCGCTGCTGCATCAGCACACCGGCGGCTGGAATGCCGTGTTCGGCACGGCCATCACACTGGATGCCTGCACGGCCGTGTTGGCCATTGCCGCGCTCAAGCCGATGCGTGCAGCTTGGCTCGTGCGCTCCACCCGCTCGAAGACAGCCACGGCGCATTAGAAGGGGCGACACGCCGAGCGCATTGCCCCATCAAAAGCGGTGAATCATCGCTACACGCGAAACGATCTGGTTCTCCGTCGATGAGGGGCCCGCAGCAGCAATGATCTGGGCATTGTCGAATTGCGTTCCCGTGTTGGCGCTTTGAACATGCTGCCAAGCGCCTTGCACGTAGAGGGACGTCCGCTTGCTGAGGTCGTAATCGAGCTCCAGCGCGACTGTGTGCCACTTTGGGCTATAGCTTCCGGTTGTGGCGTCTAGCTCGCCGAGCGTGTACGTGTAGGACGCACCGAGCCAGAGGTTCGGCTGGAAGTAGTACTGACCGTTGATTTGGAAATTGTCGAATTTCCATGATGTCCATGCGCCGCCGCTCACGGGTGTCAGCGATCCCGAAAGGTACGCATTGGAGGTGGGATCGCCGACCGTCGTGTGTGAGTAAGCAAAGGCGAGCATGGCCTTGCCGAACGTGTACCCGACGCCGGCGTCGATGTTTTCTTGCATCGAGCCCGTAAAGATCGAGTCATTCGTTACCGCACCTGAGGAGCCCACGCCGGGATTGTCGATCCGCATGTACGCGACGGCTGCCCTCAGCCCGCCGTTCTGATATTGGCCGGCTCCGCTGATGAGCCGGTTATTCGAAAAGCCGCCCGCTGTATTGCTGAACGCGTACATGGCTTCGCCCGTGAATCCGGCGTAAGTCGGCGTCACGTATTTGACCGCATTGTCGATACGAAAATCGAGGTCTGTATTATCGTTATCGAATGGCGTCGCACCCACATCGCCTCCCCAGTTGCCGCCCGCAGTAAGGCCACTGAAAAGATCCACGGTCGGGTCATACTGCCGGCCGACGGTCAATGTGCCGAGGCGGCTCGAAGCTACGCCGATATACGCTTGCCGGCCAAATTCACGCCCACCCTGCCCGAGTGCTCCGTTGCTCGCATTGAAGCCGTTCTCCACCTGGAAAATCGCCGCGTATCCGTCGCCTAGGTCTTCCCTGCCTTTGATACCCCAACGGCTGCCATACGTATCGCCGCTCTTCATTTGAAACGCCGATCCTCCATTGGCGTTATTGGTGTAGTTGATTCCCTGATCGAAGAGGCCATACAGCGTCACGCTCGTTTGCGCGTGTACAGCGCCTGCGGATAGCAACAGCGTCGGAAGACCGATCTTCCAAGTCCTGCTTTTCATTCTTATTCCTAAACGTTGCGACGGATACGACGGGCGAAAACGAACAGCGCGGGCTAACCGTCTCTGAAGCGAAAACGGGTGAGAAAGTCGAAAGATCCGTGTCCCGCACGCGTCGGCGGAAGTTGGGAATGGAGCCCGACCGATGGCTAAACGAAACAAAACAGTAAGTACACTGACAAACGCTCATTGCCTCGGCATTCGTATGAAGAAATGAATGTGCCAGTCGTTCGGCGAATCAACAATCGAGCGCGGCGATCAAGAGCAGTACCCAATGCGTCCGCGCGGCGCGCTCGCCGGTTGCACCATCATTGTTCAGTCGGTCCCGAGAAAAGCGCACCGGCTTGAGACACCGCACCGCTTACGCCAACTCGAATGTTTCTTTCGTCGACGAGCCGCGAGCAATCGGATCCTTGGGTGCCCCGCCCTATTGAGCCTGCCAAAATTGTTGGTGATACGATGTACACTAACAATCTGAGATGGCCCACATGGAGAATGGAATGACGCTGGACAGTCAGGCGGTTTGCCGCAACATCGAACCGATCAGCCGGGAAATCGTCGAGCCGGGTGGCCGCTGGTCAGGTCGTCTGGAAACAGGCCAACGGTTACGCATCGTCGATGTCGAGGGCCAGCAGGCCGTGGACTTTCTCTGTTACTCCGCGGAACTCCCTCTCGATCGGCTCAACGTGCCCAATACCGTGAAGCTGAATCGTTCCTTGTATGTCACTGAAGGCTGCACGCTGTATTCGGATCGGGCGCGCAAGATGTTCTCGGTGATCAAAGACACTTGCGGCTTTCACGACACGCTTGCCGGCTGTTGCAGTATCGAGATGGATTTGCTTCGCTATGGTGTGCGCAAGAAGACGAGTTGCCGAACGAACTTCGTCGCTGAGTTGGCGAAATGGTCGATGTCGCCGTCGGATATCGTCTCGAACATCAACTTTTTTATGCGCGTGAAATTCGACGACGCGGGGCAAGTCGAGATCGCGCCGGGTGTGTCGAAAGCCGGCGACTACGTCGTCCTCAAGGCGGAAATGCCGGTTATCGCCATGTTGTCGAATTGTCCGCAAGACAGTAATCCCAGCGCGGGATTCCAGCCGACCTCGATCTGCGTCGAGGTGCTGCCGCCGCTTGCCGATGAGGGAACCGCGACGTGAATGCCCGTGCAGCCGTCAAAGCAAAGGGGGATGAAGCGCCGGCTGCCAGTTGGCGTGATGCCGCGCTCCAGGAACGTCCTGGCACCTTGATTCGTCGGCTGCACCAGATCCACACGGCGCTTTTCCTTGAGGAGTGCGCATCCGAGGGCATAACGCCAGTGCAGTACAGCGTGCTGAGTGCGCTCGAGCAATTCGGTCCGTCGGAGCAAATCGTGCTCGCGCGCGCGGTCGGCCTCGATCGGGCGACGACGGCCGGTGTGATCGGTCGGCTGGTCGAAAAGCGCTTCGTGCAAAGCTATGCCTCGCGCACCGACAAGCGCAAACGAGTGGCTGAGCTCACCAAAGTCGGCCGCGCCCTCCTCATTCGTCTTGAACCTAAAGTCGGGCGTGCGCATGAACGCACATTGGCCGCGCTCTCCGAGCGCAACCGCGTGCAATTCATGCGCTGCCTGCGTCAGCTCGTCGAAGCGAACAACGAAATCAGCCGCGCCCCCGTGGGTCTCGCGAGCGACGACGAAAGCGCCCACGCGGAGTAAGTCGACTAATCGACTAATCGACTAATTGATCAGCGGCTCTGCATCAAAGCGCCGTGAACTGTGCGCGCCACGGCGACGACACCGCTGTCGTCGCCGCGTGCGCCAATGATCGACAGGCCGAGCGGCGCGCCATCCACGGTCGTCCACGGCATGCTGACCTGAGGCAATCCCGCGAGCCCTGCGATACAAAGCATCTGTTGCGCCCGTGCCCTTGCTCCGTCGACTGCCGTCGGCGAAGCGTCGAGCCGCGGCGCGACCGAAGGCAAGGTCGGCAGCAGGAGATAGGCGCGCGGCTCGCCAAAGATCCGGGCGAGCTCACCCATGGCTGCCACACGTATGCGCTGAGCTTCTGATACGGCCGTACTCGTTATGTCCACTGCGGCCTTCATCCGAGCTGCGACGTCGGGACCGAAGCATTGCAAGTGAGCCGTTGCCCACGGGCCATGCCGTTGTCCGATCTCCGCTGCCTGCAAGACACGAAAGCCTCGAGCCCATTCATCCAGCGCAAACTGCACAGGCAGCGATTCGATCGGCAGCACGCGGCGCAATGTGTCGATCGAGTCGACAAATGCGCGTTTAACGGGCTCGTCGAGCAACGGCATGACGAGTTCGGGAACCCGCAGCGCAATCTCATTGACAGCCGTTTGCTGAACCGCGTCGTGCGTCAGGACGCTCAGTACATCGGCGAGAATCGCGCCGTCAGACGCAAACCAGCCTACCGTGTCGAAACTGTGCGCGAGAGTCAGACAGCCGTCCGTCGCAATGCGTCCATGTGTCGGGCGAATGCCCCAAATGCCGCAATAGCTCGCCGGGAGGCGAATAGAGCCGCCGCAGTCGGTCCCGAGGCCGATGTCGGCATAGCCACCTGCGACGGCCACGGCGGAGCCTGACGACGAGCCGCCTGGCAAGCGTGCCGGGTCAGCGGGGTTGACCGGCGTGCCGTAATGCACGTTCATGCCGGCGAGGCTGTAGGTCAACTCGTCGGTGACCGTCTTGCCGACCCACTGCGCGCCGTGCTCGAGCAGTAGCCGGACAGCCAGCGCCGTCGACGCCGCATGCCGTTGCTGAGCGGCCCACGTGGGGTTGCCGGCCCCTGTGCGCAACCGCGCCACGTCGAAGACGTCCTTCACCGCCAGGCGGTGCCCGGCCAACGTAGCCTGACGAACGATGGGAGACTCGGGCAGCGCGCCGAAACCGTCGCGCACGAAAGCGCCGTGCATTGCCGGCTGTACTAGTTCATCGCGTGTCATGCGTCCATCCAGCTCACGTGTGCCGAAACGACCTTCCAGTTGCCGTCGATTCTTGCCCAGGATTGTGATTGCCGGCCGACTCGCGGCTCTCCCTCACGCGTGAAAGCGATGTGGGTCGTAGCAAAATCGTCGCCGAACGTTGTGATCGAGCGCTCGACGACGGTACGCATCAATCCTTGACTGGGCCGACGTGCCCGGAAGTCGCGGATCTCGTCGTAGCCCCTGAGGTTCTCAGTCGCACCGTAGCGGATCGTATGAGGGCTCTGCCAGAAGAGCGCGTCGAGCGTGGCGACATCGTTGGTTGTTAGCGCCCGCTCGTACGTGTCGAATGCCTGTTCGACGGCGGCATAGGTGGAAGGCTCGTTGATCAGCATATTCTTCTTGGGTTGATGGATGCGGGCATTGTAACGAGAGGGGCATCCCAGAGCGCGACCGATGGATGGCCCACTCGAAGGCGACGTGCTGCGCTATCGGTGTCCTGGATTTCTCATTCGTCACAGGGGTGACAGCCGATTCGGGATCGGGCTCGTGCCATGTAGCCGGCGGACGTGGCCCTTCGGTCTGGCGGTCTTCGGGCGGTATCGTCCGATCTTTCCATCGCCAGTTTGAGTCACGATCACTCAGTGCCACGCAAAGTGGAACAAAACTACAGGGGGCTGCCGGCTTTGAAAAAGTTACATACCGCCCCTCGTCATAGCTGGGCATGCGGCTTTGCAGCAAAATCGACAAGCCTGAAGCCCGGGCACCCCTCTTGCGAATTCCTTCGGGTCGCTTATAGCGGCGCCATATAAGGAGGACTCACATCATGTATTTCATGTTTACCGACGTTCAACGGGCAAACGCTGAGCTTTTCTTTCGGCTTGCTACGAAAAGCATCGACGCGTTCGAAAAGTTGACGGCGCTTGAGATGGACACGATGCGATCGATGATGACGGTAGCGCATCGGGACACCGTCAATGCGCTGAGCGAGAACCGGCAGGATCAGACTCCCGGGTTGGAAGGCGCGTCGGCGTTGCCATCCCCCGAAAAGGCCGAAACATACACACGCCAGCTTTTCAATATTGCATCCGATGTCCAGTCTGAACTGGCCCGCTGGACACAGGAGCAAATAGGCGCACAACAGGAAACGATGCGCACGTGGGCCGATCAAGTCGGCAAGGCGTCCACTTCTGTGGCCCGCGCCGCAGAGCAGTACTCGGGGACGGTGCAACAGGCGGGTCAGCAGGGTTCTGAGCAGATGTCCGATATGGCGGAGCGCGGTGGGCAGGAAACGTCAGCGATGGCCGATGCCATGAGCCGGTCGGCGAGGCGCGTCGGGGAACAAGTCTCCAACTCCAGCCCGGGCAGCACCGCGTCGAAGCACTAGCGTGCAAGCGTGTGCGGCAAACGGAGTGTCAACGATAGCCGCATGCGCGTCGCGTTTAGGCCCGTGCCTCGATCGTCCTGACGCGGCATGCAACTTGGCGCCGCTTTTGGGGGTCTCTTTCGTTCGGGAAGCGCTATAGCAACAAGGATCAATGCGATGCGCGCAGACGTATTGCCGCTGTTTGCGTTCGCTGCCGCTGCGCCGCCTTTGTGCTGGGCTTCCCTCTTTTTCTTCGATGAACGCGTTCGGCAGTTTGAAGCCGTCGTGATCAGTAAAGCCAAATCGGTATCGCGCGACTCAAATGGACCACGGTGAGTCGTACGTCGGCGAGAAGTTGCAGCAACCGACAGCGATACGGCGGACCAATACCTTTCTATTTCATTGCCTCTACCTAACATCCTGGCTTCGCTGATGAGTAGTCAGTTTCCGACTTGGTGTGACCATCGATAGGTTGTGCGTTGCGTTCGGCGAGCAATACCTGTCGAGGAGTTAACGTCCGAGTGCGGCGCAAGCCATGAACCTCGCATTCGCAGTGATCCCCGTCTTTTGCGCTGTTCGAGATCGCGTTATGGCTGTTTGGGCGGTTGAGGGTTGAGGGAGGTAGGCATTGGGTGTCGTGGTTCGACGCAGATTCGAAGCGGCGGATCACGGTGGGGTTATAGGTTTACATGTTTACTTATGTATACATGTAGTAGTAGTTAACAAGTCGCTGGCAATTCTGTGGATAACTATCCTTTGCCAAGCTAAATCAAGGGGTTGTTAAACGCATAACCCTATGCGA
>NZ_DATJJF010000024.1:0-25100 GCF_035492435.1 Trinickia sp.
CATATTTTTAGGTCATTGTGCGCGCTGAGCCGGTGCTCGAACCGGGCGCAGCGTTGTGAATGAGGTGGGGTATCTGGAAATGAAGCAACAGCGCCCTATTATTGCCGATTCTCCAAGGCCCGGTGATGTGCGGACAAAGACTACAACACCTTGATTTCGCACAGGCAGTTCGATGGTGGCTAGCTAGTCGCCGCGACCGCCCGGATATGGACCTTGCGGCCAGCGCATTGTCGTAATCGTTTGCTTGCAACCGTCGCAGGGCCGGTCTCGATATGACAGACCTTTCCGTATTCAAGTTCGGCGCGACCGCACACTCGAGTACTTGCGCAGTAGTCCGCGCGTGCGCGATGATCTGCTCATTACGGCAGCACTCGCAACCGCCATTGCACGCGCTGCCATTGCGGCTGCTCTTTTGCGTTGAGGGCCGGCTGACTCCTTGCGATTGTTCCTCGCGAGCGAGCGGCCATTCGGGGAGATCGACCTCATGCTGTTTTTGCACGGCACTGAAAGCATCGGAATGACACCGACCCTCTTGCGAACGCACGCTTTGGAGCGCACGACCAAGCCGTGCGATCTCACGTGAAAGGCCCGTTGCGCGCGACGCTGCTCTCGGCCTTCGGCCTTGCAGCGGTCGGTTACGGATCGATCACGGCGATATTGCTCTGGCTTCAGGGCCGGCTCATCTACCCGCTCGATCGCATCCGCAACATTGCCCCCAATCCGGACGCGGATCGGCTTGAGCCCGTCAACATCGAAACGAGCGACGGCCTGACGCTGACGATTCGGCACCAATCCCCCCCCGCCACAGACGGCACGACGGTCGTGCTGTTTCATGGCAACGGCGAGGATCTCTCTCAGCGCGTGCATATCGCGCACGCACTCATCGAAGCCGGGTACGGTGTGCTGCTAGCCGAGTACCGCGGTTACGGCGGCAACCCCGGCAAGCCGCACGAGGCGGGACTCTATGCCGACGGTCGTGCGGCAATCGAATTCGCCTATCGGCACACGTCGCATGTAGTGCTGCATGGCTACTCGCTCGGCTCGGGCGTCGCGGTACAGCTTGCCACCGAATTTCCCATCGACGCACTGATTCTCGAGGCTCCCTTTACCTCCATGGTCGATGTTGCGCAGACGCGCTTCCCTTATGTACCTGTTCGTTGGTTACTGCGCGACCGCTACGACAGTCTCTCGAAGATAGGCCGCGTCAACGCCCCCGTCCTGATCTACGGAGGCCTCGCTGACGGTCTCATCCCGCCGCGTCAGTTCGAAGCACTGCATGCTGCGGCGCGTGGGCCCCGCCAACTCGCCTTGATCCCCGATGCAAACCACCTGGACGTCTGGGAGAAAGGCGGTGCCGATCATGTGCTCTCGTTCCTGCAAGCACTGCATGACGACACAAAGGCTGCTTGAGCCGGCCACCCTCAATTGAGGTCCACGCGCATCCGAGGCATTGCGCTCATCGCGACAATCGCGACGAGCGTGGATGCGGTAGTATCCGCTCTCCATTCGTTTCGTTGCTCGCGTATTCGCCCGCCGTGTCCCAAGCACCACGCCCCGTAGAGCGCCACTACGACGATTACTGCGCCCAAAAGGCAGCACCGCCCGGCTCCAGCGTCTATTACGCGCTGGGCCAGGCGCCGCTTGCGCGGCAGCCGCTGCTCGCTGCGCTATTCGCGCTGCACCGCGAGCTCGAGGAGACCGTCAAAGAAACGACCGATCCGGCCATCGGCCGGACCAAGCTTGCCTGGTGGCAGCAGGAGCTTTCCGCCCTCTCGTCAGGCCAGCCCTCTCACCCGGTATCGCACGCGCTCGCGGCACACGGATTCGATCTCGCCAGTGAAACCGAGACGCTGCATGCGCTCATCGCCGGCTTTGAGATGGACCTGACGCAGGCACGCTACCTGGACTTTGCCAATCTGCGCGCTTATATCGCGAACGTCGGCGGTGCATTCGGGGGCGCAGTGGCGCGCGTGACCGCTCGTGATCCTGAGCGTGCGAGCGAATGGGCGGCGCCCCTCGGCAATGCACTGATGCTCGCGCAAATCGTGCAGGAGGTCGGCAACGACGCACGGCACGGTCGCATTTATATCCCGATCGACGAGCTTCAACGTCATCACGTTACCGCGTCGGATTTGATTAACCGCAGGTACAGCAGCGCCTATTCAGCGCTCATGCGCTTTCAGACGAGCCGTGCCCGCGAGGCGCTGCAGACGGCACTCGCGGGTATTCCCGTCACCGAGCGCAAGACACAGCGCACATTGCGCGCGCAGTCGGCGATGGCCTTGGCACTGCTCGACGAGATCGAGCGCGACGATTATCAAGTCTTGCACCAGCGCATTGCCCTCACGCCAATCCGCAAGCTGTGGATCGCGTGGCGCGCGGCACGCGCGCGCTGATAAATCGGCGCCGCGAAGCCGCCGCGCAAACCTGCTTTCAGAAGAGAGGCATTGTTCGTCAGCGCATTTCGGATGCGCTCGAGTACCCTCGGGTGCGTTTCAGACGAATCGCTTAGCGCTTATACAGCTCGCGCACCGCCTCCTCGATGTGCTGCCGCAAAAGCCGGCGCTCCTCCGGCGTCATATGCCCGTCCCGCTGAGTCGTATCGAAGTCGAGCAGCGTATTGGTGCCCATGATGGGCGCGCCGGCGGAACTCGCCGAATGCTCCCGATGTGCTCGAGGCAGCCGATGCAGATGTAAGTCGAATGCGCCACGCCGATGTGGGTTGGCATGAGCCCCCTGCGGGAAGCCGATCATACCGACGAAGGCACCGGCAAGCGCAATAGCAATAGCCTGCGCCCGTGCGCGCGGCCATGCTGCCTGTGCCATTTTGTTCCCTTCATCGTGCGCGTGCCGCAACCGACTACCTCAAAAAAAACTTCATTAACCTTGCATCAAGGCGGACAAAGGTAAAAATATTATCGCGTGAAGTATCCACCGAACAACCAACGTTCGTGAAGCAATTTATTGTTTGCTCATTTACGCTGCCCCCTTCCGGGGGTAAATTCTGTAACTGACTGTTACCCTATATTCGAGACCTCCCGAGCTTCTGTGCAATCGCGCTAAGATGCCGCCCATGGAAACGAAAAACCCCTCCAAGATTCTTGTCGTCGACGATGACCCTCGCCTGCGCGATTTGCTGCGCCGCTATCTCGGCGAGCAAGGTTTCAACGTCTACGTCGCGGAAAACGCGCCTGCGATGAACAAGCTCTGGGTGCGCGAACGCTTCGACCTGCTCGTGCTCGATCTCATGCTGCCGGGGGAAGATGGACTGTCGATCTGCCGTCGTTTGCGCGGCAGCAACGACCGCACCCCGATTATCATGCTAACGGCCAAGGGCGAAGACGTTGATCGTATCGTTGGCCTGGAAATGGGGGCGGACGATTATTTGCCGAAGCCCTTCAATCCGCGCGAGCTCGTTGCGCGCATTCATGCGGTGCTGCGCCGTCAGTCGCCGTCCGAGCTCCCGGGAGCGCCTTCCGAAACGGCCGAAGTGTTCGAGTTTGGCGACTTCGCCCTCAACCTCGCCACGCGCACCTTGACGAAGGCGGGCCAGGAAATTCCGCTCACAACGGGCGAATTCTCGGTGCTGAAAGTCTTTGCGCGCCACCCGCGCCAGCCGCTTTCGCGCGAAAAGCTGATGGAGCTTGCGCGCGGCCGCGAGTACGAAGTGTTCGATCGAAGTCTCGACGTGCAGATCTCGCGTCTGCGCAAACTGATCGAGACCGATCCTGGCAGCCCCAGGTTTATCCAGACGGTCTGGGGTCTCGGGTACGTTTTCATTCCCGACGGCGCGGCGTGACGAACGGTCCAACGCGCCGTTGGCGTGTTTAGCAGGCCATGCGGATCGACCGGCGTTTCCTCGCACACCTCTTCGGCGGGCTTTTCTGGCGAACGTTTCTGCTGATCGCGCTCCTGATCGCGGTCAGCCTTGCGGCGTGGTTTCAGAGTTTTCGCGTCATCGAGCGGGAGCCGCGCGCCCAGCGCGTGGCGCTGCAGCTCGTCGCCATCGTCAAGCTGACGCGCACGGCGCTGCTCTACTCCGACCCCGACTTACGGCGCGCGTTGCTGCAGGATCTGGAAAGCAATGAAGGCGTGCGCGTCTATCCGCGCGAATCGACTGACAAGTACAAGCTTCAACCCGACGAGTCGCTCAACCGTCTCATCGAACACGATATCCGCGGGCGCCTCGGCGAGAGTACCGTCATCGCCCAATCGGTCAACGAGATCCCCGGCGTTTGGATCAGCTTCAAAATCGACGACGACGATTACTGGGTCGCACTCGACCGCGATCAGCTCGACACTGTAACGGGCCTCCAGTGGGCGGGCTGGGGCATCTTCGCGCTGGCCTTGTCGCTCTTCGGCGCCGCATTCATCACGAGCCTCGTGAACCGCCCATTCGCACGTCTGGCTGCGGCCGCGCGCAGGGTCGGCTCAGGACAATCGCCCGAACCGCTGCCCGAACGCGGCTTGGGCGTCGCCGCGGAGACGAACCGCAGCTTCAATCAGATGGTGCGCGATCTCGAGCAGCTCGAAGCCGACCGCGCGCTGATGCTGGCCGGCATCTCGCACGATCTACGCACCCCGCTAGCCCGCCTGCGGCTCGAAACGGAAATGAGCCCGTCGGATCAGGCGACCAAGGACGCCATGGTCGACGATATCGAGCAGATGGACATGATCATCGGGCGTTTTCTCGACTACGCCCGCCCCGCGCAGCGTACCGCCGAACCCGTCGACCTCTCGCAGATCGCGGGCGAAATGGCCGCGCGCATGGCCACCGAAGACGGTGTGCGGCTCAGCACGAAGTTCGCGCCGTCCGCTTTGATCGAGGCCGATGCGACCGACGTGCGCCGGGTTGTCGGCAATTTGCTGGAGAACGCAAGGAAATACGGCCACAGCGAGGCGGATGGCCTTCCACACATCATGGTCGAGACGCGCGTCGCCCACTCACGCGTCGCACTCTCGGTGCTCGACGAAGGTCCGGGCATCCCCGAGGAACATCTGGCGCTTGTGACGCGGCCCTTCTACCGTGTCGATTCGGCCCGCAGTCAAGCCGACGGAACGGGCCTCGGCATGGCGATCGTGCAACGACTCGTCAGCCGTCACCGCGGCACATTGCGCTTGCGTAACCGGTCGTCACACGGGCTGGAAGTGACGATTGAGTTCCCCGCCGCCAAGAGCAGTTGAGGGGCGACGAGTTAAAAAGCCCCTGATCAGCTGCGTTGCAATCAGCTGCGTTGCAGTTGTCAATGCTTCCGCTCAAATGCTTACAGTCGAGTAGCCAATCGAGGGGGCGTCAGCGTCGTCAGTCCTTGTCGGCGGAAAGGCTGCGCAACAGAACCACAGCCTGCGCCTCGATACCCTCGCCGCGGCCGAGATAGCCGAGCTTCTCGTTCGTCTTGGCCTTCACGTTCACGCGCGAGAGTGGCAAGCCGAGATCCTCGGCGATGTTGGCCCGCATGGCGTCGATATGCGGTGCAAGCTTGGGCGCCTGCGCAATCACAGTGCTGTCGACGTTTTCAATCCCGAAGCCCGCCTGCGCAAGCCGCACCGCACATTCGCGCAGCAGCACACGGCTGTTGGCCCCGGCAAAGCGCGCGTCCGTATCCGGGAAATGACGGCCGATGTCGCCGAGCGCCGCCGCGCCGAACAGCGCATCGGTAATAGCGTGCAGCAGCACGTCGGCGTCGGAGTGGCCAAGGAGCCCCCGCTCGTACGGCACCGTCACGCCGCCAATGATAAGCGGCCGCCCGGGCACCAGTGCGTGCACGTCATAGCCTTGTCCGATTCTGTAGTCCATTCGCTTGTTTTCCGTCTTGGTTTGATTGAGAGCGCGGCAGCCCTTTGCTTGCGCGTTGTTTGCGCGTTCGCGCCCTACCGCAGGATCGCATCCGCCAGGTCGAAGTCCTCGGGGTACGTCACTTTAAAATTGCGCAGATTGCCTTGCACGAGGCGCGGTGCGTGACCGGCCCACTCGATGGCGCTGGCTTCATCCGTCAACTCGTGCCCGTCGCGCTGTGCCCGCGAGATGGCCTCGCGCAACATGCCGATTCGGAACATTTGTGGCGTCTGCGCCTGCCAGAGGCCATTGCGCGATTCCGTCCGGGCGATGCGCTCGCCGTCTTCTCCATCGACGCGCTTGAGCGTATCTGCGACCGGTAACGCGATGATGCCGCCCACCGGATCGTCCTTCACACTAGCGACGAGCGTGCGGATCAGCGCCGGCGTGATGCCGGGCCGCGCGGCATCGTGCACGAGAACCCAGTCGTCGTCGCGTGCGCCGAACTCAGCAAGCGCCGACAGGCCGTTCATCACCGAAGCCTGCCGCGATGCGCCGCCGCAGCGCCTGACGGCGAAACGCAGGCCTGCGAAGCGCCGTGCGTCGAAGTGTGTATCGTCAGGCGCGAGCACGACGAGGGTCTGAGCGAACTCACTGCACGCGTCAAAGGCAGACAGTGTGAAATGCAGCAGCGGCCGGCCTGCGACCGTACAGTATTGCTTCGGCATGGGAGCACCGGAGCGGCTGCCGGTGCCGGCGCAAGGAATCAGGGCGAAAAGGCGGGAGGTCACGAAGCGCGTGGCGGATCAAAAATAAAGGACGGATTTTATAATAGCTGTTTCGCTGCGCGGAGCGCCGCCCAAAGGTTAACTTGGGGGACGCTTGCGTGCCGTCATTTGACGCGCCGCGCATCGTCGTTCGTTTCACAGTGCGCTTTATCATTGGGCGTCGTGGCTCACGCGAAAACGCGCGCGCCGTCTACTGAAAGGGCCGTTTATTCCTCGTCATGCCTCAAACCGCCGGATCACCTTCCTCGCCCCTCCTGCCGTTTTCCGTCGTCAAGCCCGGACAGCGCCATGCCTTCGACGGTACACAGGGCTCGTCCGATGCGCTCGTCATCGCTCGTTACGTACGCGCGGCCCGTGAAACCGTTCCGCTGCTCGCGGTAGTCTGCGCCAATGCCGTCGACGCGCACCGGCTTTCTCAGGAGATCGCATGGTTCGCGCCTGATGCGCGCGTGCGGTTGCTGCCGGACTGGGAAACGTTGCCTTATGACACCTTTTCACCGCACCAGGATCTGGTTTCGGAGCGGCTGGCGACGCTGCACGACCTCGGCGAGGGGCGCTGCGACGTGCTGCTCGTGCCGGCGACAACCGCGCTCTACCGGATGCCGCCCGCTTCGTTTCTCGCTGCTTATACGTTTTCGTTCGCGCAGGGCGAGCGGCTCGACGAAGCGAAGCTCAAAGCCCAGCTGACGCTCGCCGGCTACGAGCACGTGAGCCAGGTCGTACGCCCGGGCGAATACTGCGTGCGCGGCTCGCTCATCGACCTTTACCCAATGGGCTCGCCGCTGCCCTATCGGATCGATCTGTTCGACGATCAGGTCGACTCGATCCGGGCGTTCGATCCCGATACCCAGCGCAGCCTGTACCCGGTGCGCGACGTCCGCTTGCTGCCGGGACGCGAGTTTCCCTTCGACGAGGCGGCGCGCACGGCGTTTCGCAGCCGCTGGCGCGAGGTCTTCGAGGGCGACCCGAGCCGCTCATCCATTTACAAGGACATCGGCAACGGCGTGCCGTCTGCCGGCATCGAATACTATCTGCCGCTCTTCTTCGAGGAAACGGCAACACTCTTCCACTATTTGCCCGACGGCGCGCATCTCGCGTTCGTCGGCGACCTCGACAGCGCAATCCGGCGCTTCACGGCGGACACGAAGCAGCGCTTCGCGTTTCTGTCGCGTGATCGCGAGCGTCCGATCCTCGAGCCGCAGCGCCTCTTCCTCAGCGACGACGATTTCTACACACTGGCCAAGCCGTTTGCGCGGCTCGTACTGCCGAACAACGCCGGTGGCGCATGGGCCACCCCGCTGCCCACCCTGGCGGTCGATCGCCGTGCCGACGATCCCGTCGCCGCGTTGCGTGCCTACCTGGCAACGAGCGAGCGCCGTGTGCTGATTGCGGCGGAATCGGCGGGCCGGCGCGAGACGATTGCGCAGCTTTTTGCCGACAACGGCCTGCGCCCCCACCTGACGGACAGCTTCGAGAGCTGGCTGGACGGCGACGCGCCGTTCGCGCTGGGCGTCGCACCGGTCGCGAGCGGCTTTGCCCTGCCCGTTGAAGGCTGGGCGATCGTCACCGAAACAGAGCTTTACGGCGCGCTCGTACGCCGCGGGGGAAGAAGACGCCAGGAGCAGGCGACGAGCGTCGATTCGATGGTGCGCGATCTGTCCGAGCTCAAGCTCGGAGACCCAATCGTGCACGCGCAGCACGGCATCGGTCGCTATCGGGGACTCGTGGCGATGGACCTCGGCGAAGGCGAGACGGAGTTCCTTCATCTCGAGTACGCGGGTGACAGCAAGCTCTACGTGCCGGTCGCGCAATTACACGTCATCTCCCGCTACAGCGGCGCCGATCCCGAAAGCGCGCCGCTGCACGCGCTCGGCTCCGGTCAGTGGGAAAAAGCCCGGCGCCGCGCCGCGCAGCAAATTCGCGATACCGCGGCGGAGCTCCTCAACCTTTACGCGCGACGCGCCTCCCGCGAGGGACACGCCTTCGACCTCGATTCGCGCGAGTACGCAAAATTTGCCGAGAGCTTCGGCTTCGAGGAGACCACTGACCAGGCAGCCGCCATCACTGCCGTCATCGGCGACATGACGGCGGGCCGCCCGATGGACCGGCTCGTATGCGGCGACGTCGGCTTCGGCAAAACCGAGGTGGCGCTGCGGGCAGCCTTCATCGCAGTGATGTCAGGCAAGCAGGTTGCGTTGCTCGCGCCGACCACACTGCTCGCCGAGCAGCATACGCAGACGTTCGCTGACCGTTTCGCGGAGTGGCCCGTGCGTGTCGCGGAGCTTTCGCGCTTCAAGTCCACCAAGGAAGTCAATACGGCTGTCGCGCAGATCAATGAGGGTTCCGTCGACGTGGTGATCGGCACTCACAAGCTGCTCTCGTCGGACGTGAAGTTCAAGCGGCTCGGGCTCGTGATCATCGACGAGGAGCACCGCTTCGGCGTCCGCCAGAAAGAAGCGTTGAAGGCGCTTCGGGCCGAGGTGGACGTGCTGACACTCACCGCAACGCCGATCCCGCGCACGCTTGGCATGGCGCTCGAAGGGTTGCGCGACTTCTCGGTCATCGCCACCGCGCCGCAAAAGCGCCTCGCTATCAAGACGTTCGTACGTCGCGAGGAGCACAGCGTGATCCGAGAGGCTATGCTGCGCGAGCTGAAGCGCGGCGGCCAGGTGTACTTCCTCCACAACGAGGTCGAGACGATCGAAAACCGCCGCGCGATGCTCGAGGAACTCGTGCCCGAAGCACGGATCGTCGTGGCACACGGGCAGATGCACGAGCGCGAACTCGAGCGCGTCATGCGTGAATTCGTCGGCCAGCGCGCGAACGTTCTGCTTTGCACGACCATCATCGAAACCGGCATCGACGTACCCAGTGCCAACACGATCCTGATTCATCGCTCCGATAAGTTCGGGCTCGCGCAGCTCCATCAATTGCGCGGGCGCGTCGGGCGCTCACACCACCAGGCCTACGCCTATTTGCTCGTACACGATCCGCAAGGGCTCACGAAGCAGGCGCAGCGCCGCCTCGAAGCGATTCAGCAAATGGAAGAGCTCGGCTCAGGCTTCTACCTGGCCATGCACGACCTGGAGATCCGCGGCACAGGCGAAGTGCTTGGCGATAAGCAATCGGGCGAGATCCACGAGATTGGCTTCCAACTGTACTCGGAGATGCTCAACGACGCCGTCAAGGCCCTCAAGAACGGCCAGGAGCCCGATCTGACGGCCCCGCTCGCCGCCACCACCGAGATCAATCTGCATACGCCCGCCATTTTGCCGGCCGATTATTGCGGCGACGTGCAGGAGCGCCTGTCGATCTATAAGCGCTTGGCCAACTGCGAGGACGACGACGCGATCAACAACATCCAGGAAGAGATGATCGACCGCTTCGGCAAGCTGCCTCAGCCAGCGCATGCGCTCGTGGAGACGCACCGGCTGAGGCTCGCCGCCAAGCCGCTCGGCATTTCGAAGATCGACGCCGGCGATAGCGCGATCAGTTTTCAGTTCGTGCCGAATCCGCCCATCGACGCCATGCGGATCATCGAGCTGGTCCAGAAGAACAAGCACATCAAGCTGGCTGGCCAAGATCGGCTGCGGATCGAGACGCGCAGCCCCGACTTCGCGGTACGTGTGGCCACTGTCAAGGAAACCCTGCGAACGCTGGCAGCACCCGCCCGGCAGCCCGCAACGGCCGCGAGGTAAGACACAGGGAGAAGGAAACGGGCCGACGACACGCCATCGAAGCGGGACGGCCCCCTTCTCCCCCTTTTCCCTGCGGGGCTGCATCGGAACATCGGACTGGCTGCGTACAGTGCACGTCGCATTATTTGGGTGCACCGGGCGTTTTTCGGTATGATCAAGAGATCCTAAGCCGGAGAACGCGTCATGTCGCACGAAGCTGAGACGGTGCATCGATCCTCCTCTTGCCCTCCTTCGCAAGTCCCGGCTTCTTCCGCTTCCCCGCTTCCCGTCAGTCTGCCTTGGATCGAACGGCTCGTATCGATCGATACGACCAGCCGTCTGCCCAACATCGGGCTCATCGAAACGGTTCGCGACGCACTGGCGGCACTCGGCATTGCTTCGACTCTCACGTGTGACGAGCGTGGTGAATGGGCGAACCTCTTCGCGACGATCCCGGCGCACGATGGCGCCACGCATGGCGGCGTCGTATTGTCGGGGCATACGGACGTGGTGCCCGTCGACGGACAGCAATGGGATAGCGACCCGTTCAAGCCCGAATTGCGCGACGGTCGTCTGTACGGGCGCGGAACCTGCGATATGAAGGGCTTTATCGGCGCGGCCCTATCGCTCGTGCCCGACATGCAAGCCGCCAAGCTTGCCAAGCCGATTCACCTCGCCCTTTCGTTCGACGAGGAAATTGGCTGCGCGGGCGCGCCGCTCATGATCGCCGACCTGCAAAAACGAGGCGTGAAGCCAGAGGGATGCATCGTCGGCGAGCCGACGAGCATGCGTCCGATCGTGGCCCACAAGGGGATCAACGTCTATCGGTGCTGCGTGCGCGGACACGCGGCCCACTCGTCGCTCACGCCCCAAGGACTCAACGCGATCGAGTATGCCGCGCGGCTTATTTGCCATATTCGGGATATGGCCGACGCACTACGTCGCGACGGCCCGTTCGACGAATGCTTTGACGTCCCCTTTACGACAGCACAAACGAGCACGATCGAAGGCGGCAACGCGATCAACACCGTGCCGGCCGAGTGCCGTTTCGCCTTTGAATTTCGGAACCTGCCGACGCTCGACGCCGCCGACATTTTTGAGCGCATCGAGCGTTATGCGCATGACACGCTGCTGCCGCAGATGCGGCACGAGCATCCCAACGCCGCGATCGAGTTCACGCGAATCGCCTCGGCACCGGGACTCGACGCCGCCGAGCAGGCAGCCATTACCGAACTCGTGCGCGCACTGAGTTCGGACCACGCGACACGCAAGGTCGCTTACGGTACCGAAGCGGGGCTTTTTGCGCGAGCCGGCGTGCCGAGCGTCGTGTGCGGTCCGGGCGACATCCAGCAAGCCCACCGCGCCAACGAATATGTCGAGCTTTCGCAATTGTCGGCCTGCGAAGCGTTCTTGCACAAATTCATTCGCAGCATGTCGGTCGACGCGCAGCGGTGACGCGCGTCATTTTTTGTCATTCACGGCTCGCTCGCTCATGTCTACCACCGCAACACCGCTGCACACCGACCACACGATCGACACTGAGCCGATCCCCACACTCGATGCGATCGCCGCACAGCATTTCGCACTGGCGCCTTGGGTGCTGCGCACCCCGGTCTTCGAAAGACACGACTTCCCCTCGCTCGAGGGCACGAGCGTCAACTTCAAATTCGAACTGCTGCAGGCAAGCGGCAGCTTCAAGGTGCGCGGGGCCTTTACCAACCTGCTGGCGCTCGATTCGGCTCAGCGCAGCGCCGGCGTCATTTGCGTCTCTGGCGGCAACCACGCCGCGGCGGTCGCTTATGCGGCGATGCGGCTCGGCACAAACGCGAAGGTCGTCATGTTCCGGACGGCTAGCCCGGCACGCGTTGCCCTTTGCAAGCAATACGGCGCCGAGGTTGTCATGGCGGGAACACCGGCCGAGGCCTTCGAGCTAGTGCGCCGGATCGAGGCCGAGGAAGGCCGCTTCTTCGTGCATCCGTTCAACGGCTACCGGACAATTCTTGGAACGGCGACACTCGGCTACGAGTGGGCAACGCAGACCCCCGATGTCGACGCCGTCATCGTGCCGATTGGCGGCGGCGGGCTGGCCGCCGGCGTGTCCACGGCATTGCGCCTTGCGAACCCGCGCGTGCATGTCTACGGGGTCGAGCCAGAAGGCGCTGACGTGATGTCGAGAAGCTTCGCCGCCAATCACCCTTTAAAAATCGGGGCCATGCATACGATTGCCGATTCGCTGATGGCACCGTATACCGAGCAGTACAGCTACGAGCTGTGCCGACGGCATATCGATCGGCTTGTGACCGTGACGGACGACGAATTGCGCGCCGCCATGCTCAAGCTTTTCATGCAGTTGAAGCTGGCCGTCGAGCCCGCCTGCGCAGCGGCGACTGCGGCCCTGCTAGGCCCATTGCGCGAAACGCTGCAAGGCAAACGCGTCGGCGTGCTTCTGTGCGGCACCAATACGGATCCGAAAACGCTCTCGGCGCAGCTACAACTCGCCGCGTCGACACACGCCTGAGTCGCCTCGAAATCGAGCCACACCCACCTTCGCACCGTTTGGGCTTGTCGAACGGATGACGTTGTCATCCTCCGCTGCCGGCAGCGACCCGATCGCCTAGGAGGCATCGCCTCCGGGCGCCGCGACAGTGAAGGTCAGGAAAACAGGCCGATCAGGGCCGGTTATTATCCTGGAACATGTCGATAATCTGCTTTTTCTCCTGCGTCGACACATCAGGCGGCGCAGCGGGCGCCGTACTGGGCGGAGCAGGCGGCGTCGGCAATCCCGCAGGCCCGATGTTGCCGATCGAATCGGTCGAATCGCCAGGGCCAGCTAAAGCAGAGCCCGAATCCAGCCCGAGACTTGCCACGAAGCCGTTGCCCGGCGTCATGTCGGCGTAGTAGAGCTCGCCGTTGAGCGTCGTGACCCCATCGGGCGTCGGCATCTCTTCTTGGGGCACGCCGCGCAGCGCGTGCGACATGTAGTCGATCCAAATCGGCAGCGCGAGCTGCGCACCGAACTCGCGGCTACCCAAGCTCTTTGGCTGGTCATAGCCCATCCAGGCCACAGCAACGAGCGTCGGTTGAAAGCCGGCGAACCAGCCGTCCTTCGCATCGTTGGTCGTACCCGTTTTGCCGGCCAGATCGGTACGCTTCAGCACATTGGTGCCGGCGCCCGTACCTGCAGTCGCAACCGAATGCAGCAGGCTGGTCATCATGTAGGCATTCGCAGCGCTAATGGTGCGTGGCGCGTCGCGTCCAGCGACGATAGGTTGCGCCTTCGAGATCGGCTGCCCATGCGCATCATCGACTTCCGCAATCAAATAGGGATTCACGCGGTAGCCGCCGTTCGCAAAAACGGCATAGCCCGCGGCCGATTGCAGCGGCGTGACAAGCCCGGCGCCCAGCGCCATCGGCAGATACGGCGGTGTCTTGTCGGCATCGAAACCGAAACGCTGCGTTACGTAGTCCTGCGCGTATTTCGTTCCGATATAGGACAGGATGCGGATCGATACGAGGTTTTTCGACTTCTCCAATGCAACCCGCATCGGCATCGGCCCTTCGGGCTGATCATCGTCCTTGGGCTCCCAAGCTTCGCCGCCCGGCGTTGTCGGCGGGAAGTACAGGGGCGCATCGTTGATGATCGTGGCCGGAGCCAGCCCTTTGTCCAGCGCAGCCGAGTAGATGAACGGTTTGAAGCTCGAGCCGGGCTGCCGCCAGGCCTGCGTCACGTGATTGAACTTGTTCTTGTTGAAGTCGAACCCGCCGATAAGCGCGCGGATCGCGCCATCCTGCGACGACAGCGAAACGAGTGCCCCTTCCACCTGCGGCAGCTGCGTAATCTGCCAATTGCCTTTGGCGTCGGGCATCAGCCGCACGATCGAACCCTGACGGATTCGCTGCGCCTGGCTCGCACGCGGACTGAGCCCGGTAGCAACGAATCGCAGGCCGTCGCCGGTCACGGTGGCCGTCGTACCGTCGACGAACTGCACGCTGACCTGCTTGGCGTTTGCGTCAGTGACGACGCCCGCAACGATCTCTCCATCGTCGGGGTGATCGGCGAGCGCATCATCGATAGCTTCGTCACGCTCGTCGCCGTCGGCCGGCAGCGTGACGAAGCCCTCTGGGCCGCGATAGCCGTGGCGGCGCTCGTAATCCATGATGCCCTTGCGCACGGCGTGATACGCGGCGTCCTGATCGGCCGAGTCGATCGTCGTCACGACGGAAAGCCCGCGCGTATACGTTTCGTCCTTGTATTGCGCGTACATCAACTGCCGCACCATCTCGGCGACATACTCGGCGTGCACGCTGTACTCGTTGCCCGACGACTTCGTGTGAATGTCCTCCTTGATCGCCACATCGTACTGGTCCTGCGTGATGTAGCCGAGGTCGAGCATTCGCTTGAGGATGTACTCCTGACGGATCTTCGCGCGCTTCGGATTGACGATCGGGTTATACGCGGACGGTGCCTTGGGCAGCCCAGCCAGCATGGCCGCCTGTGCGAGAGTGATGTCCTTCAGATCCTTGCCGTAATAGACGCGAGCTGCCGCTGCAAAGCCGTACGCGCGCTCGCCGAGATAGATCTGGTTCATGTAGAGCTCGAGGATCTGATCTTTTGTCAGCGTGCGCTCGATCTTATAGGCAAGCATCATCTCGTAGATCTTGCGCGTGTAGGTCTTCTCGCTTGAGAGAAAGAAGTTCCGCGCCACCTGCATCGTGATGGTGCTCGCGCCCTGCGATGCGCCACCGTGCATGAGATCGGTCGTGCCGGCACGCAGGATGCCGACGAAATCGACGCCGCCGTGCTCGTAGAAGCGGTAGTCCTCGATCGCGAGTACCGCCTTCTTCATGACATCGGGGATATCGGCAAATCGCACGAGATTGCGCCGCTCCTCCCCGAACTCGCCAATGAGCACGTGGTCGGCCGTGTAGACGCGAAGCGGCACCTTCGGGCGGTAGTCGGTCAACGCATCAAGTGAGGGCAACTGCGGCTCCATCACAATCAGCGCATAGCCTACGACGAGCGCGCCCACGGCGGCCAGCGTTGCAGCTAGCCCAACGAGCGTGAGCGCGAGCCGGCCCCCGATCGAGCCGCGTTCGCGCGGCGGATTGCCTCGGGGGGTGTCGCGGCCATCGGACTCGTGATCTGGGGATGAGGGTCTTTTGATGATCGGCATGACGGCATGGTCGGCGCGGCTCACCGGCCGCTTCGCGCTCGCCCTCGGGCGGCGCTCGGGGACTCAGCTGGTAATTGTAAAGTGTAAATGCCCAAGGCGCCGTGGCCGCCTACGCAGCACCCGGCACCGCATTCTAATGAAATCGACGCAACGGCATCGGAGTTTTTTTTGTAAAAATTCCCTACGTTGTAACTATGTGTGCTACCCCACGGGCTTGGTGCGGTTATCAACAGAAAATGTTGAAAGCCCTGTGGAAAAGCGGCAGAAAAGCGATGCAAGTCCTTGAAACAATGAGAAATGTGTCCGAGTACACATTTCTCATCAGCGGCTTGCGTCTTACTATTACGGACGACGTCAATTTGACCGGAATTTGACCGGAAAAACGGTCCGTTCGTCCCCCGGCTTTTGTTCACTCCTTGCCCGCGAGTCGACCATGAAAAACAACAGCGAACGTCTCGTCGTGTTTGTCACGCCCGCTCTAAAACGGGCCATCGCGGCCACGGCCCGCGAACTCGACATCAGCGTCAGTGAATTGCTGCGGCGCGCGGTGCTCGCTTTCGACGAAACCGCCAATCCGGTACGCGCTGCACGTATTGTGGACAATTGGCACACCCGGCAGGCGCCGAACGCGCTGGACGAAATACTGCGTCGAATTGACGCGACGGCGATCCACAGCGACTCCGCTCAGCCCGTCCTCCCGCCGCCGGCGCAGCGTGTCTCGACAATCGATGCTGACGATGCGGAGGCTCTTGAATCCTGTCGCTCCGAGTGCGACGCCGATGTTTCCCCGCAAATCGCGGACGCAAAGTCTGAGCCCGTTGCCTGTGCCGTCGCGCACGCGCTGGCGTTGCATCATGAAGACGCCGGCGCGCGCGAGGAATCGGGAAGGACCGTTATCGATGCTCAAACCGTCGCACGCATGGCCGCGCGATGGCTGACGGTCGTTCGTACGCGCGACGCCGACACCGCAGCCGCGTTCGATCCGGTTGAAACCGTGCTCGCCACGAGGTGGGCCCGTACAGGTTCGTGATCGTATCGCCAGACGCCGTGTCTCGTCGATCGACCGACGTTATCGATGTCTGAAATCGCATCCGCTCCCATCCGACTTGGCGAGCGGGCGTCATTTGCCGGCGATAAACCGGCGCAGCCAGTGCCAGTGGCGCCATCAACCGCGCACGCCCGCCTTTCATCGTCCGTGTTGCCCCTTGCCAGCTTCGAGCCGGGAGACTCACCGGGCACGCCCTACATGGCCTTGCGCGCCGATCCTTGGACCCGCCCCCTGTCTTTAAGACCGTTTTAACGCTGCACTGATGTAATATCCGCGAGCAGCTGCCATACGCACAATCTGTGCCGGGACGCATTTCGCGCCGCGCCCAATTGCCGCTATTGCATTTGCCGCATTCGCCCAGACATCTGCCCCCAGGCGGGAATTTCCGCCGCCGGAGCAGCCGGCGTAGAGTATCGATGAAACCGCAACGCCCGCACGTCAATCGTCCGGCGCCGAGTCAACTAGGAGAATCTCATGTCGCTATTCGACTCCATTTCGCGCACCGTCAAGGGGCTCTTGAACGACGCGGCCGAGTCCGTCCAGGATCCGTCGCGTGATGCCCGCCAGATCGTGCGGGAGCTCGACGACAGCATTGCCAAGGCGGAAAATGCGCTAATCGAAATCGAGGCGCAGGTCGCCACGCAGCAAAGCAAGCGCGATTCGGCCGCCGAGAAAGCCCGCAAGTATGAAGACGGGGCAAAACGCGCGCTGCAGGCGGGCAACGAAGGCCTAGCACGCGAGGCACTGGCAGCGCAGGCGAACGCCGAAGCCGAGCGCGACGCATTGACGCACGAACTGGCCACACTCGAGCCCTCTGTCGATCAGTTGAAGAACCAGATCGCCGATATGCGTCAGCGCCGCAACGACCTGAACGCGCGTTCGAGCATCCTGCAGGCGAAGCAGCAAATCGCACAGGCCAAGGACACGGCGGCCACCGCGCTCGGCGGCATCGGCGGCAAGAATTTGTCGGAGGACTTCCGCAAGCTCGAGGACAAGGTAGCGTTGTCGAATGCTCGCTCGGACGCGCGACTCAACTCGGCCGACGTCTCGAGTGGCAAGGCGCTCGACGACAAACTCGCGGCGCTCGATCACGGCCCATCTGTGGAGGACCGGCTCGAAGCCCTCAAGAAGCAAATGAACCCGCCGGCGTAATAACGCCGAGACGGTTCAAAGCGTTGTCCGGCAGGCACGCCGCATGAGCATTCGTTGAATGCGGCACGTCGCATCGATATCAGGATTGTCATGGAGACGGGCGTAAGCTGCCCGGTTCAGCCCAATGAAAAGACTTCTTGCAGCCGCGGGTGCATCGCTGCTGCTCATTTCGAGCGCCGCCTTTGCCGTTCCGAGCGCGCAGCAAGTCGAGCGCGCAATGGGGCAAGGCAACTGGCAGCAGGCCGATGCGGAACTGAGCGAGGTGCTCAGAGCGCACCCGAACAATGCGCATGCGCACTACCTCTACGGCCAAGTGCTGGCACGCGAGGGCCGCTACGCGGAGGGCCTCACGCAAATCGAGCAGGCGAAAGCCCTCGATCCGACGATCCGCTTCACCGACCCGACGCGCTTCGCACAAGTCGAAGCGAGCGTTCGCAGCGCCGCGAAGCGGGCCGGCGTCTCGACCATGCAGGCACCGGCCGAACAAGCTACGCCTAACGCGTTCCAGGCGCAGTCGGTTGTGCCGACGAATGCGCACCGAGGGCCATCGATGGCGGCTTGGATCGGGATGGCGATCGTCATCATCGCCATCGCGCTCGTGCTGCGCTGGACCTTGCGTCGCTCGCGCTCGAACGAGGACAGTCGTGCCGACGAGGAGCGACGGGAGCAGTTGAAGCGAGCGACGGAACTGCTCAACGAAACGCGATCGATCAAGCTCGATGCGCGCCTTTCGACTGCGCCGGGGCATGAGGCCGTTGCAGCCGAACTCGAAAGCGTCGAAGCACAATTGCGCGACCTCGTCGAAACGCTGTCGGGCGCAAAGAATCCCGTGCCGGCCTATCGGCTCGAAGAAATCGATCGCCAGCTCGTCAGCTTGAAGGCGCGCGCGGAAGGCCGGCCCGATCCCAATGCGGCTGCGGCAACAGCTGCGGCGCCGGGTTACGGCGCCTCTTCCTATGCGCAGGAGGCCGAGCGATTCCAGCAGCAGGGACCGCAACCGCCGTATCAGCAGCCATATCAGCAACCGCCCGTCGTCGTCCAACAAGGCGGTGGCTTTGGCAGCGGCGTGGGGGGCCTGTTGACGGGCGTCCTGCTGGGTGAAGCGTTATCGCAGGGCCGAGATCGCGTCGTCGAGCGCGACGTCTATATCGACGACGACGCACGCCGGCGCGGCGGGAATGGTGGTGACGGCGGAAACGGCGGCGGCCTCGACTTCGGGCAGGGCTCGAACGACTGGAGCGACAACAGCGGCGGCGTCGATTACGGCGGCGACGACTCCGGCGGCTGGACCGACACCTGAGCGTCATCGGCATGGCGTTAGAGGCCGCGCGGACCACGCCGCGCATCGCGATCATCGGCTGCGGCTTCGCCGGCATCGGCATGGCCATCCGCCTCAAGCGGATGGGCATTGCGTCGTTCACGGTCTGCGAGGCTGGCGCCGACGTCGGGGGAACGTGGCGCGAAAACACGTATCCCGGCGCCGCGTGCGACATCCCATCGCACCTCTACTCGTTTTCCTTCGAGCCGAATCCGGACTGGTCACGGACATTCGCGTCGCAGAAGGAGATCCTCACGTATCTGAAGCATTGCGTCGGCAAGTACGAGCTTTCGCCCTTCATTCGCTTCAACACGCGCGTGCTCTCGGCGCGCTTCGACGACGACGCACGTATTTGGCGGCTCGATGTAGAGACCGGTGGCCGGCGCGAGACTGTCCAAGCCGACGTCGTCATTGCCGCCAACGGCGCGCTGTCACGGCCTGCGCTGCCGCAGATCCCGGGCATCGACCGCTTCGCCGGCAAGCTCTTCCACTCCGCTTGCTGGGATCACGATCATCCCCTCGAAGGCAAACGAGTTGCTGTGATCGGCACCGGTGCAAGCGCCGTGCAATTCGTGCCGCATATCCAGCCGCGCGTGGCGCAGCTTCTTGTTTTCCAGCGCACGCCGCCCTGGATCATGCCGCGCCGCGACCGTGCCGTGAGCGAGCGCGCCAAGCGTCTATTCCGTACGTTTCCTGTTGCCCAGCGCATCGTGCGATGCGCCATCTATTGTCAACATGAAGCGCGCGCGCTCGCCTTTGTTGTCGAGCCCAAGCTGATGAAGCGGCCGACAGCATTCAGCCTCAGCTATCTCGCGCGCCGCATCAAGGACCCGGCGCTGCGCGCCAAGCTTACGCCCCATTACCGCCTTGGCTGCAAGCGCGTGCTGCTGTCGAGCGACTACTACCCGGCGCTTGCCCAACCCAACGTCGAGCTTGTCACGACGTCGATTCGCGAGATCGCCGAGGATGGCCTCATCACCGAGGACGGAACACACTACCGCGCTGACGCGATCGTCTGCGGGACGGGATTTCAGGTGGTCGATGCCGGCGCCCCGTTCACGGTAATCGGCGCAAACGGAGCAGACCTCGATGCGCGTTGGCGTCGCGAGGGACCGGAGGCTTATCTCGGCACCACCCTCGCCGACTTTCCCAATTTCTTCATGATCACCGGGCCGAACACGGGGCTTGGGCATAACTCGATGGTCTACATGATCGAGTCGCATATTGCGTACATCTCGGACTGCTTGCGCGCGCTCGAGAGGCGCGGTGCGCGTACGATGGACGTCATGCCTGGCATCCAGCGGGCCTTCAACGACCGGCTCCAACGCAGTTTGGAGGGCACAGTCTGGAATACCGGATGCCGCAGCTGGTATTTGTTGAAGAGCGGCAAGAACGCTGCACTGTGGCCCGGCTTCACGTTTTCCTTCCGTCGACTCACACGACGAGTGCGGGCCGAGGATTATCGGTTCACTGATTGACCGTTCGAATTCGAACGTCCTAGCCGTTCGCTATCATGACCGCGCGGGAACACTGACCTGCCGCCGGTGCTCCGTCTATAAGGAAGGAATAAAAATGAACATCATCAAAGAGTTCAAGGAGTTCGCCGTCAAGGGCAACGTGATGGATTTGGCGATTGGCGTCATCATCGGCGGTGCGTTCTCGACGATCGTCAATTCCATTGTCAAAGACCTCATCATGCCGATCGTTGGTGTCGTAACGGGCGGCCTCGATTTTTCCAACCAGTTCGTCCGGCTCGGCCATCTCCCAGCCTCGTTCAAAGGCAATCCTGACTCGTACAAGGACTTGCAGACAGCCGGCGTTGCGGTGTTCGGCTATGGCTCCTTCATCACGGTCGTGATCAACTTTCTCATTCTGGCCGTCATCGTGTTCGCCATGGTGAAGTTCATCAACACATTGCGCAGTGCGGAGCGGGACGCAGCCGTCGCGCCGCCTCCGACACCGGAAGATACGCTGCTTTTGCGAGAGATTCGCGATTCGCTCAAGCGGTAAAGTCGCGCTGAATACCGAGCATCGAGCACAGCCCGCGAATCAATCGTCTTGCGGGTCTTGCTCCCTATCGCCGCACCTGCATGCGGCTGCTTCGGTGAACTAGGCGTGCGCTGCGCGGGCACCCTCGCCGCGCGACTTTCCGTCGGCAGCATGCCGGATCAGCGTTTCGAGCTGGACGAAATTGATCGGCTTGGTCAAATGGGAGTTGAATCCGGCCGCGAGGCATCTCCGTACGTCTTCCTCGGTGCCGAAGCCCGTTAGCGCCACAGCGGGCACTTGAGACCGCTGTCGGAACGCGCCGATGAAATCAATGCCCGTACCGTCGGGCAGTCCGATGTCGCTCACGATGAGATCGAACGGCCTTGCATGCGTCGCGGCAAGCGCATCAGAGACGCACGATGCAATCGTCACGTCGTGCCCAAGCCCGCGCATCAGTTGCGCCATCACTTCCGCCGTATCGACATGGTCCTCGACGAGCAGAATCGAAAGCCGCTCGTCCGCGCCCGCCCCGACGGCGGGCACGGCGACAGGTTCCGTGGCGGGCGCGGTGACCGTCGGCAGCAGGATCGTGAACGTCGCGCCGCAATGCGGCCCCGGACTTTGCGCGCTGACCGTGCCGCCATGCGCATCGGTCAACGCCTTAGTGATGGCGAGACCGAGACCGAGTCCGCCGAACTGCTGAGTCATGCGCTGGCTGCCCTGCTCGAAGGCGTTGAATAGCTTGCCGATCTGATCGGGGGCGATGCCGATGCCTGTATCCTCGATCGAAATCTCGATCTGCATGCGCGCATCACGCGTGCGCACGTAGATGTGTCCACCTTCGGGCGTGAACTTCGATGCATTGCGCACGAGATTCCACAACATTTGTTGCAGCCGGGCACGATCAGCCATCACATGATGATTTTCGGACATCTTCTCGACATGCACCTCTTGCTGCTTGACCGCGATCTCGCTGCCAAAAAGTCCGAGGACACTATCGATGACTTCATGCACGTCCACCGTCTCGAGCGAGAGGCGTAGCTTGCCGTTGGCAACCCGCGTCAGATCAAGCAGATCGTCGATGAGCCTTGCTTCGAGCTCGATGTTGCGGCGGATCATTCTCACGCTTGCCTGCGCCGCCTCAGGCAGGCCTGGCATGCTTTCGAGCCCCCGCGTGCCGGCCAGCACCGGCGTGAGCGGCGTGCGCAGCTCATGCGAGAGCATCGCCAAGAAGCAATCCTTGGCCCGGTTCGCCTCCTCCGCCACCTGCCTTGCACTCTGCTCGGCGGCCAGCAGGCGGTCTCGCTCTTCGAGCACCTCGCGTTGCGACTGGAAGACGCGCTGCAGGCGGATCGGCGCAAGCACGCGCTCGACGGCCTCGGGCAGATAGGCGAGGTAGTCGCCCGATTTCGGCACGACCTCGGACACCCCAGCGCGCAAAGCCTCGATGACCCGCGAGCCCTCCGCCAAGCTCGTCACCATGATCGCCGGTAGCCCAACGCCCTCGCGCCTCAGACGACGGAAGAAATCGAGGCCGGTTTCTGCGCCCTCGAGTGGGTGGCCGAACACGAGCAGATCGGGCCGGTCTCGAGCGATGCGCTCGGATGCAGCGGCAACTGCTGCACTAGCGAACACGATACAACCTGCCCGCTCGAGCGATTTGCGGGCAAGGCGCAAACTGCCCTCGTCGTCGTCGACGATCAGCACTCTCGCGGGTTCCTGGCGGGACGCGGCGTCGGTCATGATCGCTCTGGCCTTAAGTCGTAGTCGTCGTATGTATAGCGCTATCCGTCGACGGTCGTCTTTCACAGATTACGACACACGCAACGGTTGTTCGCGCAACGTGACAAAAAAAATCGCAGCGACACCTTTCACCGACTCACCCCAGACGCGCCCGGCATGCCGCTTGGGAATGCGCTGAACAATACTGCGCATGAAGGGATCGGGAATACCGGCGCGTCATCGGTGTATTCAGCCCCAATCTGCGCCCGATTTGCACTGACGGCTTCGTGAATCCGGTGCGTACGCTCACATTGCACGAACCGTCAACGACAAGCGTTTGTAGGCGGGCGAGCCGGCTCTCGGGCTGACTTCGAACATCCTGCTGATCCATCATTGGTGGGTCTCACGTCATGAGCCCTGCGCGCAGTGACTCCTTGCACAAGCGCGGATCGGTACCAGTCCGCCCGGGACCGACCACTGCTCAACCTCTTTCGCCTGCTCCTGAGTCTTCGATAAGATGCCGAGCAGCGTCTCTTCTGTTCTTGGCGGCCCTCATGCGTTGCGAATGAGCGGCGCCCCCACGGGCGCCCCGGCACAGCCTTTGCACCGCAGCGACGTGCGAGGCCTCAAACTGCCCCATTATCATTGCGCATCCCAGATATTTCAACGCAGTGCCGTGAAGCCATAGCAAGCGATGGCACACAGAAGGCTGCGATTTTTTTCTGCATTCGGTCCGCACTTGGACGAATCTGAGGCCTATTATTGGCGTAGATGGCAAGCGGGTGACGGCCACGACGCGCTGCGTGGCTCCTCGCCCGTAAAAGCATCGGGACCGGCCTGCGCACGGATACGTGCACGATCGTGAACACGCCCTCCCCGTATGCTATAAAAGATCGACGTGCGGCGCGCGAGAAGCCGGGGAGTGGTCGCATGAGGACGCTGTCTTTCTTGCAATTCTTTTTCAGGCGAATGTTTATGTCCTTCCCGAAAAAGCGCAGGCGCGCCAGCGCGCAGAGCGAGGAATCGTTTCTGGCCGTTTTACGTCAGTTCAAGCCTTTCGGCCAACTCGATACCAAGATCGCACGCGCTCGCGCTCAGGACGAACCTGTCCTTTACGCCCACGTCCTGCCCGGGCTCGATGTCCTGCTTTGCAGCGTGCGCGGGGCACAGCCGCCTTACCCGGCTGTCGAAGACCTGCGCCGCCGCTGCATCGAATCGATTGCCAACGCGCTCGAGCAACCGCTCGACGGGCTCGAGAACGGCGGTTACTGGTACGAGGCAAACGGCTTCGGGTTCCTGGTATTTGCCAGTCGGGCACGCTCCCGGGTTCTACCGGAGTTCGGCGCAGGCATGGCAACGCGCAGCGTACGGCGTCAGAATGCTGGCGACGCCACACCGCGCTCGTTCCGGTAAGTGCGCGGGAGCTGGGTAGCCCCTTCCCGTCTAGTCCCGGGCGCGCGGCTGCACGACCTCGATGAAGGCAGCGAGGTCGGCATGCGCCAATCCCATCGCAGCGCCGAGCCGCAATACCTGCTGAACGGTGCCGGCTACTGGCATCACTGCGCCGGCTTCGCGCGCAGCGTCGGCTACGGTATCGATATCCTTCTGAAATGTCCTGAAGGAGCCTAACGGCTCGTGTCCCGCGGACGTCATGCGCGGCACGAACGTACGCAAAAGCGTTGAATCCGCCCAACCGCCCGCAAGCGCTTCGGGTAGCCGGGCCGCGTCGATACCGCTGCGTTGGGCGAGTGCGACAGCTTCGGCGATCGCTGCCACGGTCGCGCAGACGATGGCCTGATTACACAGTTTCGTCGTCTGTCCCGCGCCGACCTCACCCATGCGGGTGACCCGGGCCGCATAGGAGTCGATGACGGGCGCGAGCACAGCGACATCTGCTGCGGCGCCGCCCGCCATGACGGCCAGCGTGCCGGCGACGGCCCCAGGTACCCCACCGGACACCGGCGCATCCACCCAGCCCACCCCCATTCGGGCGGCCCGAGCGGCGTACTCGCGAGTCGTCGAAGGGGGAATGCTCGAATGATCGACGATGTAACGCACCCGAGCTGCACCCGATTCGGCTTGGTCCTCGCCGAGCACGCCACCGAGGCCGAATACGACTTCATTCACAGCGTGCGCATCAGTCACGCACAGAAACACGGCCTCAACGCGTGCCGCAAGCTCCGTCGGAGTGTCGACAACACGCGCACCGTCTGCAATCAGCGTCTCGGCCTTTGCGCGAGTCCGATTCCAAACCCACACGCGATGCCCCGCCTGCAACATACGGCGCACCATCGGCACACCCATCAAACCCAACCCGCAGAAACCGACTTCCATTTGCGTTTCTCCTATTTCCGCTTTTCGCCCCGCCATTTTCTAGCCCCCTTGTCGCCGTTTTCGCCTGCTTTCGTCGCAAGCGCACAGCACTTCGCCGAACGCCGGGGGGCCACCGCACGCTG
>NZ_DATJJF010000025.1:0-9692 GCF_035492435.1 Trinickia sp.
GAGCTTCCTATGCGTGAGATAGGCGGATGTCTGCCGAGCTGGGAAGAGCTGCAATCGCTGAAGTCGGCTGCCCAGGCAAGTGGCCTTCCGTTGCATATGGACGGCGCCCGACTTTGGGAATGCCGCGCCTTTTACGGTCGCTCGTATGCCGAAATAGCGGATGGTTTCGACTCGGTCTACGTGTCGCTCTATAAAGGAGTTGGCGGGATCGCAGGAGCGGTTCTCGCGGGTAGTGACGATTTCATTGCGGCCGCAAAGCTCTGGCGTCACAGAATGGGCGGCAGACTCGTTGCACAAAGCCCAATGCTGATATCCGCGGCGATGAATTTCGATGCGCGGCTCGCGATGATGGACCAGCTATACGCCAGGACACTAACCTTTGCGAAAGGCTTGAACGGAATAGAGGGAATACGTACGCTCCCGCGCATCCCGCAAGTCAATATGCTCCATGTCTGCTTCGACGGAAGCGTCGACGCACTTACCGCCCAACGCGATGCCATCGCTTCGACCGACAGTTGCTGGCTGTTTAATGGAGTCAGGGAGTCTGGCGCGCCGGGTTGGAGTCTTGCCGAGATTTACGTTGGAGACGGCTTGCTTTCTCTTGCGGACGAACAGGTTGTGCCGATGTTCGAGCGGCTGATGTCAGCAGTTCGCCGAGCCTGACGTTGACGCAATCCGGCGCTGCGCTTTGAAGGCCGGTGCATGCGTTGTGACGGGCCGAAGCGTCAATGTCCTGTACGACCTGCAGGCACCAGAACGGGCCATCGCTGATGGCCCGCCTCAATCGCTCGCGCCGGATCCTTTAGTGCCCGCCCCGCGCTTCGGTGGTGACGGGGGAATGCCCGGCCCGGCGACTGAGCAGAATCGTGACGATGGCTGACAGCGCCAGCGATGCGGCAACCGCGCAAAGGCCGGCACCATACCCCCCGGTGAGCTCTTTCAACCAGCCGATCACGAACGGGCCGACAAAGCCGCCCAGATTCCCGATGGAATTGATCATCGCGATGCCGGCCGCGGCTCCAGCACCCGACAGAAACACGCTCGGCATCGCCCATAGCGGCGCTTTGGCTGCACTGATGCCGATGTTCACGATCACCAGTGCCAGCACGATCATCAGTGCACTGTCAGCGCCCCCTGCCAATACGAAACCGACGCATGCCAGCGCGCACGGGATGACGACGTGCCACGTCCGATCTTCGGTCCTGTCAGAGTGTCTGGCCCATGCGACCATGGCAATGACGGCGATAACGCTCGGAATGCCGGCGAGCAAACCGGTCTCGAATGTGCCGAAGCCGTACTGGCGAATGATCAACGGCGCCCACAGTCCAAGTGTGTAAAGCCCTGCGGACGTCCCGAAATAAATGAGCGCAAGCGCTAGGACTCGAGGGTCTCGAAGTGCGCCCCATGCTCCAGCGGTGTGGCCAGCGTGCGCATGCCTCGCATCGGCCTCCGCCTTCAGCGTGGCAATCAGCCATTCGCGCTCATTTTGTTGAAGCCATTTGGCCTTAGAGGGCGTATCGGTCAGATACTTCAACACCGCGAAACCGAGCACAATCGCCGGGACTGCCTCAATGATGTAAAGCCACTGCCAGTTGGCTAAACCCAGGATAGGTGGCAGTTTCATGATGGCACCCGACAAGGGCGAGCCGATGGCCGTGGAAATGGGCGCGGCTGCCATGAACCATGCGGCTGCCACTGCCCGCTGGCGCGCAGGAAACCACAAACTGAGATACAAAATGATGCCCGGGAAGAACCCGGCTTCCGCTACACCCAAAATAAAACGCAGCGCATAGAAGCTATTAGGACCAACGACGAATGCGGATGCAGCGGATACGATTCCCCAAGACACCATGACGCGCGCGATCCACCGGGGTGCGCCGACCTTATGAAGAATCAGGTTCGACGGTACTTCGAAGAGGAAGTAGCCGATAAAAAACAGGCCACCGCCCAAGCCGAAGGCCGCCGGCGACAACCCGATGGCCTTATTCATTGTCATGGCTGCGAAGCCAACGTTGACGCGATCGAGAAAGCTGACGAAGTACAGCAGCATCACGAACGGGATGATCCGCAACATAAGCTTGCGGGAGACCCGTGCCTCGATGTCCGATTCCATCGTCTCCTCCTTGGAGGTGCGAGCACTGCTCCGATTGGCGCTTGCGCGGCAAGCACAAGCGCCCCGGCCCATCGGCTAGCGTTTGCCGCCTCGCTTAGGCGGCATTGGCGGCGGGCACTGCCGCGCGCTGGACAAGCGCGCACACCGCATCGGTGACTTCGGCTGTGGTAGCCGTGCCCCCCAGGTCGCGCGTGTGCAGCGACGTATCGGCGGTGACGGTTTCGATTGCCCGCATCACACTCGCTGCCGCGTCGGTTTCCCCAAGGTGTTCCAGCAACATGACCACCGACCAGAACGTGCCGATCGGGTTAGCCAGACCTTTGCCCATGATGTCGAACGCCGAACCGTGGATCGGTTCGAACATCGACGGGTAGCGACGCTCGGGATCGATGTTGCCGGTGGGCGCGATGCCGAGGCTTCCGGCTAGCGCGGCGGCCAAGTCGCTGAGGATATCGGCGTGCAGGTTCGTCGCGACGATGGTGTCGAGCGTCTCCGGGCGATTGACCATGCGTGCGGTTGATGCATCGACGAGTTCCTTGTCCCATTTGACGTCGGGAAACTCCTGTGAGACTTCCCGTGCGATTTGATCCCACATCACCATCGCGTGCCGTTGCGCGTTGCTTTTTGTGACGACAGTCAGTTGTTTGCGCGGACGCGACTGCGCCAAGCGGAACGCGAAGCGCATGATGCGTTCGACGCCGGCACGCGTGAAGACCGACACGTCAGTCGCCGCTTCTATTGGGTGCCCTTGGTGAACGCGACCGCCAACGCCAGCGTATTCGCCTTCGGAGTTCTCGCGGACGATGACCCAGTCGAGGTCTTTCGACTTGCAGCGCTTCAACGGCGCATCGATGCCGGGCAGGATGCGGGTCGGCCGGACGTTCGCGTACTGATCGAAGCCCTGACAAATCTTCAGACGCAAGCCCCACAACGTGATGTGGTCGGGAATGTTCGGGTCGCCCGCGGAGCCGAAAAGAATGGCGTCCTTGTCGCGGATGGCGTCGAGGCCATCGTCCGGCATCATGATGCCGTGCTCGCGGTAATAGTCGCCGCCCCAATCGAAGTTCTGAAATTCGAACGTAAACGAATCGTTATTCTGCGCGAGCACTTCAAGCACGCGCTGGCCCGCCGGCACAACTTCCTTGCCGATGCCATCGCCCGGGATGGTTGCGATACGGTAGGTTTTCATGTCTCCGGATTTTCTTTTGTGGTGGTGGATTCACTCTACGCCGCATCTGCACGCCAAACTCGTTGCTAAAATCAAGGCGTCTTTAACTTTGGTTCAAAGATGAGACGATGCTAAAGACCGTGGAACCCGCGGATCTGAGTTTTTTTTCGACGCTGGCGTCATCGGGCAGTCTGAGCGCCGCGGCGCGCGAGTTGGGCTTGACGGCCGCTGCCGTCAGTAAGCGCTTGTCGCAGATGGAAAGCCGCAGCGGAGTCGCGCTCATCAACCGAACCACGCGCAGGATGATGCTGACGCCCGAGGGTGAGCTATACCTCGAGCGGGCGCGCCAGATCCTCGACCAGATCAATGCGTTGGCGGAATTGCTTGGGAGTGCGCAGCAATCTCCGAGAGGTTTGTTGCGCGTCAATGCGACGCTCGCTTTTGGCCGCAGTCACGTTGCACCGTCCGTCTCGCGCTTCGTCGAAAAACATCCCGAAGTGTCTGTGCAACTGCAACTTTCAGTGACGCCACCGCCGTTGACCGATGATGTGTTCGACGTGTGTATCCGCTTCGGGGAGCCACCCGACGCACGCGTGGTGGCAAAGCGGCTCGCCTCGAACCGGCGGCTGCTCTGTGCGGCACCGTCATACCTTGCGGCGCACGGCGTGCCGCTTACCGCGAACGACCTGACGAGACACAATTGCATCGGCATCCGGCAGGGCAATGAAGCCTACGGCGTGTGGCGGCTGACCTCCGGTAGCGGATCAAGCCGCAGGACGGAGGCTGTGCGGATCAACGGTTCACTGACGACGAATGACGGTGAAATCGCGGTGAAGTGGGCGTTGGAAGGCCATGGCATCTTGCTGCGCGCGGAGTGGGACATCAAGCCGTATCTGGCGGATGGATCGTTGATTCAGGTTCTCCCCGACCACGAAACACCGAATGCGGACATCTTTGCCGTTTATTCCCAGCGACATCAGTTGTCGAACCGCATCCGGGCATTTGTCGACTTCATTGCGCTCGAGCTTGGGAGCTGAACAACAGCTATGAAGTGGCCGTCAAAAGCGCACTCTCGTAGCAGATGGGGACGGTGAACTGGAACACCGCGCCGCGAGGCACGTTCGCGCTCAACGACAGCCGTCCACCGTGTTCTTGCACAATGGATTTGCAGATGGACAGCCCCATACCCAAACCGGTTTCCTTCGTCGTATAAAACGGGTCGAACAGGCGGTTGATCTGCTCAGGCGCGACACCCGGACCGGAATCGCACACCGTCACGCGGAGGGTATTCGGCTCATCGATTTGAGTGGCGACCATAATGTCCCGGGGGCCATCCTTCACCGTACTCATCGCCTCAATGGCGTTCACAATGAGGTTGAGCATCACCTGTTGGAGTCGGACTCGGTCGCCTCGAACGGGCGGCAAGTTTTCCGCAAGCTGCATTCGGACAGACACACGGTTCTTTTCGGCCTCGCTGCGCGATAGCGCGACGATCTCGCGAATCGCCTCGTTCATCTGGAGCCACTCCTTGGATGTCGGAGCGTTTTTGATGAGGCCGTGAATACGGTTCATGACTTCACCGGCGCGCGTTGCATCACGGATGATGCGCTCGAACGCTTGGCAAGCCTCCGACAGATTGGGCTGTCGAGCGGCAAGCCAACGCAAACCGGCCGATGCATTAGCGACAGTCGCAGCGATAGGCTGCTTGATTTCGTGACTGATTGAGGCCGCAAGTTGCCCCATTGTCGTTACACGGTTTGCATGGGCCAGTTCCAATTGCATCTCACGTGCATTCGCTTCGGCGCGCTTACGATCGCTTAGATCGAGCACGAACTCGACGCCCTGGTTTTCTTTTTCTTCGAAGCTTGCCGCGCCGACAAGCACGGGTACACGGCTGCCATCCTTCTTGAAGTATTCCTTCTCGTAGGGCTGGAGCGTGCCCGTCGCTAAAAGCATGGGTACCCACTCATGTCTTTCACGCTCGAGCCATTCGGGCGGCGTAAGCTCCGTCCAGCGGATCTGGCCGGAGATCAAATCATGACGGTCATATCCCACAATGCGCAAGAAAGCGTCATTGGCCTCGAGAATCTGTCCTTCCAGATCCCAGATAAAAATTCCGACAATATTGGCGTCCACGAGGCGCCGGATTTTCGCTTCGCGCACGGCCAAGTCGCGATACAAACCGGCATTTTCCAGTGCGATCGCCGATTGCGAAGCGATAAGCTTCAGCACCGTTACGCGCGCCGGCGCAAATACGTGCTGAGCAAGGCTGTTTTCCAGGTAAAGCATGCCGACGAGCTTTGCCTGGGCAAGCAAGGGCAAGCAGAGAATCGATTGCGCCTGCCTTTGCCGAATATAGGGATCGGCGGCAAATTGCGGCTGGGTTGCGGCATCGTCAAGAATTACGCTTTCCTGCGTGCGCGAAACATATTGCAGCACGGAGGTCGGCAGTTTGGTGCCACATACGGCTTCGTCTAGCAGTTGCACGACGACGGTCTGACCGCGCGTCGTGGCTTCGGCAACGATGCGTTGTTCGCCTCTGCACTGCACCAGCAGGGCGCGATCAGCGCCCGCTTGCGCCATTGCCGTATGCATCAGCGTATTGATCAGATTATCGAGGACGATCTCGCCTGAGACCGCCTGCGACACGCGAATCACGGTGGCGAGATCGAGGTCCGCCACCGGTGCTCCAATTGTGCTGGTCGGCCCGAAAGCTGGCGGATCCTCCCTCAGTTGGGGATATAACCGGTCGAGCTGCCTGACTTTGCCGCTGGCGCCCCAGTTGATGTAGCAGCGATGGGCGTTGCGCAGCAATGCAACGGCAACCGTGTCGAGGCCACGCGCAGCGTAGAAGCGGGCAGCGGACTCGTTGGCCATGCCTTCCCAATGTGTGAAGCCGTTTCTCCTGGCTGATTCGATCGCTTGCTCAAAAAGTCTCTCGGCTGATTGCGAGTCTCCTTTTATCTCTGCCATTTCTGCGGCAACGAGCGCGTGTTTGCTCAAAAAGTTTGACGGACAATTTTTCGCCCAAAAACCAAGCTTCTTTTCATACGCGGTCAAAGTCGTCAAAATCGCTTCCCGGTCTTGATCCGCCGCATCACGGTAAGTCCGGGTAAGAACGAGCGCATGGACAAAGTAGAACGTGGCCTCCATGGGCATGGACATGGCGCCTGGCAGCGTTCTTCTCGCTTCTTCCGCATGATGTCGCCATACTGCGTTGTCTCCCATGAGATACGCGGCTAGAAGCTTCATCGTGTGATAGAAGGTTTGGCCAGTGATAAAGCCCGCCTCGACAACCTTTGCGATGCAGCCCGTTTCGTGCAGCGTTTCATCGGAGAACGAGGAAGCTTCCAGCGTTTTGCCCATCAGGCACCTGAAGAACTGCTGCTCCAGGCAGATCGTGTGGTACACCGCATCATTGCGTGAGCCCTTTGCGAAATCGGCGTATTGATGGGAAAAGTCGAGAAGGTCCTCAAGCCGATCTCCGCGTTCCACTGCCTGCCAGATCACCTCAAAAGCGATGTGGCCGGCGAACACGAAATCACCGGCGTCCATGCAGGCACGGAAAGCCCTATCGAGAATGGGAAAACCCGTGGCAACAGGGTGAAGCCAAAAATTGATGTGGTCACCATAATGATGGAGGATGGTGCCCCTACGCGTGATATCGCCGAGCTTCTCATTCAGCTTGATGGCCATTTCTGCGAAAGCATTCGCGGAATGGGGATCGTCATATAGGGAAACCAGCATGATGGCAAAGCTGGTGTAGCCGACGCAGGACTCCTTGGTGTGCCCGAACTTCAATGAGCAGTTGATCAGCTTGAGGGTGATCAGCGGAAAATATTGAGGCGTGTTGCCCAGATAGGCCACAGGAATGGCGTTGGCGAGCAGCGCGATCGTGGCTCTGATCCTGCGATCCACAGCCTCGTCGGCGTCGGCCAAATCCGCGATCTCGCGTCCACGCAAATTGACTTTCACCGCTGCCGCTTCTTGCTGCGTGGCATTGTGCAGTGTTTCGTCGTCAGGCGGCATCTCCACACCGAAAAGCTGGAGCGCTTTGACGGCCATGGAAAGCGCATCGTCGTATTTGCTCGCGATCTGGTACATCTTCAAACGCAGCTCGTACACCGCGGCCTGATCGAGATCGGATTTCGCATGCGCAAGGACGACTTCGAACAGGTTTTCGGCCGCTTCGAAGTCACCGCGCAAGTACTCGCTTTCCGCCCAATCCAAAAAAAGCGCGAATTTGAATTCGTAACGGGTGTTCCAAGCTTCTTCCGTGAGCAGCGCGGCTGAAGCCGCAAAGAAGTTTCGCGCGGTAGCATAAGCGACGGATGCCCTCGCTTTTCTTCCGGCCGCGGCATTGAGCTCTGCAAGCCGTTCTCGTTCAGCGGGGTCCCTAATCAATTCGATGCCCGCATTGAGGTGATTGGCAACGTCGAAGAGCTTGTCATCAAGCTCTTCTGGGGGTGTCCGTTCAAACAGTCTCCTGCCGATCATTAGCCGAATTGCGGCACGTTCCTGCTCGGGAATGAGCGAATAGGCGATCTCTTGCACGCGATCATGGGTAAATCTGTATGCGGAGTCGAGCCTTTGGACGAGCTCGTAGCGGACGGCCTCCGAGAGACGCGCGTCGGCCTCATCCGGCGCATCCAACACGCGGGAGAATGTGGCGACGTCCGCGGTGTTGCCAAGGCAGGCCAGCAGTTGCAGTGCGCTCTGCGTGTCTGCAGGCAGGCGAGTCAATTTGGCTGCCATGAGGTCTGCAATGTTGTCGGTGTAGCCCTGCGAGAATGCGCGATCGAGGTCCCAAACCCACTCGGCAGTTTCGGGATGGAAAGTAAGTACCCCCTCGTCGGCGAGCGTGTTCAAAAACTGAATGACGAAGAAGGGATTGCCGGCAGTCTTTTCGTGCACGAGCTGGGCGAGCGGCGCCGTCCGGCCCGGTTCGCAGCGAAGCGTATCCCCAATCAATTGTTCGAGATGCTTGCGCTCGAGCGGTGCAATGGCGATTTCCACTACCTTGCCACCCGCGGCTCTGACGGCGTCGAGCTTACGCGTCAGTGGATGAGTGACAGTGACTTCGTTGTCGCGATAGGCACCGACCAACATTAGCGACTGCAAATCCGACTGGGTCAAAAGGTCTTCCAGCAGATCAAGCGTGGCGGGGTCGAGCCATTGCAAGTCGTCCAGAAAAAGCGCCAGCGGATGTTCCGGCCGCGCGAAGACG
Organism: Trinickia sp.; assembly: GCF_035492435.1. GTDB lineage: Bacteria > Pseudomonadota > Gammaproteobacteria > Burkholderiales > Burkholderiaceae > Trinickia. Next base: position 8,509 of record NZ_DATJJF010000025.1, read on the forward strand.
TTGACGAATCGCCGGAACACAAGCTGAAAGCGACTTTGAGCCTGCTGCGGCTCGAGCTCCGGGACCTGCGGCTGTTTTCCGATGATGAGCTCGAGCTCCGGGACTAGGTCTACCATGAGCTGCCCGTTTGAGCCCAGCGCTTCCAGAAGCGCATCGCGCCAACCGCTGAGCTCGGCATCGCTCTTCGTCAAGAGTGGCCGGATCAGGCTTTGAAACGCTTGTATCAGCGTCGAATAGGGGATGTCCCGCTTGTACTGATCGAACTTGCCGGACGCAAAAAGCCCGCGAGGCGGCACAAGCACCCGGTGCAGTTCGTTGACGACCGAGGATTTGCCTATACCGGAATAGCCGGAGACCAGTACCAGCTCCGGCGCGCCGCTACTGACGATTCGATCGAAGGAGGCGACTAAGGTCTCGACCTCGTTCACGCGTCCGTACAGCTTCTCCGGGATCAGCAAGTGATCAGGCATGTCGTGCTGGCCGAGCGGAAAGTCCTCGATGTCGCCGTGAGTCTCCCATTCGGCGATGCAGCGGCGCAAATCGCGCTCGACACCGCCCGCGGTCTGATAGCGCTCCTCAGCGGTTTTCGCCAGTAGCTTGATGATGATGGATGAGAGCACGGGGGAGAGACTCGCCAACCGCTCGCAGGGAGGGACTGGCTTGCGCGCTATGTGGCAGTGCACCCATTCCATCGGATCGGCCGCGGTGAACGGCAGCGAGCCTGTGAGCATTTGGTAGAACGTGACACCGAGTGCATAGAGATCGCTGCGGGCGTCGATCGAGCGGTTCATGCGTCCGGTCTGCTCGGGAGCCATGTAGGCCAGCGTGCCGGCGATGGTCTCGGGGGGCTCGGGCGCCTGCCGCTCACGTGGCAGGCGCGAAGCAATGCCAAATCCCATGAGCCGCGCCTGTCCGTCAGCGGAATTCACGAGCACGTTGGCGGGCTTCACATCCTTATGGATGAGGCCACGTTGGTGAGTTTTGCCGAGCGCTGTGACGATACCCAATGCAAGGTGCAGGAATCTTCCGACCTCCATGGGTGCCCCGATCAACCGAGCAAGCGGCTCGCCGCCCGGGTCCTTTAACACGAGCGTTGGCGAGCCACCTTCGCGTGAAAAATCGAGGACGCGCACCGCCCACGCGTCATCCAGCTCTTCCCGGAGTTCATATTCGTGAACGAAGTG
>NZ_DATJJF010000026.1:0-27358 GCF_035492435.1 Trinickia sp.
GAAGCTGAACCCGACGCCGCCCGATCCGGTCCAGGCGAAGATGATGATGTTCATGCCGCTCGCTTTCTCGGTCATGTTCTTCTTCTTCCCGTCAGGCCTCGTGCTGTATTACGTCGTCAACAACGTGCTGTCGATCGCTCATCAGTACTACATCACGCGGATGATGGGAGCGCAGAAGAAGCCGGCTTAACGTGCTCAGTGCCCTTCGGTTCAGGGCATTCGGCAACGCCAGCATCAATGCAAATCGCCCGGCTTTTAGCCGGGCGATTTTTTTTTTGCCGCATTGCTCGGGTTCTCAATTCTGAGCAGACAGGGTCGGCGCGCTTTTGTGCGCCGACGTTGCCAAGCAGCGGAGGCTGGGGTGCAAGTTGGTGCGCGGGACTGCTCGTGGCCTCTTACGCAGCAGCGAGCCTGAATGTCGAAACGGCGACTCTCAGATCGTCTGCCTGCGAATCCAGCGAGCTGGCGACTGCCGCAGCCTGCTCGACCAGCGCCGCATTTTGCTGCGTGACTTCGTCCATCTGCGAGACCGCTTGGTTGACTTGGCCGATCCCCTTGCTTTGTTCCTGCGATGCGGCGGTAATTTCTCCCATGATGTCGGTCACACGTCGAATCTCAAAAGTGATCTCGCTCATCTTTTCGCCCGCTTCTCGCACGTAGCCCGCACCTGCCTGCACGCGTTGCTCCGAAGCGTGGATCAGTTCCTTGATTTCCTTGGCCGCCGACGAGGAGCGCTGCGCGAGTGAGCGCACTTCCGAAGCGACCACCGCAAACCCTCGCCCCTGCTCACCTGCCCGAGCGGCTTCGACGGCTGCATTCAGCGCGAGGATGTTGGTCTGAAAGGCGATACCTTCGATGATGCCGACGATGTCGGCAATCCTGTCTGAACTGGCGTTGATATCCTCCATCGTTTTTACGACGTGAGACATGACGGCGCCACCCTGTTCGGCCACCTCGGCGGCTTGTGCCGCGAACTGGTTAGCTTGTTTGGCATTCTCGGCATTCTGGCTGACGGTCGACGTCAATTGGTCCATGCTCGCAGCGGTCTCCTCAAGCGAGGCGGCCTGCTCCTCGGTGCGCTGCGACAAATCCTGGTTGCCCGCAGCGATCTGATGCGTCGCGGTGGCGATCGAGTCAGCGGACGCCTTGATTGAGCCGATTGTCCGCGTGAGCTGCTCCTGCATGCGCTTCATCGAAAACAGCAAGCTCGATCGATCGCCTGGCATTGTCTTCACCGCCACCGTCAGATCGTTATCAGCGATCCGGTTTGCCATCTCGGCGGCATACGAGGGCTCACCGCCCAGTGAGCGAAGCATGGTGCGGTTAAGCAACACAACGATAACGGACAGGAAGCCGGACACTACCAGCAGAATTTCGAAAGCATGGTAGAGCGACGCGTGAAATGCCGCGTCGACCTCGTCGATATAGACACCGGTCTGAAAATTCCAGTCCCATGGCCGAAACGAATCGCTGTAAGAGAGTTTCGGGACAATCTCGTTGGTCCCCGGCTTGGCGAACCGGTATTCGACAAATCCGTTGCCGTCTCGCTTGATCAGATCGACAGTGGCCTGATAGAAGTGAAAGCCATTGGGATCCGCGAAATTGCCCACATCCTGGCCTTGGAGCTGTGGCAACGTGGGATGCATCAAGATGACGGGCCGCGAATCGAATATCGTGAAATAGCCGGTGCCGTCTTTACCGTACCGCATTCGTCGAACCGCCTCGAGTGCCCGCTTTTTGGCTTCATCCACCGAAAGTCGTCCGGCATCTGCCTCGTCGGCATAGGTCTTGACGACCGCAAGTGCCAGATCGGTCGCGTGCATCAAGTCCGTTTTGCGGTCTTCGAGTTCCGATGCCCGCATTTGGTAGGCGTCGGTAATGGATATACCGAGAAAGCACACAAAACTTAAGATCAACGGCAACCATAACTTCTGCGCAAACGACAGCTTCATATCTGGAGAGCCTATTCTTTGAGTACCTGCACTTGGCTCCTGGGAGAAAAACCGAGCCGATTTTTGCAGTAGATCTCTGGATATCGGCACAAGCGAGTTCGAGCGAAATTCAAAAACTTGAAATACTGCCTTTCGGAAGTCAAGAAAGGGAAAATGCTAGGGCGACGCCCGGTTTTTCGCTGGACGCCACCGCTTCATTAAAGATTTCACTGCCCGTTTGCGGACACGCTTGTCTCAGCACTTTGCCAATGCCGTCTTCTCCGCCGCATGCGCGTGGAGCTTCGGCGGTGTCGCGGTTCCACCGTGCTGTTCGAGATACTTGCACGCATTGATGATGTCATTGCCCAGCAGTTCGGCGACGGTCCGATTGATGTGTGGCCGGACCACGACACGCAGGCTCGTTACCGCCTCGGCGTTGGGCGGCATCGAGTAAGCGGAGAGTACCCAACCTTTTTCGCGGACCTTGTTCGACACATCGAACTCGTTGAAATTCTTGACCTTCTTGTCGAGCGTGACCGCCACGACGGGAATGCGCTGTGTCTCGTTCATGATCGTGAAATAGCCACTCTTTATAAGCATCTCGCGCAGTTCCATCGCGTTGTCCAGCGTATGCTGCATGACGCGCTTGTAGCCATCGAATCCCAGCCGAATGAACAAGTAGTACTGGACTGCGATCTGAAAGCTGTTACGGCTGAAGTTCAGTGTCGCGGTCGGCATTTCTCCGCCCAGGTAATTGACGTAGAAAACGAGGTTTTCATTGAAAACCTTGCGTTCGCGGAACACCACCCATCCTAGTCCCGGGGGCGCCAAGCCATACTTGTGCCCGGATGCATTGATCGACTGCACGCGCGGCAGTCGGAAGTCCCACTTGTAGTCGGGATACAGAAACGGATTCACAAAGCCACCCGATGCTCCGTCGATATGCATCGGAATTGAAATACCGGTTCGCTTTTCGTAGTCGTCGAGCCAATCGTGAATGCCCTGAATGTCGTCGTCTTCGCCCGTGAAGGTTTGTCCGGCGATCGCGACGACGGCAATCGTGTTTTCGTCGACGTACTTGTCGAGTTCCTCGGCCGTCAATCGATAGTTGCCTGGCTTTAGCGGCACGATGCGCGGTTCCACTTCAAAATAGCGCAGAAATTTCTTCCACACGATTTGCACATTGCCGCCCGTCACCATATTGGGCTTGCTCGCGTCCTTTCCCTCCCTTTCGCGCTTCTGACGCCAGTTCCACTTGTGCGCGAGGCCGGCCAGCATGCAGGCCTCTGATGAACCCACTGTCGCCGTGCCATACGGTTCCACGCCTGCCGGGCCGTTCCAAAGCTGATGCAGCCACTTCACCATCCGAGTTTCCATGGCGAACAGCTGCGGGTACATATCGTGATCGATATAGTTCTTGAACACGTTGCGTCTTGCCGTCTCCGCCGCTTCGGGCTCCGCCCACGTCGTAACGAAGGACGACATGTTCAGCATTTGATTGGCATCGGTCCACTCTGAACTGATAACGATCGCGGCCGCTGCACGTGCGGACATCCCGCTTGGCGGAAACTCGTTTTCGGGAATCGGAAAGTTGAATTCGTCGTAAGGTGTGATTTTCTCAATTGGCGTAGCCATGTGAGACTCCTCAACGTCCAAAGACGTCTTCTGTGTGCACCGCCGGCCTGACGGGCAATCTGCGGCCGGAACCTATAAGACCTTGCCCTTGTCGAGTTGCTTGCCGGTCGCCGCGTTGTAGCGTTCGACATAATCGGCAAGCAACGCGCGGATCGCTCGCCCGATCTTTCGGTAGTCCGTCTCGTTTAGATTGGCGAGTGACACGCGCCCAGACGGATGCTGCGTGCCGAACCCCCGCCCCGGCAACAACACGACGCGTGCTTCCCGCGCGAGCCTGAAAAGCAATTCGGATGGCTTGGCATTCTTGACCAACCACTCGACGAAGTCGCGGCCGTAGGCCCGCGCGCCGAGAAACTCCATATCGAGGATCGTGTAGTAATCAACCTGGTTCGGATCGTCATCTTCGAATGAAATGCCGATCTCCTCGTACAGGGCTCTCTTGCGGCTGCGAATCAGGCGTTTCACGGCTTTCTTGTACGCATCCGGCGTATCCATCAATGAGAACAACGAGAACAGCACCATCTGCACCTGCTGGGGTGTCGAGAGTCCTGCTGTGTGATTGAGCGCGACGGTCCGACTATCCGCAACGAGGCGATCGATGAACTTCAGATTGTCTGGATCCGTCGTGATCGATTCGTAGCGTGTATGCAGTTCCTTCTTCACATCTTTCGGCAATTCGGCGAGCAGCCGATCGAGGACGGTTTCACGATGCGTTGCAATCGCGCCAAGGCGCCATCCCGTCGCGCCAAAGTACTTCGAGTAGGAATAGACGAGGATCGTGTTTTTCGGCGCGAGTGCGAACAGCGACACGAAGTCATCGGCAAACGTGCCGTACACATCGTCTGTGAGCAGGATCAGGTTGGGGCGTTCTTTGATGATTTCGGCAATGTATTCGAGGCTTTCATCACTAATCTTGACCGAGGGGGGATTGCTCGGGTTCACGAGGAAGAACGCCTTGACCTTCGGGTCCCGTAGCTTGTCGAGTTCTTTTTTTGAATACTGCCAATCGTTCTCCACGTCGGCGTCGAGATTCACGACGTTCAGTTGGTAGTCGTTCAGCGAGGGAATCTCGATGTAGGGCGTAAAAATCGGGCGGCCCAGTGCAATCGTGTCGCCGACCTTGAGCAGGCGATTCTCGCGCATCGTATTGAAGATGTACGTCATCGCCGCCGTGCCGCCTTCGACGGCGAAGATGTCGAACTCCCCAATGAACGGACGCTTGCCGATCATTTCGTGCCGCAAATACTGTCCGACGATGATCTCCGAGAGCTTCAACATCCGATCCGGCACCGGATAGTTCGAAGCAAGGATGCCTTCGCACATCTCATAGAGAAAATCGTTCGCCGAAAGCCCGAGTTGGTCGCGCACGTACGACACCGCGCCCGCAAGGAAATCGATGCCGGGCAGGCCCTTGTTCTCGCGCACAAATAGTTCGAAGCGCTCGGTGAGTCCTTCTCGCTTCGGAAAGCCGCCGAGACCTTCCGGCAGGTAAGCAAACGAACGCTCCGATTCGCGCATGGCAAAAAGACCCAGTTGCCAAAAGCCGTGACGCGGGATCGTTGCCAGAAAGTTCGGATTGCCTCGGCCGGCGTTGAGCATCGAAATGTTTTCGGCTCGTTCGACCACCCCGCCTCCAGCCGCCTTGATCAGTTCGTCTTTCAGCTCAAAGGGGCTGAGTGCAGCCAGTTTTGCTGCTGCCCCAGCGTCCGGCATTTCGGACTTTGCCATCTCACACCTCCAGCATGAAGTTTCCCGGTCGATCCACATCGGGAACAGAGAGTGCCGAACTAACTCAGGATCATTACAACGACCATCCCCCAGATAGTCAGCAACGTGTTGCCCACCGCGTAGGTCACCGTGTATCCGAGGCCAGGAATCTGACTCTTGGCAACATCACAGACCATTCCGAGCGCTGCTGTCGTGGTTCTTGCGCCGGCACACACGCCGAGCAGGATGGCCGGATGGAATCGAAACACGTATTTGGCAATCAGCATCCCGAGAATCAGCGGCACGGTCGTGGCGAAGATGCCCCACAGGAACAGGCTCACCCCCAGGTGCTGCAGACCAGAGACAAACCCGGGCCCGGAAGTGATGCCGACGACTGCGATGAACACATTCAGACCCACCGAGTTCATGAACCAGACGGTGGGTTCCGGGATGCGCCCGAAGGTGGGATGAATAGCGCGCAACCAACCAAACACGATGCCGGCGATTAACGCGCCGCCGGCGGTCGACAGCGTAATGGGAATGCCGGCGACCTTGAGGACGATCGCACCGATCAGCGCGCCGAGAGTAATCGCAAGGCTAACGAAGGCCACGTCCGTCACATTCGTCGGCCGATCCAATACGCCTAGCGCCTTTGCGGCGGCCGTCGTGTCCTGGGTGCGGCCGACGATCGTGATGGTGTCGCCACGTAGCAGCTTTGTGTTTGGCAGAACCGGGATGGGGGTCTCTGTCGGGCCTCGCTTGATCTTTCTGAGGAAGACACCGCGCGCCGCAGGCAAAGTGGCGAGCTCCTGCAACGTCTTGCCGTCCACCGTCTTCTCGGTCACATAGACGTCGACGCCCTCTGCCGGCACGGAGAGCAATTCAGGATCGTCGACTTCCACGGCCTTCACCTGAAGCGAGACGGGTCGATCGTCGCCGTTGCCGGCTTCCACGCCCCTCGCTCCCAGCAGAGAAACAAGCTGATCGCGGGGGCCGGCTACCGCGACAACGTCACCGGGCTGCAGTACGAAATCCAGGGTCGCTTCGTGGACAGTGCCGGCGCGCCTGATGCGCTCTATGAAGAGCCGCATGCCTTTCGGCTCGAGGGCTTCAACTTGACTTACCGTCTTGCCGACGGCCAAACCGTCCTGCGGAATCTTGTATGCGCGCAGCTCATATTGGTGCCATGACTGGCCCGCGCCACCCAGTTCCTTTGTACCACCGAGATTGGCCTCATACTCCTTGCATGCCGCAACCAAATCGATGCGCAGCAGCTTCGGTCCAAAGGTGGCAAGAATGATTGCAGAACCGATCGTGCCGAAGATGTATGAAACCGCGTAGGCTGTCGGCATCGCATCAAGCAGCGCCTTTGTCTGATCCGCCGGCAGGCCGAGCCGATTGATGGCGTCAGTGGCGAGACCCATCGATGCTGAGATCGTCTGAGAACCTGCGAAAAGTCCAGCGGCAGACCCGACGCTGTAGCCCGCCAATTTTGCGGCGAGAATGGCCGCCGCCAAGGACAACACGCCCTGAACGACCGAGAAAATCGCCTGGGGCAGGCCATCCTTAGCGATGCCGCGCACGAACTGGGGCCCCACCCCGTATCCCACGGCGAACAGGAACATCAAGAAGAACACCGACTTGACGTTGGGCGATACCGTGATGTTGAGTTGCCCGATCGCGATAGCCGCAAGCAACGTTGCCGTCACGGCACCCAGACTGAAGCCCTTGAAGCTCTTGCCGCCGACCCAGTAGCCGATTCCAAGGGAGAGAAATATGGCGATCTCGGGGTAGCGCCGTAGTGTTTCCGCTAGCCATGACATGATAGCTCCCTCCACTTAACTTCTTCGCTTGGAAACTCAAGGTGGCTCAATATGGAGATCGATGTTTGAAGCTGTGGGCGACCACGAATCGTGGTACGAAAAGAGGCACGCTTGGAATGTGAAAGTGCTCACGCGCGTTCTACTCGCAATCTTTCTCATCGCAACGATGACCCGCTGGATGTCAGTTGCGTTTTTCATTGACTGCGTTTGAAGAAGAGTGGCGCCGAAGCGCAGGAGCTGCCAGCTCATTCTGGCTGCGAGCCAAATTCTTCAGGCTCATCCATGGGGCTGCCGGCCTGTGACGGCACTTCATGCAATATCTGGCAAGAAGCTCGAACCGCACAATAGGACCTTGGTCCAATAGTCGCTAATTCGGGCCGATCCGCGCGCTATGGTCGCGTATTTTTTAAAGCCCTTTGGATGTGGGCCAGTCCACCGAACGAAAGATCGGCAAGACAACGACAATCATTCCATTCGAGACGGAAGTAAAACGATCGTAAATGGCGGACGTTTACGGTCACGATTCGCCGTGCGTTTCAGCGATCCGATCCTTCGCCGTAGAACTGTGCGACCAATTCCTGCACCAAGTACCGATGGTGCGGCGAAAGCGCTTCGATCTTCGAAGCGAGCTCGATCGTCTCCGGCGTCAACGGGTATTTCTCGTCGCGCGGCAAAGGTTTCGGTGTGGACTGCGAAGCCGGGCTCGGCGGCGGCCCATAGTGGAGCCAGTGCAAGTCGACGCGCAACCATTCGGCGAGCGTCTTCAATTTGTCTGCCGTCGGAATCGTGCGCCCCGTCAGCCATTTATGGGCTGTTTGAGGGGAGATTTGATGTTCGCCGCGATGGCGCAAGTTGAAATGCAGCGCGAGCTGCGTCCCCCCCGTCACTTTCTCGGGGCTGCGTTGGAGGGCGAACTTCAGGCGTTCGGTGAACGCTGCTTTCTCGTCGGCGGTTGGCATCGCAAAATTGTGCAATTGAGCCAACGCGAAGGAGACAACCGGGCACGACACGTTTAGCCCGCTCAGGCGCACATTTAGCTGGACTGGGTGCGTTTTGGCGCATGACTCAGCGTTCGCGCATAAAACTCGAAACCAAGCCGGTCGCGGCTCGTAGCAAAATCGAGGTGATTTCTCCTTCTCGTAGTCCGAAGATTACACTATCTTGCCTGCGATAAATCGAATTTGTGATAGGCACCGCTGGAAGTGGCTCGAGAGCCCCGGAACAGCACCTGCCGCGCGCTACAATGCCGGCCACGCCTCATTGAGGAGGCATCCGATTCGGCCGTGCAGAAGACGGCCCGCCGCCCACGCCGTGACGCACCGCGGCTCATACCTATTCGCCCAACATCATGTTCGCCATCGATTCCGACCCCGTTGTTGCCATTGCCACCGCTCCGGGGCGAGGGGGAATCGGCGTCGTGCGGATTTCGTGCGGTCGCGCTGGGGATCGGGCGGCCGCGGCGCTAATGCATGCGCTTTGCGGACAACGGCTGGCGCCGCGTCACGCGAGCTATGTGCCCTTTATGGATGCCAGCGGCAGCGTGCTCGATCGCGGGATCGCCATTTATTTCGCCGCGCCGCACTCGTACACCGGCGAGGATGTGATCGAGTTGCAAGGTCATGGCGGCCCCGTCGTGCTTCAGCTCGTTTTGCAATGCTGCCTGGAGGCAGGAAAGGCGTTTGGCTTGCGTCTCGCTGAACCCGGCGAATTCACTCGGCGCGCGTTTCTCAACGACAAGCTCGACCTCGCTCAAGCAGAGGCCGTGGCCGACCTCATCGAGGCCAGCACCGAGGCCGCCGTGCGCTCGGCCGGGCGTTCGATGGAAGGTGCTTTTTCGCGAGAGATCCGCTCGCTCGTCGATGAAGTCATTGCACTGCGCATGCTCGTTGAGGCGACGCTCGATTTTCCGGAAGAGGAGATCGATTTTCTGGAAGCGGCAGATGCGCTCGGCAAGCTCGCGGCTATCCGCGAACGGCTGGACCACGTGCTGCGCGAAGCACGGCAAGGGGCGCTGCTGCGCGAGGGGTTGTCGGTTGTGCTGGCGGGGCAGCCGAATGTGGGTAAGTCGTCCTTATTGAATGCGCTGGCCGGTGCCGAGCTTGCAATCGTGACGCCGATCGCGGGGACGACGCGCGACAAGGTTGCGCAAACCATCCAAATCGAAGGCATTCCGCTGCATGTGATTGACACGGCGGGGCTGCGCGAGACAGAGGACGAAGTCGAGAAGATCGGTATCGAGCGGACATGGGGCGAAATCGAGAAGGCTGACGTCGTCTTGCATCTGCTCGACGCTCGAACGCGCATGACGGCCGAAGATGAGACGATCGCCACACGCTTTCCGGTTGGCGTACCGGTGGTGCGGGTGTTGAACAAGACGGACTTGACCGGCAAGGGGCCTGAGGTCAATCAGCTGGTCGTGGACAACGGTAACGGCGAGGTCTGCGAGATTACGCTGTCCGCCAAGAAGAACGAAGGGATCGATTTGTTGCGCGCGCAATTGCTGCGCATTGCAGGTTGGCAGGCTGGTACAGAGAGCGTTTATCTGGCGCGCGAGCGTCATCTCATTGCGCTGCGTGCGGCACAAGCGCATCTCTCGCTCGCGGCTGAGCATGGCGATGCGGGCAATCAGACGCTGGATTTGTTTGCCGAGGAACTGAGGCTTGCGCAAGATCAGCTCAATTCGATCACCGGGGAATTCACATCGGATGATTTGCTGGGGGTGATTTTCAGTCGGTTTTGTATTGGGAAATAAGGGGTCGACGCCCCAGGCTAGAGGCAGCGCGGACCATGCCGTCGCACTGCCGGCGCAGCAATCGAACAGGAGATGCCAGATGATTGATGGACTGATAGCTGGGCGACTATATGGCGAAGCCCAGATACGGACAGGACAGAACGGGAAGCGGTATGTGACGTGCAAGGTGCGGGCCACTGCCGGCGACGGGGAAACACTTTTCGTCAACGTGATCGCTTTTGACGACGACCTCCAGACCGCCCTGCTTGCCCTCAGTGACGCAGACAGCGTGACGCTTACAGGCGCCCTGACGCCAAAGGTTTGGACGGACAAGAACGGACTTGTGAAGCCTGCGCTCGATATGGTTGCTCACGGGCTCCTGACGGCGTACCACGTTCGCCGCAAGCAGCAGACCGTCAGCGGCGAATCAGCATCGCAAGACCTTCGCGCTCAGGATCATCTGCAGGACCCGCTCTGAGTCCGACCGTCTGCGCGCGACGGTCGCGGATATCCAGCGACATCAAGTCGCCGACGCTTCGCAACGTCGCGACGCGCTCGGTGTTCTTCCACAACGGGCGCTTTCACAACCTGGAAGATGTGATGCGCTTTTATGTCGAGCGTGACACCTCGCCCGGTAGGTGGTATCCGTTGCTCGCGAACGGCAAGGTCGACAAATACAACGATCTGCCGCCCCGCTATCGCGACAACATCGACGTTGCTGATGCGCCGCTAGACCGCAAGCCTAGCGCAAAGCCCGCGCTGAACGAGGGCGAGATTCGAGACGTCATCGCATTTATGCAGACATTGAACGATGGCTATTCGACCACGCCCGGTGGTCCGAAAACGCAGGTACGTTAAGGGTTAAGGACTGCTGATAACCAACGGCTCAAGGTGGATCTCGCCATCGCTACAAGCTCATGTACTCCAAGGTTATTCTGGGCGATTAATACTAACCGTTGTGGCAAGCTCATCGCGGTGCTCGGCTTATGCAGGCGAACACGTTCTCTCGCCACGCATCTCTTGCAGACGGAACCGTTATGAGCGATTCGAAACAGATCACGGCCTATGTTCAGAACGAGTCCGGGCAGCTTGTACCGCTCGACGCAGCGGTAGGCTCTCTGATTCTTGAGTTCCCCTCGGGCGATTCGCTAGAAATTGCGTGGGACGGCCCGCAACTGGACGGTCGTCCAGTCACTGCACAGATCTGGGGAGGACGGCGTATGCCAGGCACGGCAGAAACAGAGCCCGAGCTTGACGAGCTGCGGCGACGCACATGCCAGGTAGCTCTCCTGCCAGGCGCATGTAACCTTGTCATGGTTCATCCGCATTCGTATAAAAAGCGTCAGTAACTCAGTGCGTGTGCGCGAGCCACATCACCAACACGATCGATGTCAGCCCTCGCCCGTCATGCCGAACTCGGCCGGCGTCATCACATAGAAGACGTTGACGCCTTCGTCTCGCAAGCGCCCCAATAGCCGCGCAGCCTCGTCGGAATTGACCACCATCGTCACCTCAATCGGTTGATCGGCCAGCTCGAAGAAGTGCGCCGAGTGAATCTTGCGATGATGACCAAAGCCTTCGGCTGCCGCAATCAACGTTGCACCACCAATGCCGATTCGGCGTGCTTCTTCGACGAGCCACTGGCCTAAGGGCAGTCCATGATGTTTGCGATCCTGCTGCGTAAAGAAGGTCAGTTGATAGCCTTGCATGGTTGCCTCCCCGATCAACGCCAGAAACCCTCAAACGATAAGACCGAGGCCGAACCCCAAAGTGTTATCGAAAGCGAGCCTGCGACGTTAACATCGCCACGGCTCGCTTAACGATATAAAGGATTACAACACTCGCTGTTGCCTCTACAGCGACGGCACCCCGCTGCCGTCCTCGAGGAATGAGCCTTGCTGCCGGTTCACCTTCGACAGGCAACTTCAGCAAGGACAACCATGCCCGGCGCGACGCCCATTGCCGAAGGTCTACCGTTCCCATTGGGCGCCACATGGGACGGTCGAGGCGTCAATTTCGCGCTCTTCTCCGCCAACGCGACGAAAGTCGAGTTGTGCCTTTTCGACGACGACGGAGAGCGCGAACGAGAGCGCATCGCGTTGCCCGAATTTACCGACGAGGTCTGGCACGTCTACCTGACGGGCCTACGGCCGGGTGCCGTCTATGGTTATCGCGTGCATGGCCCCTATGAGCCTGAGCGCGGTCATCGGTTCAACCCGAACAAACTCCTTCTCGACCCCTATGCGAAGTCTCATGCCGGCAACCTGAAATGGAACCCTGCCATATTCGGTTACACGCTCGGCGAACAAGACGCTGACCTCACGTTCGATGAGCGAGACAGCGCACCATTTGTACAAAAGTGCGTCGTCGTGGATCAAAGCTTTTCGTGGACCCACCCGACGCGGGTGCGCGTGCCGTGGGACCGCACGATCCTTTATGAAACACACGTGCGCGGCTACACCCAGCGTCATCTCGCCCTGCCTCCCACGCTGCGCGGCACTTTCGAAGGTCTTGGGCAAAAACCGGTCGTCAATTATCTGAGGAGCCTCGGGGTTACTTCGATCGAATTGATGCCGATTCATGCGTTCGTCAACGACAGCTATTTGCTAGACAAAGGCCTCACGAACTACTGGGGCTATAACACCATAGGCTTCTTTGCGGCCGACCGTCGCTACTTCGCCCGCGGCCCCGGTGCCATCGACGAGTTGAAGCAGATGGTCGACTGCTTTCACGAAGCCGGTCTCGAAGTCATTCTGGACGTGGTGTACAACCACACGGCGGAAGGCAACGAGCGCGGGCCGACCCTATCGTTTCGCGGCATCGATAACGCCTCCTATTACCGTCTGATGCCGAATGAACCACGCTACTACATCAACGATACAGGCACCGGCAACACGCTGAACCTGTCCCACCCGCGCGTGCTGCAAATGGTCACGGACAGCCTGCGATATTGGGTCAACGAAATGCAGGTCGACGGCTTCCGCTTCGATCTCGCCACCATTCTCGCCCGCGAGCCCTATGGTTTTGACGAAGGCGGCGGCTTTTTGCACAGCTGCCGCCAAGACCCCGTGCTATCGGGCACCAAACTGATCGCGGAGCCCTGGGACTGCGGCCCGGGCGGTTATCAGGTAGGTGGCTTTCCGCCTGGATGGGCCGAGTGGAACGATCGCTTTCGCGACACGGTGCGCGCGTTCTGGCGCGGCGACGACGGCATAGCGTCAGAGCTCGCCAGCCGAATCACCGGCTCCGGCGACAAGTTCAACCACCGCGGCCGGCGGCCATGGGCGAGCATCAATTTCATCACCGCCCATGATGGCTTTACGCTCAACGATCTCGTCTCTTATAGCGAGAAGCACAACGAGGCCAATCTCGAAGACAACAGAGACGGACATGCCGACAACAAGTCCTGGAACAGCGGCGTTGAAGGACCGACGAACGACGCTCAGGTACGTGTACTGCGCGAGCGCCAAAAGCGTAACCTGCTCGCGACGCTGCTGTTGTCGCAAGGAACGCCGATGTTGCTAGCGGGCGACGAGTTTGGGCGCACGCAGCAAGGCAACAACAACGCCTATTGCCAGGACAACGAAATCAGCTGGGTCGACTGGGAAGGCATCGACGAGGACGGGCGCGCACTCAGGGAGTTCGTCGTCAAGCTGACCACGCTGCGTCACACGCTCCCGGTGCTGCGACGCGGCCGCTTTCTAACCGGTGCGTTCAACGAGGAACTTCAGCTGTCCGAGGTGAAATGGATGAGTCCGGCGGGCGTCGAACTCACTTCCCAGCAATGGGACGATCCGCCGATGAAATGCTTTGGAGTCCTAATCGATGGACGCGCCCAAGTGAGCGGCATCCGCAAACCTGCATCGGATGCCACGCTATTGCTGGTGCTCAACGCGCACCATGACGTAGTCGAATTCAAGTTGCCAGAGATTCCCGGCAGCGATCAGTGGAGTTGCTTGATCGATACGAACGTGCCGGTGCGCGAGGAATTGCCCGAGTTCGAATCGGGCGACATCTACCAAGTCACCGGTCACTCGCTATTGCTCTTTGCGCTTCATGCGAAAGGTCAGACGCAGCGAATCTTCGAGAGGCTCGAGAAAAAACTGACAGAAGAAGGCGGCACGACGTAGGGGCTCCGCGTCACGCGTAGCAGCGACTGGCTTGGGCTCGCTCGACGCAGCTCGCGTGACACGGGAAAAGATCACACCTGAACGAAAGGAGGACAGTGCAATGGATCAATTGCTTCGAGGTGCATGGTGGATGCTGGTGCTGCGAGGCGTGGTGGCAGTGCTCTTCGGGGTGTTCGCGCTGGTTTGGCCCGGACTCACCCTGTTTTTGCTGATCGGGATGTTCGCGGCATACGCGATTGTCGGCGGAGTCGCGTCGATTGTCGCCGCTATCCAGCAGCGGGCGCACCGCACCGACTGGTGGGTGCCCTTGCTGTTCGGTCTCAGCAGCGTCGCGGCTGGCGTCATCATGTTATTCGTGCCCGGACTCGGCGCGCTCGTTCTGATCTCGATCATGGGCGCGACGGCGCTCGTCACCGGCGTATTCGACGTCATTGCCGCTATGCGGCTCAAGAGTCGCGGCCGCAGCGCGTGGATGATGTTTCTTATCGGCGCGGTATCGGTGATCTTCGGCGGCCTTGTACTGCTGTACCCATGGGCGGGTGCGCTCGCGCTTGTCTGGATGGTGAGCGTCTACGCAATCATTTCAGGCGTTTTCTTGATCGCCCTTGGCATTCGTGCGCACAATTGGCGTCAAGAGCCGATCGGTGCCCAGCCAAGAACGGCAACGTAATCTAACTTTCAGGAGTCCTAAATAACTGAGCGTGATGCTACCGAGATAAGGAAGGGAGACGTCGGCGAGTGCCGTACTTCGGTGCTGCGTCGCCGTCTCGTACTGGCGGCCCGGTACTCGCTGCCCTGCATTTGCGTTGTACCGTTGCACGTCATTGAAATTCGAAGCTAAGCCGGCAATCGATCCATCAGCGCATCGACGCGCTCTTTGAGCGCCGCGTGTAAGCGCCGGATAGCCGGAAAAAACTGCTTCCGATGCGGGCACACGAGATTGAGCGGCGCCGCCTCGCCACGCTGCTCCGGCAGTAGGACTTCGAGGCGGCCTGCGCGCACGTCGGCGCACACATCGATCCACGACTTGTAAGCGATGCCGCGTCCATCGACCGCCCAACGCCGCGCCACATCGGCATCGTCACACACGAGCGAACCGCTCACGGCGATTTGCTTTTTCTCGCCGCGCACCGGGAAAACCCATTTGTCGTAGACCCGTCCTCCCAGCGCATAAAGGAGGCAATGATGTGCGGCGAGGTCGTCCAGGCTGCGTGGCCGGCCATGCCGCGCGAGATATTCAGGTGCGGCGACCAGCACGCGCCGGTTCTCTTCTGCCAGCGGCAAAACCACATAACTCGCGCTCTCCGCCACGCCGTAACGGATCGCGATGTCGACCGGATCTCGAAACACGTCTGCAAGCTGGTCGGAGAAAAAGAGCCGCAGCGACAGCTTCGGGTGCGCCTCGCGGAAGTCGGTCAGCCACGGCAGCAAAACGTTACGCCCGAGATCCGACGGCACGGCGATCTGCAACAGGCCCTGTAGGGCATCTTCTTCGCCGCGAAGACGCTCGCGCCCTTCCCGCAGAACAGCCAAAACCTCTCTCGCGTAGGGCAGGTATTGTTCGCCTTCCGCCGTGAGCCTCAAGCTGCGCGTCGAACGGGCAAATAGACGGACGTCCAGCTCGCGTTCGAGCCGCTGGATCGCCGCGCTGACTTGGCCCGGCAGCAGATCCGCTTCTCGCGCGGCATTCGAGAAGCTGCCCAGCGCCGCGGTGCGCTCGAAAAGGCCTAGGTCGTCGAGCCGAATCATTTTCACTCCTGCTGTGAAAGTTCTTCCCGATTGTCGCCGTTTTTCGTTAAGCGCGGGTGGCGGATCATTGTGGTCATTGCGGGCTCCATGAAAGCGTGGTGCTGCCCGCCCCTCACTGTCACCCCTTTTTAATGTCAGGAAGAAAAATGAAAGCGATCGTCTACAGCGAGCACGGCTTGCCCATTCAGGACGCACGTTCGCTCTATGAGATGGAGTTGCCGAAGCCGGAACCGCAACCGCGCGATCTGCTCGTCAAAATTCGCGCCATCGCCGTGAACCCGGTGGACACGAAGGTGCGCCGCGGTATGTCGACAGATACGCCGCGTGTGGTCGGCTGGGATGCCGTCGGTACCGTGGAAGCCGTGGGCGCGGCGGTGACGCGCTTTAAGGCAGGCGACGAGGTCTACTATGCAGGCTCCCTGATCCGGCCTGGCTGCTACGCCGAATATGGCCTCGTTGACGAGCGCATCGCCGGTCATAAGCCGAAATCGCTCGACGATGCACACGCAGCCGCTTTGCCGCTCACATCGATGACAGCGTGGGAGTTGCTATTCGATCGCCTCGGCGTGGCCGAAGGCGGCGGTGACGGCGATGCGCTGCTGATCATCGGCGCGGCGGGCGGCGTGGGTTCGATACTGACGCAACTTGCGCGTCAGTTGACGAAGCTGCGCGTGATCGGCACGGCGTCGCGGCCTGAAACGCAGCAGTGGGTACGTGAGCTCGGCGCGCACGACGTCATCGATCATTCGCGTCCGCTCGGCGCCGAACTGCGCGCACTCGGCGTTGAAAACGTCCGATATGTTGCGGGCCTGACAGAGACGGAAGCTCACTATCCGCAGATCGTCGAAGTGCTCGCGCCGCAGGGCAAGTTCGGCGTAATCGACGATCCGAAGACGCTCGACGCAATGCCGCTCAAGCGCAAGGCGATTTCGCTGCACTGGGAATTGATGTTTACGCGGTCCCTTTTTGAAACGCCGGATATGATTCGGCAGCACGAGATTCTCGAGCGTGTGGCCGCCCTCATCGATGCGGGCACCCTGCGCACGACGCTCGGCGAGCACTTTGGCACCATCAACGCCGACAACTTGCGGCGCGCGCATGCGCTCATCGAAAGCGGCCGCGCGCGCGGCAAGCTCGTGCTCGAAGGCTTTTGATCGATTGGCGCCGCGTGGCGAAGCCGGCGCGGCGCCTGCTTTACCGCCCATCATGGGTTGGTTCTCTCAAGGAGTTTTTTGGTAATGAATGTCATCGACGCCATCCAGACCCGTTACACCACAAAGGCGTTCGAGCCCGGCCGCTCGCTGCCGCAGGCATCGGTCGACGCGCTGCTGGCCCTGCTGCAGTACTGCCCCTCCTCGGTCAACTCGCAACCGTGGCACTTCGTGGTCGCCTCGACGGCCGAAGGCCGCGCGCGCATGGCTAAGGCCACGGCGGGCACTTACGGCTTCAACGAGTCGAAAGTGGTGAACGCTTCACACGTGATCGCACTTTGCATGCGCACCGACTTGGATGCCGCTCACCTCAACGCGGTCCTCGAGCAAGAAGCCCGCGACGGGCGTTTTCAGTCGGACGCCGCGAAAGCAGGCCAGGACACGGTGCGTCGTACGTTTGTCGACATCCATCGCTACGAGCAGCGCGATATGGCGCAGTGGATGGAAAAACAGGTGTATCTCGCGCTCGGCAGCTTGCTGACCGGCGCGGCGGTGCTCGGTATCGACGCCACGCCGATGGAAGGCTTCGATTCGCGCGCGCTCGATACGGAGTTCGGCCTGCGTGAGCGTGGCTTGACCAGCGTGGTGATGGCCTCGTTCGGTTATCGCAGCGAGGAAGACTTTAACGCCAAGCTGCCGAAGTCGCGTCTGCCGCGCGAGGAAGTGTTCACGTTTATTTGATCGTAACCGTTGCGCCGAGCGTCCGGCTGCCGGACGCTCGGCGCAACGGCGTCTTCCAGTCCCTCACGCACCACCAAGTCATCCTTCCCACACTACAACGGTGCGAGCCGCACAGATTCGGTTCTGCAGCACGCTTGCCCGTAGCCATCGCATCAGCGTCCCCGCATCTGCGGTGACGTCCCGCCTGCCAAGTCACACCGCGTAAACAGCCGCTTTCCCTAACTCCGGGTCTGTCCATGGCACGTAACTTGTTATGTCATGTCATGCCGTTGTTCATCACGAACGTTGATTTACTTAGGACTCCGAAATGACTGCCGCGGACAAATACACGATCGAGACCATCACCCACATTCATACGTGGGTGCCGGACAAACTCTTTTCGATTCGCACGACGAGGCCGGCGCAGTACCGCTTCATCGCAGGCCAATTCGCGCGGCTGGGCGTGGCAAAGTGCACGCCGGAGGGCGAATCGATCGCTTGGCGCGCGTACTCGATCGTCTCTGCGCCTCACGACGAGCACCTCGAGTTCTTTTCGATTGTCGTGCCCAACGGCGAGTTCACCAGCGAGTTGGCCCGGATGCAGGCTGGCGATCAGCTCTATCTGGAAAAGATGAACTACGGATTTCTGACGACGGACCGCTTTGAATGCGGCAAGGATCTGTGGCTCCTTTCCTCGGGCACCGGCCTCGCCCCGTTCATTTCCATCCTGTACGACCTCAAGACCTGGGAAGACTACGAGCGCGTCATTCTCGTGCACAGCGTTCGTGATCCTGGCGAGCTCGCGTACCGAGAGCTGATCGAGGATATGAAGCATCACGAGTATTTCGGCGAATTCGCGGCAACCCGCCTGCGTTATGTGCCCGTCGTTACGCGCACGCAGACACCCGGTGCACTCGGCAAACGCATTACTGAATTGATCGACAACGGTGAACTCGAACGCTTCACCGGCACGCCTTTCGACCATGCGCGCAGCCGCGTGATGATCTGCGGCAACCCGGACATGGTGGACGATCTGCGCAAACAGTTTGTCGGCCGCGGCTTTTCTGTCAGTAAGCGCGGGCAGCCTGGGCATCTCGCCGTCGAGAACTATTGGTAACGCGCGCAAAGGCGAACGCGCGCGCTCCGGCCTCGCGATAGACCGCCGGTCGGTACAGCGTCGCGCCGCCTTTTCGCTGTAGATGCAAAGGAAAGTCGTTTTTCACGGTTCGGAATCCTTTGGCCAATGCCTAGAGTGATTGTCCAGCCTGGAAGCAAAAGTAAGGGACGCTGCATCGAAGTCGCAAGTGGTGCACGTCATTCGCGCGACGCTCGCACAACGGGCATGCGCGCACCAGTGAGCGGCCATGGTCGACGGCAATTGAAACGGTCGTCATGCCGCAAAGCCTTTCAGTTATTGAGGAACACACGAATGGCATATCGCTTGCAGTACCTGACACGTCATGACATGTCGTCCCGATTGGGGGCACGATGACCACTGCAAAACTGATTCCGCTCTCGCCGCAACCGCTCTATGTGCAGATCAAGGAATGGCTGCGCGCGTCCATTTTGGACGGAACGCTTGCGCCGCATGAGCAACTGCCATCGGAAAGCGACCTCACGGCGCAATTCGGCGTCAGCCGCATCACGGTTCGGCAAGCGATCGGCGATCTGCAAAAGGAAGGCCTCGTTTTTCGCATTCACGGCAAGGGCACTTATGTCTCGAAACCAAAGGCCTTTCAGCAACTGGTCGGCCTGCAAGGCTTCGATGAGGCGATGCGTGCACTCGGCTATGAAACGTATTCGAAGTTTCTCGGCGTAGCCGATGTACCGGCCACTCAGGAAATTGCCCGCGCGTTGCAGTTGAAGCCTGGCGCACGCGTCGGCGAAATCCGCCGCATCCGCTATCTGAATCGCGCGCCGATCTCGCTCGACGTCAGCTACTTTCCCTGTGACCTGGCACCGCGCCTGGCCCGTGAGGATCTCGCGTCGCGCGACATTTTCGCGATCCTCGAGAACGATCTCGGCCTCGCACTCGGTCACGCCGACGTATGCGTCGAAGCTTCGCTCGCTGACGACGTCACCGCGCCTCGGCTCGACCTCGAAGAAGGCGCACCGCTCATGCGGATTACGCGTCTCACGTGGACAGCAGACGGACGGCCGATCGACTTCGAGCATCTCCATTACCGCGGCGACGCGTTTCAGTACCGGTTGCGCGTCGAACGTTCGCACGCGGCATCGGCTCCTCAGCGAAGCAGTTCCCCCGCTTCGCGCAACGACAAGGAATGAGCATGCAGACACACGAACTCGAATACGACGTGATCGTCGTGGGTGGCGGCACGGGTGGTCCGATGGCCGCAGTCAAGGCGAAGGAAGCCGATCCCTCACTGCGCGTGCTCGTGATCGACAAGGCAAACGTGAAGCGCAGCGGTGCCATCTCGATGGGCATGGACGGACTCAACAACGCCGTGATTCCCGGTCACGCCACCGCCGAGCAATACACCAAGGAGATCACCGTTGCCAATGACGGCATCGTCGATCAGAAGGCCATCCTGAGGTACGCGCAGATGAGTTTTCCGATGATCGAAGAGCTCGATCGCTGGGGGGTGAAGTTCGAAAAGGACGAGACGGGCGACTACGCGGTGCGCAAAGTGCATCACATGGGCGCCTACGTCCTGCCCATGCCCGAAGGGCATCACATGAAGCGTGTGCTGTACCGGCAGATGAAACGCGCCCGCGTCGAGATTACCAACCGCGTCGTCGTCACACGCATTCTTACGGGGCCCGCCGGCGAAGTGGCGGGCATCATCGGCTTCGACTGCCGCACAGCGGACCTCTACGTCATTCGAGCCAAAGCCGTCGTGCTCTGCACAGGCGCTGCGGGCCGCCTCGGCTTGCCGGCTTCGGGCTATCTGTTCGGCACGTACGAGAACCCCACCAACTGCGGTGACGGTCATGTGATGGCGCTTCACGCCGGTGCCGAGCTCGCGAATCTGGAGTGCTTTCAGATTAACCCGCTCATCAAGGACTACAACGGTCCTGCCTGCGCGTATGTGACCGGCCCTTTCGGCGGATTTACGTCCAACGCCCGCGGAGAACGCTTCATCGAATGCGACTACTGGAGCGGCCAGATGATGCTCGAGTTCTTCAACGAGCTCGAGGGCGGACGCGGTCCGGTGTTTCTGAAGCTCGACCATCTCGCCGAAGAAACGATCAGCGAGATCGAGACGATCCTGCATACGAACGAGCGGCCGAGCCGCGGGCGCTTCCATGAACGGCGCGGGACCGACTATCGGCGCGAGATGATCGAAATGCACATCTCCGAGATCGGCTTTTGCAGCGGGCATAGCGCGTCGGGCATCTACACCAACGAGGAAGGCGCGACCACGGTGCCGGGTCTCTTCGCGGCTGGCGATTGCGCAAGTGTGCCGCACAACTACATGCTCGGCGCTTTCGTCTACGGCAAGATCTGCGGCACAAATGCAGCGGCCTACTGCGCCTCGCGTGCTCATGCGAGCGTGGACGCAGGCTTCGTCGCGGCCGAGCGCTCACGCATTCATGCGCCGCTTGCGCGCACGGAGGGCCTCACGCCTTGGCAGGTCGAATACAAGACGCGTCGCGTCGTCAACGACTACCTGCAGCCGCCCAAGGTCACACGCAAGATGGAGATCGGTCTGCAGCGGCTCGACGAGATCCGCGAAGACCTCGAGCACTTGTCCGTAACCGATCCGCATGAGCTGATGCGCGCGATGGAAGCCTCCTCGATTCGAGACTGCGCCGAAATGGCCGCACGCGCGTCGCTGTTCCGTACGGAAAGCCGCTGGGGCCTGTATCACCTGCGCGCCGACCATCCGGAACGCAACGACCTCGACTGGCACTGCCACTCTCAACTGCGGCTCGACGCAGACGGTCGCATGACGCTCAGAAAGCGTGCCGTGGACCCGTTCGTCGTTCCGATCGACGACGAAGAACGCAACGCCTATCAACGACTGCGCGTGAGCGTGCCGGCGCAGGCCGCCTGAAGCTCGCCTGACGCGATTCGAGACTTGAATTCTGGAGATTCCCCATGACTATCGCAACGACCCGCACCCAGGCTCCTGTGGTTGTCGACGAAGCGAAGTGCATCGCTGAAAAAGGCTGCACAGTGTGCGTCGACGTCTGCCCGCTCGACGTGCTGGCCATCGACCTGACCTCGCAAAAGGCGTTCATGAAGTTTGACGAATGCTGGTACTGCATGCCTTGCGAGCAGGACTGCCCGACAGGCGCAGTGCACGTGAACATTCCTTATCTGGTTCGCTGACGGAGTCACCCATGAATGACACCGCCAGCTTCAACGCATCGCCAGCTTTCCTTGCGCGCCTCAGGGCCGCAGACCCCACCGTGCGGCGGCTTGCCGTACTGGATTTGCCGTACTCCGACGAAGTCGACGAGGACGACGTCGCGCCGCTGCTCGTCGAGGCACTCGCCGATGGCGATGCCAGCGTGCGTGCCGAGGCGGCCAAAGCACTCGAAGGCTTCGAGGACGACGCGAGCGTCACGGCCCTAGCCGCGTGTTTGCGTGACGCCGACGAATCGGTACGCGCAGCAGCGGGCGAGGTGCTGGCCGAGCTGAAGACGCCCGCCGCGGGCCAGCATGTGCTGCCGTATCTCGACGATGGCGATGCCCTTGTGCTGGCGCGTGCGCTGCGCGCCGTGCGCGCGTTGCGGCTGCCCGAGGTCCTCGCGCCGGCATTGCGGCTCGCCGGCCACGAAGACGCCGCAGTACGCCGCGAAGCTGCGGGCGTGCTGGGCTATCTCAAGGACCGCTCAGCCATCCCTGTGCTCTCGACACTCGCGACGGCCGATGCCGATGCCGATGTGCGTCGCGTGGCACTCGGCGCGCTGGGCTTCGACAGCGCCGTCAGTGTGCTGCCGTCGCTCGTGCGCGCGCTGCATGACGCCTCATGGCAGGTGCGCGAAGAAGCGGCGCAGACGATCGGCAAGCTGCGCGGCACGGCTGCGGTACCCGAGCTCGTCGCCTCGCTCGCCGATCCGTTCTGGCAGGTCCGCACGAAGGCCGTTCGGAGCCTCGGCCTCATCAAGGCGCGCGAGGCCGTGCCAGGCATCGCCGAGCAACTGCGCCATGAGGTGAGCAACTTGCGCAAGGAAGCTGCGATCGCACTCGGCGAAATCGGCGATCAGGCTGCCATCCCGGCGCTCGATGCAGTGCTCAACGATCCCGATCCCGACGTACGCAAGCTGGCTCGTCTTGCGCTGACCTCTATCGACCTCGCCAAGCGGAGCCTCGCATGACTTACGTCGTCACCGAAAACTGCATTCGTTGCAAATACACCGATTGCGTCGACGTGTGCCCCGTCGATTGCTTCCATGAAGGCGAGCGGTTCCTCGTGATCGATCCCGAAGGCTGCATCGATTGCGGAGTGTGCGTACCCGAGTGTCCCGTCGAAGCGATCGTCGACATCGACAATCTGCGGCCCGATCAGCAACCGTTCGTCGCCATCAATGCCCAATACGCGAAAGCGTGGCCCGTCATTGCCTCTACGCGCGAGCCATTGCCCGATGCCGACGACTGGGCGGAACACCCGGACAAACTCGCGTTGATCGGCGAGATCGCTTGACGAGCGTGACAGATAAAAGCCGACATAAGCCGACATAGCCGCACACCAAGTGGCACAAAGCGGCAACAAGCAGCGAGCAATAGTGCGACCGAGGGATAGAAAGCAGGATAGGCGCGGCCCGCGGCAACGCGGGTGCGCTCGGTAGGCGCGCGAGCGCGCATAACGACGGTATTGACAGCAAAGAGGCAACGAGTGGTTAGCAATCGAATCCCTGCGCTGCGGCACACGAGGCACTGGTGGCATTTGTCGCGTTCGTCGCATTGGTCTCCTCTCGCCGGGCGGCTTTCGCCGCCGGCTAGCACGCGCCAGCCGATCCGCCGCCTCGCGGCGGTCTGCACGGTCGGCGCGGCTCTGGCCTTCTCCCTCATCGGCGGCCCTGCACTGGCTCGCACGACGATCGATATCGGCATCGGCACACAAAATACGACGACCAATACAGTCACAGGCGGCGTCGTCATCCAGCAGATGAAGCTGCTCGAAAAGTACCTGCCGCACGACGGCAAGTATCGCGATGTCGACTACCACATCGATTGGCAAAACTTCACGTCAGGTCCGCCCGTCACCAACGGGATGATGGCCGGCAAACTGCAGATCGGCATGATGGGCGACTATCCGCTCGTCGTGAACGGCGCCACGGGGCAACAGCTCAAAGGCAACGAGACCGAGCTGATCGCCGTCCTCGGCTATAACGCCTATGGTGCGGGCAACGGCGTCGTCGTCAACAAGCAATCGCCCTATTACTCGCTCGCCGATCTGAAGGGAAAGACGGTGTCAGTGCCGTTTGGCTCCGCCGCCCACGGCATGCTGCTGCAGGCGATGCAAAAGCAAGGCTGGAGCAGCGACTACCTTCGGCTTGCCAATCAAAGCCCCGAAGTAGGCACGACCAACTTGCAGGAAAACAAGATCGACGCCCATGCCGATTTCGTTCCCTTCCCCGAATTGCTGCCGTTCCGCGGTTTCGCGCGCAAGGTCTACGACGGCGTCGAAAACAGGACGCCGACTTTTCACGGCGTCGTCGTCCGCAAGGATTTCGCGCAGCAGTACCCGGAGATCGTCGTCGCCTATCTACGCGCGCTCATCGATGCAAACGCCTGGCTGCGCGCGAACCCGCAACAGGCAGCCACCGACATCCAGCAATGGACTCATATCGAGAAGGAAGTGGTCTACATCTTCCTTGGGCCCAACGGTATTCATACGCTGGACCCGACCATCAAGCCGGTGGAGCACGATGCGCTGAAGACAGCCTACGGCGTGCTGCAAAGCATGAACCGCGTGAAGGACTTCAACATCGATGCATGGGTCAACGACAGCTACCTGCGCACTGCATTCAAGCTCGATGGGCTCGACTATGACGCCCAGCTGCGAAGCCTCGCCAACTACGAGATCCGCGGCACCGATCCGGTTTGCAAGACGTCCATCGATCACCCCGCCGAAGCCGCCGAAATCTGGATAGCGGGCGGCGCGATCGTGCCCGTCAGCTCGGCCTCGTGTGCGCTGACCGGTATCAAGCAATACCGCGCGCAAGGCAAGAAGATCGACGTGGTCTACGTGATGGATCACTCACTCGGTATCAAGCTTTTCGCCGATCAGGCGTTCTATGTCGCCACTCCTGCTGCCGGTGCCTCCGGGCAGACATCGATTACACCGTTCCTGTTGAAGGCCGACGCAAAGCGCTACGCCGATGCGCAGCATGGCCGCCTGATGACCTACGAAGACGCGCTCGCTGCGTCGCCTGACCGGAGATGACTATGAAATCTGCGACGCTTCCCGATCATTTTGATCTGCCTCACACCGCCAGTCAGAGCGGCCATACCGCTCGTTCAGCTCAACCGGTCCACAGCGCCGACGTCGTGCCTCTGCCTCAAACGGCACAGACGCACAGCCCGCATAGCAACGCTGCGCCAGCTGCGGGCCCTGCGCAGTTGACGGCCGCGCCCCCGCGGGCAACGAGTATCGCGCTGCGACGCCTTTGGCGAAAGAGACGCTTCGATTGGCTGCTCGCGACGATATCGATCGCCTCGATGATCGCTTTCTGGTATATCGCGACGCGCTTTCAGCTCAGCCTTTATGTGCGCTTTGCGAATATTCCGACGCCTGGCGCCGTCTTCGAAAAGCTGCTGGAAGTCAACCATACGAGCACGTTCATCGACAACATCGCCGTCAGCCTGCGCCGCATTTTGATTGGCTTTAGCTTCGCTGCTGTTTTGGGCGTCACGCTCGGCTTGCTCGTCGGGCGCTACCGCATCGTGCGCGGACTCATCTTTCCCGCGCTCGAGGCACTGCGCCCGATTCCCGCCATTGCGTGGGTACCGATCTCGGTGATGCTATGGCCGTCGAACGAAGTCAGCATTGACTTCATCACTTGCCTCGGCGCGTTTTTCCCGATCCTGCTCAATACGGTCGAAGGGGTACACGCCGTCGACAAGGTGCTGTTGCGCGCGGCGCGAAGCCTCGGCGCCTCGGAGGCCGCGCTCTTTCGCCACGTCGTGCTGCCAGGCGCGCTGCCGCACATCTTCACCGGACTCGCCCTCGGCATGGGCGTCGCCTGGGTGTCTCTGATCGCCGCGGAGATGATCTCCGGTCAGTTCGGCATCGGCTACGCCACATGGGAAGCGTATTCGCTCGTCACTTACTCGGAAATCGTTCTCGGCATGATAACGATCGGGCTGCTCGGCTGGCTGTGCAGCAGCGCGATCCGTATTGCCGGCACGCTCGCCATGCCGTGGCGCGCCTTTGCCACCCGCGAGGGCAAAGCATGAATGCGCTGCACTTGTCCCCCGCCCCGCAAGCCGCCCTCGCGTCCGGCCGTATCGAAATACGTCATGCAGGGCTGCAGTTCGATCAGCCTGTGGGCGCCCCCTTCGTCGCGCTCGACGACGTTTCGCTCACCGTCGAGCCGGGCGAGTTCGTCTCAATCATCGGCCCATCGGGTTGTGGAAAGTCGACATTGCTGAACGTCGTCGCCGGGTTCATGAAGCTCGATAGCGGTGCCGCCACGCTCGACGGGGCGGCGATCACGCGCCCAGGCGCTGAGCGCGGTGTGGTGTTTCAGCAGTACTCGCTCTTTCCGTGGATGTCGGTGCGCAAGAACGTCGAATTCGGTTTGATGATGCAAGACGTGCCGACTGCCAAGCGCGAAGCGACAGCACGCACGCTCCTCGAGGTAGCTGGGCTACTCGCCTTCGAAAACCATTATCCGGATCAGCTCTCGGGCGGCATGAAACAGCGCGTCGGCATTGTCCGCGCCTTGGCCACGAGCCCACGCGTGCTGCTGATGGACGAGCCGTTCGGCGCGCTCGACGCGCAAACGCGAGCCGTCATGCAGGAAGTGCTCACCAACATGTGGCAGCGCCTGCGGATATCGGTGCTCTTCGTGACGCACGACATCGATGAGGCCGTCTTCTTGTCGGATCGCGTCTACGTGATGACCTCGCGGCCCGGCCGCATCAAGGCGATCATCCCCGTCGATCTGCCGCGCCCGCGCACTCCCGAGACGACAACATCGACCGAATACGTCGCGCTCGTGCAGCGCCTGCGCGCGCTCATTCGCGCCGAAAGCCTGCAAGCAATGGGTAGCGAACTGCCCGCCAAATCAGGCGAGAACGGCACGGCAGGCGGTGTCGGCATCCTTGAACAGGAAGATGTATCCGACGGTTTCGGCATCGGCACAACTTCAGAGCGATGAACATTATGGCTACGTATATCCCCAACGCCATCGTGCTGCATGCGCGCAGCCAAATGCTCGAGTTGCGCTGGACCGACGAGACCAAGGCATGGCTTGCGAGCCGTACGTTACGTGCGGCCTGCCCTTGCAGCGCGTGTGAAGCGACACGCATCGCCGCGAAGCGCGACACCGATTGCATGAGCGGCCCAGAAGATGAGTGGTCCCCGAACATCGACTTTAGCGCGATCGAGCCCGTCGGCCACTACGCGATCCGCATCGTCTTTTCAGACGGCCATGATCGCGGCATCTATCCGTGGACATACCTTCGACAGCTTTCGCTGCAACTCTCCGAGTGTGCTCTATGAAAATCCTTGTGCCAGTCAAGCGCGTAGTCGATTACAACGTGAAGGTTCGCGTGAAGGCGGACAACACGGGCGTCGATATTGCGAATGTGAAAATGTCGATGAACCCGTTCGACGAGATTGCCGTCGAGGAGGCGGTG
>NZ_DATJJF010000027.1:0-28077 GCF_035492435.1 Trinickia sp.
GAGGGCTGGCAGAGCGGTTGAATGCACCGGTCTTGAAAACCGGCAAGGCTTTACGGCCTTCGTGGGTTCGAATCCCACGCCCTCCGCCAGAAAATCCCCGAACGCCTTATCTGGCGGGCCTCTCGCAAAATCCTCCCACAACTATTCTCACAAGTCGGCTTTGGCGTAGTCGGCCAATAGCCCGGCTAAGTGCCGACTGGGGGATTCCGTGGATACCGGCGCGAATACCTTCGCGGTCGCGCTCGGCGCCTTCTGCGCTTGAGGTTCCCTGTTGATGCTCGCCGCCCGTGAATGCCGCTTTCCGTGCGTACCGGCTTGCGTACCGCGCTCGATGCGCGCCGCCGCCATAGTTGCAGGTCGCACACCTTCTTTTTTTGTTCGCCAGCCTGCTGCCGAGGGTGCAACTTCCCGCCGCCGCCCTTGTACGGAGTCAAGAAACGTCCGGGCCCGTAATCGGATTACGCATCCGGCTACCCTCGTAAAGCCTCGCTTTCCACGCTTGCCAGCGGGATAACGAAACGTTACCGCGCGCGGAACGGTGTTCGCGGAGACAGATCGCTAGCCCGTTGCTTTGGCGTTGACTAAGGACGTGGTGAAACGCAACCCCTCGCGCGCGACGCGTGTAGATGAATACGCTGGAGCGTTAGCTGCAATCTGTATGCCCCATGCACCGGCCAAAATTGGACTCCGACAGCGGCGGGACGATCAGTTAAGCGGTTGGTTTCACTGCGAAGGTCGGTCGATAGGCATCCGTCCTAAGTGCTTGATTTTTCTCGCAATGCGTTACGATTCCGCGGAAGAACCTTAGCCCGAAGAAATGCCAATAAAGGTCTCTCTATGCACAAATGAATGCAGATGCCTAGGGCGACCGCCATTACGAAAAGCATCGTCATTCCGATTATTCGATGAGCTTGCAAATCAATTCCAAAGAAAAAGAATCCATCACGGGCGCACGTCATAATAGTGATGTGAAACAAGTACATTGAGTAACTAGCTTCTCCTAGTACGTGCGGGATCTTTTTCATTCGCTCTTCAAGATGTAAGGCTCCAATGATCAGCAGAAGGCTAGGAACTCCCCAATATAGAACCCGATTTGTGACGTCTTTATAATTGCATCCGATCGTTAGCGCGGCGCAAAAGATCAGCGTCAGCCCAAGTCCTTCATTGCGTTTCATGAAAGGCAGAAATCGCGCAACAAGTAGTCCTGCCACAAACTCCAGCATAACGACTTGAGTGAAGATAGAGTCGTTCGAAGGAATGCGGACCAACGAGAAAACTACGAGTCCGGCGACCACGGGCCAGAAGGCATCTTTTCTTAGAATTACGATTCCGAACACTCCATAGAAAAACATCTCATATGAAAGGGTCCAAGCCGGAAAGAGCAAAGGCCACCATCCGTGCTCGAACTTCGGAAATAGAAAGATGGAATGGATCAAATTTGAGGCCGTGACCTCTTTGTTTACCATGAAGTGCGGCAGCAAGAAAAACAGCGCCAAGGCTATCCAATAGAGCGGAACAATGCGAATAATTCGCTTCCAGTAAAACTGAGGCAAATTTGTTTCGCGCTGACTAGCAAGGCCAATCACGAAACCACTTATTATGAAGAATATATCAACACCAGAATCACCAAAGATTACTGATTTGGGCACTTCCAACACGTTCGCCGAGTGGCTTGCGATCACCATCGCTGCTGCGATAAATCGAAGAAACTGAATCGAAGAAAGCATACGCGTGGCGATGAGGAATAGAAATCAACGGAGCGGCGAATTTAACACAAAAATGTTCCAAGACCCCCAATCGCAACCATTCAACTCTGCTTCTTTATGCGCCCAAAGCCGCAAAGGTCGGCGGCCACAAAACTCCCCACTCGGTGAGGCGGCGTCGCACGTCGCGCTCGACGCCGCCCGCGGTCTGGTAGCGTCCAGCAGCTTCATGATGATGGCCGAAACCGGGTCACGCGACCGAACGTCAATCAGCCTCTACTAGGCGCACGTGTCGCACACACAAGTCGACATATCACTGAAAAGATCAGTCCAAAATTCGGATTACGCTATTTCAGCGTTCATCATCGAACGCTCTCTTACCGCCCCCGCTCACCCCGACACGCTCCATTATTGGCGTGAGGCAACTCAGAATCAGCTGGGCATATCGACCTTGATCATAATGATGATCCGTTGGATCATCATTTACGAAATCTGGATGAACCAACCCATCGGCACCCAGGCAATCACTATCGAGCATTATGTATTTAATGCCAACTTCGTTGCAAAATTCATTCATTTTTTCATTAAACATCACAGTCAGCTTGGTTCTATCCAGCTGACTTGCCTTAACTTCTTTTCGCGCATTCGCGACATCGCCCCAATCACTACCATCTTTTATAGTCGGCAAAGGCGTACTAATACAAATAATCGTCTTTTCCCTACCAATCAAATGAAGGAATTTCTGATATTTGCGCACTGCAGCATCACACATCACATCAACATGAGTGCTATATTTTTCCGCCTGGTACCAGATCACAAAGCCCGTATCCACTTCGCCAATCAGAACTATAACAATGCCAGCCCGCGAATCTGAAAGCGCGCCCATAAAAATCGGCATCGCCTGCGTCTTCGAGTTTGGGTTTTCTAATCCAGAAATGGTCGCCCCACCAACAGAAATCACCTTGAACGAATATTCCGGGAAAGCCGCAACGATAGACTCATGAGTAAAAACGCCCGCATGCGAATCACCCAGAACAAGAATCTCTATTTTCCGACTATCAACCATAAGCCTATCTTTTGTAATATTGAGATCACCTACCATGGCGTACGCGCTTGGAATGCTCCCTGTCACCAGCGTCTGTAGGCCCTCACACCTCATCCGTTTCAATAGTGCGGTATCGTCCGGCTAGATACGGGGAGCATACTACCTTGGCGCACACGCCCTCCGCCACCCCGCCTGACTTGCCTCGTCCAGAATCGACCCGATTCATCTCCCCCTGTTGCTCACGAATACGTGCCGCTTCTGGCTCACGCAGTTCGAGTCTTTTGTCTTTTTCCCCACGATGAGCTCCAGTTCGGCGCAGGCACACATTTCGCATCCCTGAGTGCAGGTTCGTAGCATACTCATTTGGGTGTGCCTCTCATGCCTAAAGGCGCCCCTTGCGTTTGCGTACGCCGATGCGCGTCCCTCAGGCATAGAGACCCTGCGGTGGGGCTAGTGGATCGACTTTATGAAAGGAGGCCAGAACATGCCACTCTCGCGCCGTCGCTTCATGATACTTGTCGCGACCGTCGCCTCGACAACGGTTGTTCCCGCCGAGTCGCGTGCGGACGCCCCAGTGCTTTCCGAGAGCGATCCGACCGCGCAGGCGCTGGGCTACAAAACAGACGTCTCGAAGGTGGACAAGGCCAAGTTCCCCCGGTACCAGGCCGGGCAAACCTGCGCCAATTGCCAGCTCTATCAGGGTAAGCCCGGCTCCGCCATGGGGCCATGCACGACCTACGGGGGCAAGCTGGTCTACGCAAAGGGGTGGTGTAACGCTTATGTAAAAAAGGCCTGAATAAACCATGATCTGTGAAGCACACCAACGGGAGGAAGACTAAGCCATCACGCGCGGTCACCTGAACTGACTCGCGTTGCACATCTCATTTGGGCGCGAAACCGGCTTTGCACTCAAATAACGTCACCAACGCGGCGACGTGCTTTTGCGCATGCAGCGCGGCCAGACTCCCGCATATAGCTGGCTTCCAGCACCGTATCGGCATTACCTGTCTCGAGCGCGGTCTACCTTACCGGGCTGCCGATTGCGCCTCCTTTCGGGCTGCCCTCAGATACCGAGCCCTGGCGGAACAGCGCATATGGCACCTGCTGCTCCGGATGCGCAGTGGTCTCATCGACGACGACCTCGACGTCCGGAACCTCGCGGAGCGCGGCCATGAACTGCGCCAACGGAAACCCCGATGCCACACAGCCCTGGACCAGCACCCAGCGCTGCCACACGGTCACCCACAACGTGCTTTGCCGCCACGCCGGCAAATTGGCCGACAACCATTGCAACCGGCGGCGTGTGCTGTCGGCAATCTCCTCGTCGTAGGCAAAGGAGTTCGGCAGGCGACAACGCCCTTCCAGCCAGCAGTGGTTGCCGTGCTCAATGCGGTGATGCGACTCGCGCTTCCACTCGGATTCATCCACGCGCGGGCCGGCGGGTTCGGGGCATTTTGGAATCGCCGAGGAGATCTGGAAGAAGGGATCATGACCGCGGTTCTGCAACTCGTCCTCGGCATTGGTGCCGGGCGCCAACAGCAGCAGCACACACAGCACCCAGCGGCGATCGACCGTCATCGATGTCCTCCTGAACCCGGCGCACCCCGTTGCACTCCGCCCGAAAAGATGTCACGAGCAACGGTGACAAACGTTAATCCCCAAACGCTTTGAGGGGTGATTCTGCAACGCAGACGCAGCGGGCGGTCCTTGGCGGCGTCATCGCTCCCGGCGCCAGCAGAATGAACATCCATCCCACGCGAGCGTGCCCGCGCGCTTCCAGCGAACGCCGCAAGGGCTGATAAGTGCGCGGTATCACATCCGGCATCCAGATTGGTAGCGGATTGGTAGCGGTTCGAGCGATCAAGTCGAGACGCTCCCCTGTCCTTTTCCGGGTATTAGCCAAAGGTGAACACAAACGCCTGCACGCCAGGATCGAGAAACACAATCTCGAATTGACGTTCAACAATGGGCTGCTTTTGCCGGATCAGCTGATACAGCCGCGGTTCGACCAAATTGCCTTTACCCTGCTCGTCCAGATCAGATCCGTGGGCAACGCCAGGCGGCTGCCCATCAATCAGCACGCTATATTTAACGGGCTTTCCTCTTTGTGCCGGTGCCATGACGAGATGAAGATCGCGGGCGTGAAAGCGGTACGCAATCCGGCCATTGGCCTCGTTCATTACGGCGGCGTGCTCGTTCAACGTCCAATCGCCCGAAAGGGCCCAATGATTGAGGCTCAAGCGTGTGGGGAAAGCGTAGTCGCGACGCTGATCCAGTACCCCTCCACCGGGAGACGAAAAATTCTCCGTCAAGTCATAGCCGAGATAGTTTTCCGGTGAATTCAAGCTCCCCCAATCGGCCGGGGCTTCCACACCACCCGCATTGACCGAAACCAAACCATCGCCGATGCCCTCGATTCCAGCCTCGACCAGCAGTTGTTGAATGACCCTTTCCGAATGTTCGTACTCTCCCTCACCGAAGTGATGATGTCGAATGCGCCCCTGCGCGTCGACGAAGTAGAGGGCCGGCCAATACTCGTTATGGAATGCCCGCCAGATCACATAGTTGCTGTCGACCGCAATCGGATAATCGACACTCATGCTCTTTAGTGCGCGGCGTACGTTGTCAATGTTCTTCTCGAAAACAAACTCGGGCGTATGCACGCCAATTACCACTAAGCCTCTATCCTTGTATTTTTCGGCCCATGCTCGGACATACGGAAGCGAGCGAAGCCAATTGATGCAGGTATAAGTGCAAAAATCGACAACGACGACTTTTTTGCGCAGGCCGGCTGCTGTCAACGGCGGCGAATTGAGCCATCCGATCGCACCGTCGAATGAAGGTAACTTGCCTTGAACCGGCAATTCGACCGCCGCTAGGTTCATTCGCCACACGCTGTTCGTCGACGGTTCTCCTGAACTCATCCTGCCAGACTGCGCTCTCGCGAAACCGGAGACGCCGAGCTGGGCCGCGGCGGCGATCATGCCCCCAGCGTTAATAAGGCGGCGGCGTTGATGGTTGATTCCGTCGGACATCTCACTTCCCTCCAATCGGGAAACCGCCATCAGCACGGGCGGTTGTCCGTGACACCTCCGGCTTGGAATATGCTCAGTACTGCCCCGCCTTGCGCCAAGCCGCCCTACCAGTGGTAAGTATGATTCACGATACTGACATGATCCAGGCCGTTAAAGGCGGCAGCGCTTTGTCAAAACCCGCATGATCGAAGGGCGCCCTAGTGCCGGCAATCAGCTGTTGATAAAAATCATCGCTTTCGCACCACTCCGGTCGGGCTTCTGCGATGCGGTTTGCCTCATACCCGCTGCAAACGCAACCAGCACGGCAATCCTTTCAATAAGCAGAAAGATAATCCATCCCTCCTGGCATATTTCCAGCCCTTATTGATCTGGCAAATTGCCACTTGAATTCCAAGAATGGGGTAGAAAACTCAATGTTGATTTTGGATGGATCCACAAACAATTGTATAGTAAAGAGCGACGCATCTTAATCACCCCGAGGATTCCACACCTACTTTCCAAGCAGACCATCGGATTATACAAATCAGCGATGCGCCGCTTAACTTAATCAAGTGCCATAGTCGAACGGAGGACTCATGAAAAAAATCGGAAATATGGCTTTCGTCGGATTGTTTGCACTTTTGCTTTCAGCCAACATAGTACACGCCCAAGGGATGGGTACGGGGCAAGGCGGTTATGCCCCAAATTGGCAAATGATGGAAAAACTCACACCCGACAAACGACAGCAGGCCATTGAGATCCAACAAAAAATGATGCAGATGCAGATGGACCGGGATGAAAAGATGATTCAAATGGAAATGAAGTACCGACACGACATGATGCAAATGCAATACCAATTACTTGACCTTTACAAAGGTGGATAACACGGACCAAGGCCTCAGCGTTCAATAGTGGTCGGCCGCGGGCCGTGCGGTTTGCAACGTCCCGGGTCGCCCCCAAAGAGCCGGGTATTGCCACGTTAAAGCGACCCGCTTGTCGGTTGACGCTCGGTTGGCTAATGGCCCCTATAAAGGTCTAACATTTGACTCTGCATTTGCATCATGTCGTGTTTGTATTTCATCTCCATTTTGGCCATATCGTCCTCGTGCTGCATCTGCATCTGCATCATTTTCTCTTGGATCGTGATGGCCTGCTGCCGTTGCTCCGGCGTAAGCTTTTCGAGCATTTCCCAATTCGGAGGCGCCACATACATACCGCCGGGCCTCGTTGTTTGCGCATGAGCCATACCGGCAACAAAACAAAGCGTGAGCGCGGCGCCCGAAGCCATAATTCGGATTTGCTTCATACATCCTCCATTGATGTGACCTCGTTTAATATGAATTAAAACGACCCCCAATAGCGGACGTAAAATCGCACGACACTTTGTCGCAGTCCCGCGCGCGTCTGGCCTTGCTGACTCCCAGCTCCTTTTTCGATATGACCGTTCCCGCTGCTAATTCCTCGAAGCAATCAAGGAAGGTTTCGCTGACCTTATAAGCTTTCAACGTCGAAACGCGAGAGGTGGCTCGACGAGGCAACAGCCGCCGGCAAAGTGCCGACCAAGACCCTGGCCGGCCGTCGTCCTGGAGCCTGATTGCGATCACGTTATTAATCGTGTCATCGTACAACTCGATCGATCACTACGAACAGACGATGCGTATGCCTATGCCAATACGGTCTATGTCGCGCGATAGGTCAACAACCGAATCGATCCGTCGATGCTTGACATGAGCAATTACCGGGCCGTGAAGCTGGGAACTTGCGGTGTTCGCGTAGGACACGCTCGCCCGTACCAAAGCGTCCTTTCGCAAGCGCACGACGCCGTCTCTGCACGTCACCCATATGCGCTCTGCTGCCCAGAGTTGACAGGATCGCTCACCAAACGACCAGGCGGCAGAGCGTCCTACTTAAGATCTCAAATGATCAAATCGAAGGCGGAAAGCCCGTCACGCCGAACGGATTTCCGTCGAAGCAATCGCGCTCGGTTCTTGAGGATCGAGCAATCCCCACGCCACCGCCATCATCACGGCTTGCCCCCGTTTATGAACCCCCATCTTGTTCCGGATGTTGCCGACGAAGTATTCGACGGTCGACTGAGAACAACTCAGAATTCTTGATATCTCCCAACTCGATTTGCCCTTCGCCATCCATTTGAGGCATTCAAGTTCGCGCGGGGTGAGCTTTGGAACGACCGCGTTCGTTTTCTGCTTGACGTGCTGCAAGCTCGTCTCATAGGCCATGTCCCGTATCAACCCAAGCTCGGGCAGACGACTTTCGACGTTGCGCCTTGCTTCATCGGATTTCACGCGGCTCGCGAAACACAGCATCCCCACCTCATGCTTCGGGCCATGGATCGGGCACGCTACGCCCCAACGCAGGCCATATCCGCTTGCCTGCTCATAAAGTGTGCGCTCCTCAGCGCCGACGAAGCTTTTCTCATCCCAGATCAGCAGGCTCAGCTGCGAACGGCAATATTGAAGGATGGGGTCGATCTGGGCATATCGCTTTTGCTCATAGATTTTCCTCCAGACCACCGAGAAATTACTCATATAGAAAGCATTGCTGATGGGAAGGCCATCCCTCGCCAACAATGTGAATATCGTGTAATCAAAATCATAGCGCCGCCCGATTTCCGCCAGCTCACCGAACCAGACTTCAGCATCCGCCGCCTCCCGCAGCGGAGATTCCATCGTCTTGCGCAACATGTCGCCCCCGAAATAGTTTTAAAGAATTTGACCAACAATTAAATAGCAAAGCCCCCTCTTTCTTCTATTCGGAAAAACGATAAAAAGATACTAGATCGACAGTGCGTTTTCAAACTTTTTTATCACACCGTAATCCCCGTATTTAGGAAAATGACATTGCAATATCAAACATTGCGGGAGAAGCCCGCCACTTTCCCAGCATTTGGGTTCTTCGTGGCACACGCCAGTGGAACAGTTCGCTGCCCGGGCGATCAGCCATCGCCCGGCCTGCACCCGGCGGATGCACGCATGGCCGCCTCTTTTCCAAAAAATTCTCATCCACCGTGTAGAAATGACATCAAAGCGCAATGTCCACATGGTAGCGAGCACGGAAAACAGACCGGTTCCCCCAGCATATTTGAGCGCGCACGTTCAGACGCGGCGGCAATAGGAAACCGTACCCATCAATCGGATTTTTTTCAAAATTGACAAACCAAAGCAATTAAATTTCTATTTTTTTATTTACTCAATACGCATCGCAAGAATATGCACGATAGGCAGAACACTTGCTCCATGCGGAGTCCACTAGCACCCCAGGAGAAATCAAATGCAAATTGGCAAATCACATTTGCTTGCGCCTATCACGGCGTTATTGCTTTCTCACTGTGCGCTCGCGCAGAGCGGACCGATCAACGTCGCTGCTGCGTCGTTCTCCGATGCCACAGCACCCACTTCGCGAACGCCGCAACGACAGGCCGCTGAGGCGGCATTGCGGCAGCTCCGGGACCGACTGCTAGCAGACGCAACCCAATCCGGCGCCAACCGCGTCATGGCCGGCACCGATTCGGATCTTCGTTCCGCGACGCTCGGCGACGGCTTTGAAGTCAATCTCGTCGACCCCGTTGCCTTGCTGACTGGCAAGCCGCTCGAAACATGTATTCGCCCTACCGGACAGTGGCGATTCATCGTGCTCGCATCGGGCAAACCAATAGGACTCCTTACGATTGCACGCATGGGTGGAAGCTGGAAGATGGTGGAAGCCGGCGCAAGCCAGCTTGCCCAAGAAATCGCAGCCGTCGAAGCTAGCTATAGCGCTCAATCGCCTCGCCCGAGTCTGCGTTTCGTGCGCAGCCTTCAAGCCGTGGCCGATTTTATGGAAGTCACGTTTGCGCCCATGTCCGGCGGAGACGTCCAAAGCAGCTACGTCCTGCTTTCAAGTGCGCGTGCAGCGCTGAACGTCGAGCAAGCGGACGCGCTGAATGCGGTGCCGGTGGAAACACTGTCCGCCTCGGAGCTCGAAGATCGACTGAAGGCTCGCGTGGCGCTCGGCCTGCAAGACGTCCGATTCAACCGTTGAGAGGGCAACCATGAAAACACTGACAGCGATTCGTGTCCTTATTGGTGCGTTCGTGTTTGCGTTGGCGTTGAGCTTGCCATTACGAACGAATGCGGCATCGTTCAAGCTCAATTTCCCTGTGGTGCAACAGGAGCATAGCAATTGGTGCTGGGATGCCGACGCGGTGGCCGTGTTGGCCTACCGCGGCGTATCCGCGCAGCAGTGCGCCGTCGCGAACTGGGTCGATTCGGTCAATTACGCTTGCGCAACCAATCCGTTCTATTGGAACGATTCGGTGAACTCAGGTAATTACCTGGCCGGCACGACAGGTATCGCGGGCATCGTCTGGTCTTGGGGCCGACGCAACTCCACCTATTACAGTCAACCCATTAGCTACAGCACTGCACGCTCGGCGATTCAGAGCGGTTACCCCGTTGTCATCCTTTGGACCTGGAGCAGCGGCGGTGGCCATTTTGTGGTGCTCGACGGCTATGACGATAACGGTTCGATGCTGTATTTCATGAACCCCTGGCCCGGAGAGGGGGCTGGGTATGGCGACTACGGCTGGATCCGAAATGGCACCGGCGACATGGGCACCCACTGGTGGGCGGAGTCCCTCATAACATATTGACGAAACCTAGCGTCTTCACAATAAAACGGCAACCGCCGCCTGTTTCGACACAGGCGGCGGTGTTGTGCGTTTTCCCACTGAACGGGGGCGAATCGGGATGCGCGAGAGCACTTTGTGGCCTACGCTTTTACCACTCGCACCCCCTCGACCATCTGAAAACCACGCCGCGCCATGACTTCCATCTGTCACCGCCTACCCGCCTTGCGTGCCGACGGGTTTTGGCGTTTTATCGCTGTCAGCACGCTGACGCTCTCGAGCGCATGCACGATTACGCCGCCGCAATACAGCTCCTCCGCTGTCAAGATGGCGCCCCCCGCGTCCGTCAGCAGCGTGACGCTCGACCAGTACCGTCACGCCGTCGCGCGCCGGATCGTCGAGCGCAATCCGTCCTACGTGCTCAACCGACCTCCGCAACCCATGTTGCGCTCGCTCGTCGTTGTGACGTTTACCGTCAATCGAAACGGAGAGTTGCTTTCGTCATCCGTCTATCGAACCAACGGTGACCCCGAGGCGGAAGCCACCGCGCTCGCCACGCTGCGCCGCGCCGCGCCGTTACCTCCTCCGCCGCCTACGCTGCTCAACGCGCAGGGCCGTATTGAAATGATGGAGGACTGGCTTTTCAACGACAACGGCAAGTTCCAGTTGCACACCATCGCAATGCCGCAAGCACAAGCATTCGACGAAGCACCGCGCAATACGCGCTGACCACGAGCCTTGAGCTTGTCGCCTACCCTCTGCAATTGAAGGCATCAACGCGCGGGCGCCTCGCGTCTTCGGACGCACCGCCCGCCGCCTGTGCATACGCCGCAGGTGTCCGGCGCCAATCGCTATAATTCACGCCAACCCGCGCTGGGACTGCAAGGTCGCGCTTGCGGCGCGTCGCTCGCTGGTCACGCGCCGTGCCGGCGAGTTCAGCCTCCGCCTGCAAACCCCGAGCTCCATCGATTCCGAGCTTCGCGTTCTGCGCCTGCCGCAGATCGGCATCGCGTGATGTGAAGCGTCGCAGGAGCTCGACTATCGAAAATCGGATGCGCGTCGAACCGATGTCACACGGGATGCGGCGTCGTGGTGCCCCGCGCGTCGCTCCATGCACAGGAGACAACACTATGTCGGCTTCGCCGTCTTCGCCCGCGGTGGCCCCACCATCGGACGCCGCCGCAAACGCACCTGGCCGCGCCCGCATCGTCTTTGCCAGCTTTATCGGCACGGCGATCGAGTTTTACGATTTCTACGTCTACGCAACAGCTGCGGCGCTCGTCATCGGCCCCGTATTTTTTCCGCACAGCTCAGCCACGGCCCAAGCGCTCTCGGCATTCGTCACGTTCGGG
This sequence comes from Trinickia sp., assembly GCF_035492435.1. Taxonomy (GTDB): domain Bacteria; phylum Pseudomonadota; class Gammaproteobacteria; order Burkholderiales; family Burkholderiaceae; genus Trinickia. The sequence continues at coordinate 11,742 of NZ_DATJJF010000027.1, forward strand.
CTTGCGTTTATCGCGCGGCCGATTGGCTCGTTCCTGTTCGGCCATTTTGGTGACCGAATCGGCCGCAAATCGACGCTCGTCGCGTCGCTGCTGCTCATGGGGATTTCCACGACACTGATCGGCTTCGTACCCGGCTACGACACGATCGGTGGCCTCGCACCCGTGCTCCTTTGCATTTTGCGGCTAGGGCAAGGCATCGGGCTTGGCGGCGAATGGGGCGGCGCGGCGTTGCTCGCCACTGAGTACGCACCCGCTGGACGGCGCGGCTGGTTCGGCATGTTCCCTCAATTGGGCCCATCGATCGGATTCCTCGCGTCGAACGGCCTTTTCTTCGGATTGGCGCTCGCGCTTTCCGACGAACAATTTCGTAGCTGGGGTTGGCGCGTGCCGTTCATTTCTAGCGCCGTGCTTGTTGCGCTCGGTCTGTATGTCCGACTCAAGATCGCAGAAACGCCCGCCTTCAAGGCCACGCTCGAGCGGCACGAGCGCGTGCGAATGCCGATTATGTCGCTCATCGCCCATCACAGTGGACCTACCCTGCTCGGGGCGCTCGCCATGGTGGTCTGCTACACGCTCTTTTACATCTCTACCGTCTTTACGCTGTCGTATGGCGTGTCGACACTGCACTTCTCGCGGCAAGGATTCCTCGGAATGCTTTGCTTTGCAGTCCTCTTCATGGCGCTGGCAACGCCGCTTTCAGCTTGGGCGAGCGACCGCTTCGGCCGCCGACCGGTTCTCATCGTCGGCATCACCGCAGCAATGGCATCGGGCTTTACGATGGCCCCGCTTGTCGGCAGCGGCTCGGCGCCTCTGATCACGCTCTTCCTCGTCATCGAGCTGTTTCTCATGGGCGTAACCTTCGCCCCAATGGGTGCGCTATTGCCCGAACTCTTCCCCACACGCGTCCGATACACGGGCGCCGGTGTGGCATACAACCTTGGCGGCATTCTGGGCGCGTCAGTCGCGCCCTATATCGCGCAAATGCTCGCAGCGCGCGGCGGTCTCGCGTGGGTGGGCGCCTATGTGTCCGTCGCAGGTGCAGTGAGCTTCATTGCGGTGTTCCTCATGCGCGAGACGCGCGATGTCTCGTTATCCTAACGATCGGGTTTATGGTGCGCGCTTGCAGGCGCGCGCACCAAGGACGACGATCGAATCGCAACGGGTTGCGTGCGAGCCACCTCTAGCCGGCTCGCCATCGATGCGAGCACAAGCATGGCAGCGATCGCCGAAACGTCACCGAAGAGCCGGATCGGCCAGTCAGTCAGTAGCTCCGTCGTTCGCACATGGGCAAGATGCAACGCCGTCTCTTCGCTCATCGACACGAGCGTGCCGCCAACAAAGCAAACGAGCCCTTGCCTGCCGGCCATCACGACAGCCGGAAGGCGAGTGGCAAGCGAGCGCAGCCACCCGCGGTGCGCGGCTTGCGCACATAGCCAGGCAATCGACAAGAAGCTGATGACCCGCACGCTCGCGAGGTTTTGCTTCAAATAGCCCGGCGACGGGTGAACGTCAACGCAAAGCTTGACGAAAGCGAAGGTCAGCACAACGAGGAATGCGGCGCGCGTGAGGCCGCGCACCATGTTCGCACTCAGCACGTCGGCGGACAACGGATAAAGCCGCGACAGCATGCCAAACACAAACATCAACTGCCATGCAAATGGGTTGAATGGCCAACCTGCACCCGTAGCATCGGGCAATCGATGGCCAAGCCATGGCGCAACCAGCCATACGGCAAAGCTCAGCGCAAGAAGCGACATCGGCGCACGTCGCGCGAGCGGCACGGCAAGCGGCACACACAGCGCGAACAGTACGTACATCGGCAGCACCGCCGATAAAAACGGCTGCTCGCGAAACAACGCGATATCGGCGAGCGTATGCAGCGGCGCGTGGGCAAACAGCTGCCAGCCCCTATCGGCGGCAAGAGGCGGCTGTGACGGCAGCCACGTGAGCACAGCACCGCACGCAAGCATTAAGCCGGCTGTCAAAACGTAAGCACGGTAAAGTTCCCACGCGCGCTTTAGGAAGCGCCGCCTGGCAGCACCCTCTCCGCTACGAGCCGCCATGCCGGCATAAGCTGACGTTGACGCATAGCCGCCAAGAAAAACGAATACTTCCGCGGCGTCGCAATACGCATAGCTGTGCAGTGTGGCGTACTGGATAACGCCGTACGAAACATGATCGAGGGCGATGACGATCAGTACCACACCCCGCAAAAAATCGACTTCAATTGATCGCATCGCTGACGAACTCATTGCTCACCTTCAGAATCGGGCGGCAATTGCGATTGCGCAAGAGTGCCGCTCAGGCATTTCAACTGTCAGCCCGTTGGTCGAATGAGCGCTCAAAAAATTCCCACGGCGCTCCAACACGGCAGCATATTTTCGCGGCGCACGGCACCTGCCTTGCATCTCACGCGAATAATTGCTCACAAACTTTACGGCCATGCAATGAGGCCTGCCTTCGGACAGGTATGTGTCGCGCGCGGTATTCGATCCAAAGGATGGAGCGGGCCCCGCCGGTATAATCAGTGCTTTCTGATCTCGTCGATCATGCCCCGCATAACCCTCACCCGCCCCTCCGGCGCGTTACGGCACGCGCGACAACTGTGGCGCCGCTATGGCATCTTCTGGCTCGGTGCAATCGCCGTGGGCCTGATCGCAGTCACTTACGCGCGTCTCATCGATTGGGGTTATGACGCGTTTCTCACCATGCAGCACCGCCATGCGTGGTTGCCATTCATCGTCACGCCCGTTGTCGGAGCGGCTTCGGTCTGGCTGACGCGCCGCTTTTTCGCTGGCGCTGAAGGCAGTGGTATTCCGCAAGTCATCGCCACACTGCACGAAGGGACGACGAAGCTCGGGCCGCGGCTGCTCGCGCCGCGGCTGCTCGCGGGCAAGATTGCGGTGTCGTTGCTCGGTATCGTCGGTGGCTTCACGATCGGACGCGAGGGGCCGACTGTGCAAGTCGGCGCTGCGCTGATGTTCAACCTGCGACGTCTCTACCCGCGCTCGACGGCGCTGATCGAGCGGCAACTGGTGCTTGCAGGCGCCGCGGCCGGTCTGTCCGCCGCATTCAACACCCCGCTTGCCGGAATCGTGTTCGCCATCGAGGAGCTGACGCGCAGCTTCGAATCGCGCACGAGCGGCGTACTGATCACCGCGATCATTATCGCGGGCGTGATTGCGCTCGGCATCGACGGCAACTACACCTATTTCGGTACTATCCAGGCCAACTCGCAATTTCCCGGCATGCTTGCCATGGCCGTCGCTGTCACGGCGCTGGTGACCGGGCTCGCCGGCGGCCTGTTCGCTTGGCTGCTGGTGAATCATTCGCGATGGGTACCCTCCGCGCTTACGCGCCTGCGTCAAGAGCGGCCCGCCGCATTTGGTGCCGTGTGCGGCCTCATTATCGCAATCGTCGGTGCCGTGAGTGGGGGGCACACATTCGGCAGCGGCTACGCGGAAGCGCGCGGGCTGCTCGAAGGACATGAGCACCTCTCGTTGCTCTATCCGTTCCTTAAAATGATTTCGACGGTCGCTTCGTATCTGCCCGGAATTCCGGGTGGCATTTTCGCGCCGTCATTATCGATTGGTGCCGGCTTCGGCAATCTGCTTCACATGCTGTTCGACCACTTGCAGTTGCCCATGCTGATCGCGTTGGCCATGGTCGGCTACTTGGCGGCTGCAACGCAAGCTCCGATCACCTCGTTCGTGATCGTGATGGAAATGATCAACGGTCACGCGCTTGTGATTTCGCTGATGGCCACCGCGCTCATCGCAAGCCGGGTATCGCGCCTCATAGCACCACCGCTCTACGAAGCGCTCTCGCACCGTTATCTGACGCCGCAGACACAACCGGCTGCGGTAACGGCCTCGCCGATGCCCGAGCCACGCTGCGAAGACGAAGCCGAAAGCACTGCGCGGCAGGACGGGGCGGCGGGCCGATAAAGAGATCACGGCCGGCGCCCCACGTCATGGACGGCGGCTCGGACGCGCACGCACTCGGTCAATAAATGACGACGGCTGCCGGATGATAGTGAACCGGGTGCGCCGGTACGACAACGCACCCCGCAAGGAGAACCGCCACAACGGCGATCGCGAAAAGCGATTTCTTCATGAACGCCACCTCGCGCGGATCAGGACCAATGCCCCGGGATCCAGACCCAGCGTGAATCGCGGGGAGCCCAATGTCCCGGCGACCAGTGGTGGCCAAGACGCATCACTTCCCAATGGCCGCGCACCCAGACGTAACGTCCGTGTTCCCAACGCCAGTGACCGTGATCCCATACATAACCGGCGCGCGGCGCAGGGACCGCTTCATCTTGCACGGGGGGCGGTGCACTCGGCGCGATCAGCACCTCTTGTGCCGATACCGAAGCCACAATTGTCATGCTCGCCGCAGTTGCCAGCGCAATGCGGATCATAAGTGACGGCGCAGATACTTTCATGATGAGCCTCTTCTTGATGTGATCGCTTCTCAGGCGACGACATCCCTATAATGCGCGAGACCTCGGCTGCGTCGACAACCTCAGTGTTACGCGGGGCCCCAAAGTGCAACCGTTTTTTGCACGTCGAGTGAGCAGCATGCGGCTCGGCCCGCGAAATGCGCTGACAAGGGAAAGCGGAAGAGGCAGAAGGCGATGCGGGCTTGGAGCAGCCCGCCATCGGTCTACAGCTGAGGGATTTCGATCTTGACTTCCAAGACCTCGAGATTGTCCTGACGCTCGAGGCTGACGCGGATGTCGTCGTTGGAGATCTGGACGTACTTCGAAATGACAGCAACCAGTTCGCGCTGCAAGGCTGGAAGGTAATCGGCCGGCGGACGCCCACCCACACGCTCATGGGCGATGATGAGTTGCAGGCGTTCTTTCGCGACGACCGCGGACTTCTTCTTCTCGCCGAGCAAAAAGGAAAGAATCGACATGTCGTGCCTCCGCCTTACTTGTTGCCGAAGAGGCGCTGCAAGAAACCGGGCTTCTGATAATCAGTGAAGCGCAGCGCCTTTTCCTCACCCAGAAACCGCGCGACGACGTCCTTGTAGGCTTCGGCGACGTCCGTGCCGTCCATGTGTACGGCCGGCAGACCTTGGTTCGACGCGTGCAGAACCGCTTCGGACTCGGGCACGACGCCGATCAATTCAATGCGCAGAATTTCTTGAATGTCGGAGAGCGACAGCATCTCGCCTTCGCTGACGCGCTTCGGGCTGTAGCGCGTGATGAGCAGATGCTCCTTGATCGGCTCCTTGCCATCGATTGCGCGTTTCGTCTTCGACGACAGAATGCCGAGGATCCGGTCGGAATCGCGCACCGACGATACTTCGGGATTCGTCACGACCAGGGCCTCGTCGGCGAAATGCATCGCATAGAGTGCACCGGTCTCGATGCCGGCGGGCGAGTCACAGACGATGTAATCGAAACCCATCTCGATGAGATCGTTGATGACCTTCTCGACGCCTTCGAGCGTCAACGCATCCTTGTCTCGCGTTTGTGAAGCGGGCAGCACGAAAAGGTTTTCGCACTTTTTGTCCTTGATGAGCGCCTGATTGAGATTGGCCTCGCCTTGGATGACATTGATGAAGTCATAAACGACTCGCCGCTCACAGCCCATGATGAGGTCGAGATTGCGCAGGCCGACGTCGAAATCGATGACGGCCGTTTTATGGCCTCTTAAGGCGAGTGCCGATGCAAAGCTCGCGCTCGTCGTGGTTTTGCCCACGCCGCCCTTGCCCGAAGTCACCACAACGATTTTTGCCATTTTCCCCTTACCCTGTATTCGTCCAATGAGGTTCAAGCAGACTCGCACGCCGCAGCGCCGTGGAAGCGCGCGTTATGTAAGCCGCAACGGTTCGATAATCAGCTTCTCGTCAGCAAGCCTCACTTGCACGGACTTGCTCAGCACATCGGCCGGCAGTGGATTCTCGGTTGTCCGATAGATGCCGGCAATCGAGATCAGTTCCGGTTCGAGGCATGTACAGAAAATGCGCGCTTCGTGATTGCCGTGCACGCCTGCGAGCGCCCGCCCGCGCAACGGCGCATAGACATAAATATTGCCTTCCGCGATGATTTCCGCGCCATTGCTCACGAGCGCGAGCACAACCAGGTCGCCCTTCGCGTACACCTGCTGACCGGAACGCAGCGGCTTGTCGACAATGAGCGTCTGTCCTGAGCCCGTTGCCGGCACGGCCCGCATCGGTGCTACGGTTTGCGCCTCCTCAAGCCGAACGGCCTCACGCGGCTCTTCTGCTTGCGGCGGCTTGCCGGCGCTCCCGCGCCGGTCACCCGCTTCAAGGAGTGGCAATCCGGCATCGACGGCCCAGCCCGTTTGATGAGGCGCGGCAACGACACCGAGTGTGCGCATGCGCACACTTTCCAGCAAACGGACGATCTCAGCGAGCGGGACACGTTCATCGTCGCCGAGACGGCGCAGATCGATAGCGACGACGTCGCCCGAAAAAAAGTCGGGGGTGGCTTCAAAGCGCCGCGTGAGCTCGCTCTTTAACTCGTCGAGATCGGTCGATTTGACGACGAACAGGAGCGAGTCGACGGAGCCGCTGCGTAACTCGAAGGATGGCGATTTGTTCAGCGACATGGCGTCGAAGCGAAAAATTTCGGCTATTTTACAGACGTCCGCGCGAGCGGCCAGAATTTTTAAGCGAATTACGGGCAGGCGCAACGCCGGCCGGAAAGTGGGCACAAGATAAGTCCGCATGCGGCTCGCGGCCGCGCGGCGGTAGGGCTAACGCTGTGCGGGCCGCTCGAGCAGGCTTTCCCATTCGAGAGAGGCGCGGGCTACGGGCGCGCGGTCTCCTGTGGCGCCGAATCCCAGATGTTCGTAAAAGCGCATAGCGGTGACGTTCGCGTCCGTCACCCACGCGTGCACTTTGGTTGCGCCGCGAGCGGCCAGCCAGTCGTCGGCGGTATTGACGAGCAGCTCGCCACCGCGCAGATGGCGCACGGCGGGTGCGACCCAGAGCCCTCGAACAAACGCTTTGCACGATTCATCGAAGTACGCGCTGACGAGGCCCGCCGGATGCCCCTCGGTATAGAGGACGAACGATGTGGACACATCCGAGACAGCATGGCGCGCGGCAACGGCATCGAACGTTTCGATGCGCTCGTCCAGCGCTTCTTCCAGCGTCTCCTCGAATGCGTAGGGTGCTTCGCGCAACGCGGCCGCGCGTAACTCGCGAAGCGTGGCGCCCTGATCGGCGGCGATACGGCGTACAGTCAGGGATGGACTCATGAGGCTCCGGTTCGGGGCAAGAAATGCAGAGGCGTAGCTTCGTCCTAACGAACCAGCTAGTCAAATCCCGCTCCACCAAGCCGAGCAAAAATGCCGCCGGTAGCGACGAGCGTGAAGCAGACACGCCTCACACTCCGAAATATTTTTGAAAGAAAGCTCGCGTGTTTCGCAGGACGATTTCCCGCATCATAGACCGAGACAGGCCATTTCCGCGAGGCAGACGGGACGTCACCGCATTTGAGAGTCGCGCGATCGGGGCGCGCTGCCAACGAAACCTCTTGCCGCTATCGCGTGGCGCCGGCCTGCCGCAGCGCATCCGCGCTTTGTGCGCTGCCCTGCGAAAGGGCCAGTTGCAGCAACGACTGACCACGCCCATCGACGTGATTCGGATTGGCGCCGTGCTTTACGAGCACCGGTATGAGGTCAACACGGCCGAACAGCGCGGCAAAATCGAGCGCCGTTTCACCGGCATTGTTGGTCTGATCGATTGGGCATGCCGTGTTGACGAGACGTCGGGCGATCGCGGAGTCGCCTTTGAAAAGCGCCCCCATCAGCGCGGTATTGCCATGGACATCACCCGTGCAAGCGTTGGCACCGGCAGAAAGCAGAAAATCGAGTGCGGCCGGCTGGCTATCGTAAGCGGCAAGGATCACGGCCGTATAGCCGTGACTATCGGCGGCATTGATCGGGTAACCAGCGTCAAGTAGCCCGCGCAAGATGTCGATGCGTCCGACGCGCGCCGCGTCGAACCAGTCGCCGTCATAGCGACGCAATGCTTTGGGATCGGCTTTTGTATACGCCGGCTTATCGGGCAAATGGACACACCCTGCGATGGCGGCTAGTGACATCGCTGCCGCTACGCGGCGCATAGTGCGCGTCAGGAGGCTGGATCGCATGATGAATTCCGTTGCGGTTGCCCGCGTGATACGAGAGTTGCGGGTGACGTGCACAACCCCGAGAAATGTATATCGTTTTGATGTCGACCAAGGTAAGCGCTGAAGCGCTTACCTTGGTCACAAGCAAGCAGAGCAATCGACCGGAATTAGCGTTTCCGCGCTGACTCCGGTCCCATGCGATGCTTAGTTGTCGCTCAGCTTCGCAGCCATCGACTGCACTTGCTCCACGTTAGCGTGAACAGCGTGAGCGAGGCGCGTGCCGTAATCGGCATCCGCCTTGTAGAAGTACGACAGCATCGTGTACTGGTTGTGCTCGTTCGTCACGTGGCTAAGGTCAGCCGAAAGCGCCGTGATGAGGTCAGCCTTATCTTGTGCCGACAAGCTGCGATAGTACTCACCAGCCTGGGCAAACAGCATCTTCTTGTGGACGGCTTCCTGCTGCGTCGTTCCGCTGAGCGCCATCTGCGAGTACTTGTACTGCGGATCCTGCGCCAACTCGCCCAGCGTCGAAGGCTCGTAATTCACTTCGCCCTTGCGATCGCCGATGTTCATCGCGCCGTCTTGATTGTTGTTCGTGACGGACACGAGCGGACGGTTGATCGGCAGGTCCATGTAGTTGGCACCCAGACGATACATCTGCGTGTCCGCATACGAGAACAGACGACCCTGCAACATGCGGTCTTCCGACGGCTCGATACCCGGCACGAGGCGCGACGGCGCAAACGCCGATTCCTCGGTCGACTGGAAGTAATTGTCAGGCACGCGGTTCAGCGTCATCGTGCCGACCTTACGCTCGGGCACACCGTCCCAAACCTTCGTATCGTCCAGAGCGTCGTAGTCGAACTTGTTCAGGTCCTCCGGCGTGAGCACCTGGATGTACAGATCCCACTTCGGATCGTCGCCAGCATTCAACGCTTTATAGAGGTCATCCGTCATCAGGTTCCAGTCGCGGCCGATCGATGTCGGGATATCCTGCGGACGAATGCCGTGGACGCCCTGCTCGCTCTTCCAGTGGAACTTCACGTAGTGCACTTCGCCTTTCGCATTAACGAACTTGAAGGCGTGCACGCCAAAGCCGTCCATATGGCGATACGAATCCGGCATGCCCGCATCCGTGTAGAGATGCGTAAGCATGTTCGTCGCTTCGGGCGAATTCGCAAAGAAGTCGAACGCCAGATTGGGATCGCCCACACCCGTCACTGCGCTCGGCTTGTTTGCATGAACGAAGTCAGGGAACTTGATCGCATCGCGAATGAAGAAGATCGGCCAGTTGATGCCGACGATATCCCAGTTGCCTTGCTGAGTGTAGAACTTCACTGCGAAGCCGCGCGGGTCACGTGCCTGCTCGGGGGAGCCACGATAGCCCATCACCGTCGAGAAGCGCACGAACACCGGGGTCTTGGTGCCGGGCGTGAAAACTTCCGCCTTCGTCAAATCAGAGATGTCGGCCGTCGGAACGAATTCACCGAAAGCGCCCGTACCGCGCGCGTGCACCACACGCTCAGGAATACGCTCGCGGTCGAAGCGCTGCAGCTTCTCGATGAGCGCGGAGTCCTGCAAAAGCACCGGACCTGCGGGGCCTGCCGTCTGCGAATTCTGGTTGTCGCCGATGGGCGCACCCGTATCGCGCGTCAACGTTGCTGCGAATACCGGCGAAGCAATAGCAAACGAAACAGCCAGAGAAACCGCTGTCTTTGCGATTTTGTTGTATTTGCTTTTTGCCTTTAATGCGCTTTTTCTTTCAATTTTCAAATTCATTCTTACACCCTCTCTTGGCACTGAAAGCAGCCGCCACAAGGCGACCAACGGCGCCTATTCAATTGCATCGCGCGAAATTTATCCAATGGAAATTCGATATCAGCCCGATAGGCCTGCACCGTGCACGTTGCTGGGTTCGTCGCACTTGCATCTTGCTGCGTTGCACTATTACCTAGCGACCTGCCGCTGGCCGCACAACGTCTGCCGTTAGCGCGGTAGTCGCGCGTTTCGCTCGTCGTCAGCCGGCCCCTCCCCCGACGTAACACAACGCCGATCCCCTATCATGTGTTCTCGGCGGGCTGGGTCAATGCGCTGCTCATTCTTTTGGCATAATTCCCGGTCTTGTCGACTTTCTTGTATACAAGCCGTAGAGCGAAGGAACCCTCCCGATGTCTTTGAGTAATGCCATTCATGGCGCGCGCGGCATGGCTGTCGCGCCCCATGCGCTTGCCGCGCAGAGCGCGCTTGCTGTGCTTCGCGATGGCGGCAACGCGGTCGAGGCGATGATCGCCGCGGCTGCCACGATCGCCGTTGCCTATCCGCACATGAACAGTATCGGCGGCGACGGTTTCTGGCTGATCGCACGTCCTGGCGCTGAGCCTGTCGGCATTCAGGCTTGCGGCGCCGTTGCAAAGGCGGCGTCGATCGAGAGTTACCGCGCTCGCGGCCTCTCGGCGATTCCGTTTCGCGGGCCGCTCGCCGCAAACACCGTGGCGGGGACGGTATCAGGATGGGATCTGGCACACCGCTATTCGACGGAAATGCTGGGTGGCAAGCTGCCGGCCTCGCGGCTGCTCGAAGATGCGATCGCCTATGCGCGCGGCGGCGTGCCGGTTACCGACAGCCAAGCTCGCTGCACCGTGGCCAAGCTTGCCGAGCTTGAGCGCGTGCCCGGCTTCGCGCCCGCCTTCCTCAATAATGGCGTGCCGCCTGCGGCCGGCTCTCGTTTCTTGCAGCCCCGCCTCGCACAGACGCTCGAGCATCTGACACGCGCGGGCTTCGACGATTTTTATCGCGGCGATCTGGCTCGCAGCATTGCGCAAGATCTCGATACGCTCGGAAGCCCCCTCTCCCTCGGTGACCTAGAGGCACACAAGGCGAGCTTTCGCGAGCCGCTCGCGCTCGCGCATTCGCTCGGCACCGTCTACAACATGCCGCCCCCGACGCAGGGGCTCGTGTCGCTGTTGATCCTCGGCATGCTCGATCGCACGTTGCGCCCCGAGATGGATCCTCTGGGCCCGCAGTATGTCCACTCTTGCGTCGAAGCAACCAAGTTGGCCTTCGCACTGCGGGATCGGCACATTACCGATCCGGCGTACATGGACGTCGATCCCCAGACCTTGCTCGCGCCTGCCGCGCTCGACGCGATGGCAGCGAAGATCTCGCCTTCCCAAGCAGCACCGTGGGGCAACGGGCGCGGGCCGGCTGACACCGTATGGCTTGGCGTCATCGACGGCAACGGCGTTGCCGTCAGCTTCATTCAAAGCATTTATCACGAGTTTGGCAGCGGCATCGTGCTGCCCGGTTCGGGCATCAACTGGCAAAATCGCGGCTGCAGCTTCTCGCTGGATCCCAACTCCCGCAATCCGCTTACGCCGGGCCGCCTGCCCTTCCACACGTTGAACCCCGCACTCGCCCGACTGGCCGATGGACGCACGATCGTCTACGGCAACATGGGCGGCGACGGGCAGCCACAAACGCAAAGCGCCGTGTTCTCGCGCATGGTGCACTACGATTGGAACCCGCAGGCTGCCATCGATGCACCGCGCTGGTTGCTCGGCCGTACCTGGGGCCAGACGTCGGAGACGCTCAAGCTCGAAGCCCGCTTTGGCGCCGAGACGATCGACGAGCTGCGCCGGCTCGGCCATGATGTCGAGGTGCTGCAGCCGTATGACGAAGCCGTGGGCCATGCCGCTGCCATCGTGCGGCGTCCGGACGGCTTGCTTCAGGGTGGCTATGATCCGCGCAGCGACGGCGTGGCCGCGGGCTTTTAACGCGCACTGGGGTTCTTACGTCCACTAACGACGCTCGACGACGCGCCGCTGGGTATGCCCCCCGGCGGCGTCGAGCCGTTATGAAAATGCCTTGACGCACGTTGCTGTCGGACCTTGCCGGGACCCGCTTGCCCGTGATCCCGGCCGTAGCTTCAGTGATGCTCAAACAAGGTGACTTGCCCGCTTTTGTACATAGCTCTGACCTTGCTCTGGAAGAGAGCCTTTGGCGTCTTCTTGCACTCTTCAACAATCGCGGCAATTGGAGTTGCAGTGTCGACGACCATCGTATCGGTTTCGTGCACTCCTTGTTTGTCGACGCCGGCTACCCAGTAGACCAGGGTGGGTTTGTAGACATCGTCCACCGCAACGAACTGCTCACAGGTCATCTTCGAGGGGCGCATCGGCGCCGCAGTTTGAGCCCAACCGGACTGCATCAGGCCAAAGCCCAAAATGAGCGCGCCGATAACGATTCGTCTCATGATTTCCTCTCCGTCCATGAATCGGGAGCCACCTGCAAAGGAGGCCGTCGCTAATGCACAAATCCAACAATTAATGAGAACCAGTGCGGCCGACTTCACGAACGCAGGCGAGTGCCACCACTCGTGAAACGACTGGACTATTGAAAGCGCTCGTGCCAGCAAACGCTATTGGACTTTGGTCCCATATAGGGATGGCTGAATTTTTGTATGGCTACGTCGCGTCCAAGCTGGCTTGGCCGCGCCAACGAAAAAGCCGACCCTCATTGGTCGGCTTTTTCGTGCCCGTTCATAAACCTCCGCTGCTGCGGCTGTGTCCCCGCACGAAAGGTCAACCTCAGTTCCCGAATGGAATCGTCAGTTCCGTCTCGTTCGTGTCCACCACAAACACCGCGAGGAGCTTGGCCGGCTTCGTCTTGCTGGCGTTGGCGCTGACGCCGTGGCGGTCGCCGGGCAGCTCGGAGAAGCTCTGTCCGGCCTTGTAGGTCGTCACCGGCCCGTCGTTGACCTGACTGCGGATCGCCCCCTCAAGCACGGTCGCGTAGATGAAGGCGGATTGGGGATGCGTGTGACCGGGCGAGTAGCCGCCCGGTCCGTATTCGACGAGCACACCCTTGATGCTCTTGCCGGGAACGTTCGGCAACTCGTGCTGGTAGACGAGGGTCACCTTTGCGTTCTTCGACTTCGGCGCCTCTGCGAGAACGCTCGCGAACGGCAGGATGGCGACAAGCAGCGAACAGAGGATGCGTTTCATGGGATCCTATCCTTCGGTTGGCGAATGCGAAATCAGGCTCCTGCTCGCGAGCGGCGCAGCCATTCGTCGAATCCGATGCGGCCGAGGCGCGCCTCGCCCAACGGCACGAGCGAATGCTCCTCGACCCGGCCGTCGAAGTATCGGGCCTCGGGGTCGCTCACCACCTCACGGGGGTCGCCGATCGCCTTCAGATAGCGGGCGACGATTTCGTTGAAAGGCGCTCGTTCCGGGCCGGCGATCTCGACGATGCCGCTTCGCGGGGCCGCGACCGCCACATCGGCAACAATGGCAGCAACGTCGTCCGCCGCGATCGGCTGGAACAGGCCGGGCGAAAGCCTTACGACGTTTCCGTCCGTACTTGAATCAGCGATGCCTCCAAAAAATTCCATGAACTGGGTCGAGCGGATGACGGTGTAGGGGATGCCGGAAGTCTCGATCAGTTTTTCCTGGGCGACCTTGGCGCGGAAATAGCCGTTGTCGGGCGTCCGGTCGATACCGACGATGGAAAGCGCGACATGGTGCCGGACGCCGGCTGCCGCCTCTGCCGCGAGAAGGTTGCGGCCGGAAGTCTCGAAGAATTCCAGCACCGCCTTGTCTTCAAATGAGGGCGAATTGGCGAGGTCGATCACCACCTGCGCACCGGCCATAGCCTGCTGAAGCCCCTCGCCTGTGATGCTGTTGACACCGCTCTTGGGCGAGGCGGCGACGACCTCGTGGTTGCCCTGGCGCAGAATGCGGACGGTCTTCGAGCCGATCAGACCGGTGCCGCCGATGACGACGATCTTCATGCTTCACCCTCCATTGTCGACCGATGGGGATCCTTAAATCGATCCGCATGCAGGTGGGGAAAATGTCTTGGCCTAGTATGGTCTACTACGATCCCGCCAAGAATCAATGACAAGGATCCGGCAGGTTTACCATCATCAGCCACAATCGAACAGGCGTATGCGGCCGCGAGTTGTCGAATAGGCGCGTGACTGCATCCTCCGTGGTCCAGAGCGCGTTCGCCAGATAACGGAAGTTGACCAGTGCCGCGTGGTAGCCATCGCCTTCAGATAGCTTCGGACCGGCGACTGCGTGGCGCACCACCCCAACGCCGAAGCCCTGCTCAAGGAGATCACGGGGATGTGATTCCACGCACAGGTTCGCCGCCATCCAGCGATGAATCACCTCGGCGCTGCGCGGGTTGCGCTGCCGATCATTGCCGTCGCAGCGGGCGGCAACCCGGCCAAGAACGGAAAGACAACAGCGCGAACACCGGTGAGCTTTCAACGACTTGACATATAGACATCATGACGTCACGATGTCTATATGAATGCAAAACGCGACAGCCAACTTCCCCTTTACGCACAGGTGGAAGCCGCGCTTATGGCCAGTATTGCCGACGGGACTTACGCCCCGGGAACGCAACTGCCAAATGAAGCCAGTTTGCTGTCGATGTTCGGGATAAGCCGGACAACCCTTCAGAAGGCCGTGCAGAATCTGATCAGCCGGGGGGTGATTGAAATCCGCCGCGGTAAGGGCACATTCGTTTCACAACCGCGCCTTTCGCAAGAACTCACTGAACTGAGCAGCTTTGTCGAGGACATGTACGTGCATGGCCGCCATCCGACAGCGCGGCTGCTCGGCAAGCAAATTGAAAAAGCGAGCGATCCTGTCGCTCGCAAGCTCTCGCTTGAGCCGGGTGCGCCGGTGGTCCACATTCAGCGCATACGCATCGCTGACGGGACACCGCTATCGTTCGACGAGACATGGTTGCCGAAGGAGATCGGCGAGAAGATCATTGAGAACGACCTGGAGGTCGAGCCGATCTTTTCGTTGCTTGAGCAGAAGTACGATACGCCACTCATCGAAGCGGAGTACAGACTCGAAGCGGTCGCGGCAGAAAAGGTGGTCGCGCGAGCGCTTGAGATCAAGGCGGGCAGCCCGATTTTTCTCATTGAACGCACGTCGTACAGCGAGCAGCGCCGTCCCGTCGATTATGAAAAATTGCACTACCGCGGCGACCAGATCCAGTTTGTCACCCACCTCACTCGGCGCAAGCCGCACGGCCGGTAGGGCGGCGCGGGGTCTTCTATGGATACCGGTTATGTAGTCTGGCTGTTTGCCGTGTCGCTTGGGGCTAGCGCGCTAGGCGGAATGCTCGGTATGGCGAGCGGCATTTTCATCGTGCCCATCCTGACTGTGTTCGGCCACATCGACATTCATGTCGCAGTTGGTGCCAGCATCGTCTCGGTGATCGCGTGTTCTTGCGGCAGCGCTGCACCGTTTCTTCGTGGTCGATTGACCAACGTCCGGCTTGCCATTGTTCTGGAAATCGCCACGACGCTAGGGGCGTTATCCGGCGTGGTTATGAGCGGTCTCATTCCAGTACCCGTGCTCTATTTCATTTTTGCTGTGATCCTGATGCTGTCAGCGCAGCAAATGCTTGCGAGGCGTTCCGATCCTGTCGTTGCCGCCCCCGCCGCGAGCATCAATTCGTGGAGTTCCTCGTTGTGTCTGGATTCCCGCTACCCGGATCATGCGCTCGGACGCGAGATCGAATATCGCGTGCATCACGTCGGGCTTGGCATGTCCTTGATGTACGGCGCCGGACTGATTTCGGCTTTACTTGGCATCGGTAGCGGCGTCCTCAAGATCCCGGCAATGGATACGGCATTGCGCCTGCCGATCAAGGTTTCCTCCGCGACGTCGAATTTTATGATCGGAGTGACAGCGGCAGCTAGCGCTGGCGCCTACTTCGTGCGCGGCGAAATCGTGACCGCGATTGCCGCGCCCGTGGCGCTGGGATCTGTCGTGGGCGCGGCGCTCGGAGCCCGCGTCCTCATGCGGGTTTCGAGCGACAAACTGCGCGTGCTTTTCATCGTCGTGCTCGTGATCCTTGCGGTGCAGATGCTGCTCGAGGCATTTGGTATCCGCCTTTTCGGCGTTTCGGCATGAGATGCGCGGCATCGAACGCGCCAAGGCTTGAACAATATCTGGCCGGACTTCTGTACTACGGCACGTGGGTGGCCGCCAGTACTGTCGCAGCAGGACTCGCGATGACGCTGCTGGGTCCATGGGCTCGCAGTTGGCCCTCCGCAACGGCTGTTGTCGGTGCCCATATCATGACTGTAGGAATTGCGCTCTTCATCCTCCTCCCGATCATGCGTCTGATATTAATGCTGGGTGTTTTCCTGCATCAACGTGACTATCGTTTCAGCGTGATTGCCGCACT
>NZ_DATJJF010000028.1:0-19262 GCF_035492435.1 Trinickia sp.
TTCTCCGGGCCATGCCGCTCGACAGCAACGCGACGCGCAAGCTTGAGCGCGGCCTCGTTGGCCTCGGCGCCCGAGTTGGCAAAAAACGCCCGCTCGGCAAACGTCAACGCTTCCAGCTGCTTCGCCAGGCGCAACACGGGCTCATTCGTATAGGCATTGCTGACGTGCCAGAGCGTCTCGCCCTGCTCCTGCAGCACGCGCACGAGCTCCGGATGCGCGTGTCCGAGCGCGGTCACCGCGATGCCGCCCGTGAAGTCGATGTAGTCGCGCCCCTGCGTATCCCAGACGCGCGAGCCCAGCCCACGCGCCGGAACGAATGGCGCAGGCGAAAAGACAGGCACCATGACGTCATCGAACGTTTGGCGATTCACAGCGAATGCGTTCATGGGGAAACCTCGTTGGATAGATGGCGTCAGTCTAGAGAATGTCTGCGACGCCGTCTTGCTCAGGCGCGACGCGATTTATCGCGTTCGGGGGCCCCGCTGCTTCGTCCCTTTGCCTCGCCGGCACCGCAAAAGGTCGCACGATGGACGTGCCGAGGGCTACCCCGCGGTAGGTTCGCCCGAGCCGTGCTGACTCGCCACCCAATTGCGCCGCTCTTCTCGCGGCGTGACCCCAAAACGGTCGCGGTAAGCATTCGAGAAATGCGCCGCCGAAGAAAACCCGCACGCGAGACTCACCTGCACGATAGACTTGCTCGTGCGCCTCAACTGCAAGCGGGCTTTCATGAGACGCAAGCCGAGGTAATACTTCGAGGGCACGGCGCCAAGATACTGACGAAACAGCCGCTCGAGCTGGCGTCGCGAAAGGCCGACGAGTTCGGCGATCTCATCGGTCGCGAGCGGATCCTCGATGTTGGCTTCCATCAACTGCAGTGCATCGTTGAGCCGGGGATGACGCTCGCCCGCGGCCGTCACCTGAGGAATACGCTGGCGCTCCTCCGCCGCGCGCAGCACGCCGAGCCCCAGCGCGTCCGCAATGCGCTCGGCGAGGCCCGGGCCGTGATCGCGCGCCACCATCGCCAGCATAAAGTCGGCGCCTGCCTGGCCGCCCGCGCAGGTGGCGCGGTCACGATCGATCTCGAAGATGTGCTGCGTGACGACCGAACGCTCGAAGCGCTCGGCAAACTGCTGATAGGCCTCCCAGTTGACGCTCACGCGGTAGCCCGACAGCAGCCCCGCCATCGCGAGCCACCAGACGCCATGGTGAAGCCCTGCGACTAACTGCGTACGCTGGCCGACCCGCGCCAGCAGGCCGAGCACGCGCTGGTCACTCGGACGCTCGTCGAACCGCTCGGTCACAACGATCAGCCAATCGCAAGCAAGGCTGTCATCCAGTGCCCCGTCGACGGGCAACCATGCGCCCGCGGAGAGCGGCACCGGGTGTCCGTCTAAGGAGTAAATCCGCCAGCGATAAAGAAGGCGGCCATCTATTTCATTGGCGAGCGCCAGTGCGTCGACGATCGGCGCGATCCCGGACATCGATAACGGCGAAGAAGCGACGATCGCAACCTCCGTTGTCCGCACCGGCGAGAGCGAGCGAGACGCCCCACGGCTCGACGCATGTGCCGCTGAGGCGACGGTGGTCTCACGCGAAGTCATGCGGTCCTACTCGATGCGGTACCGAAATGTCCGAAAGCGTCCCGGCTTCCGCTTTGTCCGCGCGCTCGACGGATCGCTTCGCGCTTCTGCTGCTTCTTGTGCGCGCGATCGTCGCCTGCTTGTCGCCGTTATGCTGAGCGAGCACCGTGCGCTGGGCGGCGGCTCGGGAAACCGGTTGAAACACGCTATGTCTCCGAATCGATGAGGAGGACTGCCGGACAGGCGAGCAGCCGGTACGCGCGTCGCCGAAACGCCGCCTCCCCTGCAAACGATACAGCATGATAAAGAACCGTTTGCCCGTCTCTCGCGCTGACTGTCAAGAACATGCCCAGCTTGCGAGCCTAGCTTGGTCTAGCCCACGATGTCGTGGCGCCGCTCCTGTTCGGCCGCTTTCTCGGACACAGCCAGACGTTGAACGCCTGCCGCTACCGGGACAGGCGTGCGCATGTGCGAGGGCATGTTCTGACGCGCGCGCGCCAACTCGGCGCATTGCCACGATGCGAGCGCCACGCAACCGAAGATCACCTCACGCATGCGCTTCACGAGCGCAAGCGACAGCGCCACGTCGTGATTAACGCCGAATAGTTGCGCGAGCAACACCACAGCCACTTCCTGGACTCCAAGGCCCGCCGGCACCATGAATGCTGCATGGCGCACCGCCTGCGTGAGTGCTTCGATGGCCAACGCGCCACCGATCGAGACGGGATAGCCAAGCAGTGCAAGCGCCCAGTAGGTCTCGAGCGCCCCGAGCGCATAGCCCGCGAACTGCCACATAAACGCCCGAAGCAGCAGGCCGGGGCGAGACATGAGCGCGTTGATATCAGTATCGAGCTGCTTGCCATCGATGCCTTGCAGCAAACTGTGCTCTTGGCCAAGCGCGCGCGCCGCGAAGCGCTCGATCGCATGAAACACCCCGCCACGCCGCAGCAGCACGACGGCGAGCACGGGCAAGGGAAATGAAAACGCCAGGGCAAGCGCGATCGTTTTCACGTGCCCGCCGCCAGTCGTTGCCACAATGAGCACGAGGCCCAGCGCCGAAAATGCATATTGGACGGCAATGGTCACGAGCACTTCGACAATGACTGACGCGCTGACCCGACTGGCATCGGGCACACGCCAGCGCGCGAGGCGGATGCCGACGATCTCCCCGCCGACGCCGACCGTGGGCAAAAGGCGGCTCACCGCCTCGCGCACGGTTGCGATCCACCAAAGAAAAAGGACCGACGCGCGGCCCAGCAGGAGAACACGCCACCCCAAAGCGTCGAGCAGCAGCGGCAAGGCGTGAAAGGGCACGAGCCAGAGCAGCGCGAACCCGGCCTGCCCGATGACTCGGACGACGTCGCCCGCCCCCCTGTGTATGACGAGCGCGAGCAAAATTGCGATGCCGATGGGCCAACCCGCCCAGTTCAGCCACTTCGTCACGGATTGCCGCTCTCTCGCTGGGCCTCAGCCGGCAAGCGTGCAACACGCGTGCCGCAGACGTCCATGAAACCACCTCGCGCAATACCCGCCATTGCCGCCGCCACGCGCGGCGAGATGAGCGCCGCGAGTTCGTCGGCATGGCGATATTCGCGCATCGACGCGGTGAGGGGTCCCTCCCCCGCCTCGGCCGGATGGCAATAAATCTCGCCGATGCCCTCGGGCAGCCGGGCGAGCGCATCGAGGATGGCAGCCTCGTCCATGCCGCCCGTGCTGGCAATGCCGACTACGTAGTCGTTATGCGCAATGCCGGCGCGTGCGAGCCGCGCGCGCATGAGCCCGATCCACGGCGCGAGCCACCAGGGCGCCTGCGCCTCGAACGGCAGGCGGATGGCGCGCAGGCCGTATTCGCGGCCGATCGAAAGGATGAGGGAAAGGACCGTCGGATGAACGTGAAAATGCTTGTGCGCGTTCACGTGATCGAGTTCAAGGCCTGTCGCGGCAAATGCCTCGAACTGCGCGCGGATCTCCCGTGCCAGCTGCGCGCGTACTGCTGGGAGAAAGAAGAAGCGAAAGCCGTCGCGCACCATCGCATCGCCGAACCGGCCGTCAGGCCCGACGAGCGCGGGAATTTCGGCAGCCGAGAGTGTTGCCGGGCCGTCGGCCAGCACGAGGTGCAGGCCGACACGCAGACTCGGCAGCCGGCGTGCACGCTCGACGGCGTCGTGAGCCGCCGGCGCGGCCACCATGAGGCTCGCGCTCGTCAGTACGCCATCGCGATGAGCACGCTCGACGGCGGCATTGACACGCGCATCGAGCCCAAAGTCGTCGGCGGTGACAATGAGCGCACGCTCGGCACGCGCAGCCACTCTGTTACGCCTCGTGTGCGCGCAGAAAGCGGAAGAACTCGACGCCCTCACGCAAGCGCCGCTTCATGATGTCCCAGCTCGACAGCATCTCGCGCACGATTTCCCAGATCTTCGACGGACGGAAGTAGAACTCCTTGTAGAACTTCTCAAGGTGGTGATAGATCTCTTCGCCCGACAGATGCGGATAGCTGATGGCAGCGAGCTGCACGCCTGAGGCGCTCACGAGGTTGATGACCTTGTTCTCCTCGAGCCAGCCATTCTCGACGGCCTGCTTGTAGAGCGCCGTGCCGGGATAAGGCGCGGCAAGCGAAACCTGGATCGTATGCGGATTGATTTCCTTCGCATAGTCGATCGTCTTGCGGATGGTTTCCGTCGTCTCGCCGGGCAGACCGAGGATGAAGGTGCCGTGGATCTTGATGCCGAGCTTGCGGCAATCCTCGCTGAAGCGGCGCGCGATGTCGGTGCGCAGGCCCTTCTTGATGTTCAGCAGAATTTGGTCGTCACCCGATTCATAGCCGACCAGCAAGAGCCGCAGACCGTTTTCCTTCATGATCTTCAACGTCGAATAAGGCACGTTCGCCTTCGCGTTGCACGACCACGTTACGCCGAGCTTGCCGAGCCCGCGCGCGATTTCCTCAACGCGCGGCTTGAAGTCGGTGAACGTGTCGTCGTCGAACATGATCTCCTTGACCTCGGGCATGTTGTCGCGAATCCACTTCACTTCCTCGAGCACGTTCTCGACCGAGCGCGTCCGATAACGGTGACCGCCGACCGTTTGCGGCCAGAGGCAGAACGTGCAGCGCGAGCGGCAGCCACGGCCCGTATAGATCGAGGCGTACGGGTAGTTGAGGTAGCCGATGAAGTAGTTCTCGATCTTCAGATCGCGCTTGTAGATCGGCGCGACGAACGGCAGTTCGTCCATGTTCTCGATCATCGGGCGCGGCCCGTTGTGCTCGACGGAGCCATCGGGCAACCGGTAGGACAGACCGAGGATCTCGGCGAACGGCTTGCCGTCCGCGACGTCCTTGCAGGTGTAGTCGAACTCTTCGCGGCAGACGAAATCGACGGCCTCGGTGGCCGTCAGCGAGTTATGCGGATCGACAGCAACCTTCGCGCCGACCAGACCGATCAGCACCGAGGGCTTTCTTTTCTTCAGATGCTCGGCGAAGAGCGCATCCGACGGAAACGACGGCGTGCTCGTGTGAATGATGACGAGGTCGTACTGCGCGGCGATATCGAGCGTCGCCTCGACCGAGGTGCCGTCTGCCGGCGCGTCGAGCACGCGGCTGTCGGGTATGAGCGCCGCAGGCTGCGCGAGCCAAGTCGGATACCAGAACGAACGAATTTCGCGCTTCGCCTGATAGCGCGAGCCGGCTCCGCCATCGAAGCCGTCAAAGGATGGGGCCTGCAAGAACAGGGTTTTCATGAATGCTCCGGCAACCTGTATGGATGCTGATGTCAAAATAGGAAGAGCGCTTGAAACGTGCGCTCGCAATGATGTGCTTCCAAAACAATTCAGTCAGGGACCATCGGACCCCTCTGCCACCTGCGCGACGACGGGCATGCGCGCGCCGCGCCAGGTGACGTGCGAGCCGAATGCCGCTGCGAGCCACTGCAGCGTCAGTAATCCATCGCGCAGCGGAACGAGCGGCAGCTCGCGCCAAAACGAGCGCGAGCCTCGCGCGTGCACACCGATACGCGCCAGCGCGCCGATCCCGGCCGATGCGATGAGGGCGGCGTCCCACACGCTGCCACCGTGGCCGGCAAGGCCAATCCCGAGCAGCGCGGCGATGATGATCCAAGGCGACGCAAACGTAATGAACAGGAAAGCGAAGCCGAACGGATTGATCGAGCGAATGGTACGCAGCCAGCGCGTTTCGCGCAGCCAGAGCGACGAAAACTTCGTCTCCGTCACGTCGGTGTCGACAACGACCTCAGACAGCACCGTTGTGAGGCCCTGTGCACGCGTGTGCTCGGCCAGCCAATAGTCGTCGGCAAGACAATCCTTGAGCGCTTCGAAGCCGCCGCTCGCGGCGAGCGTCGATGCACGCAGCGCGAGCGTCGCGCCGAAGCCGAACTGCCGCGAGCCCGTCGCATAAGCCACGCGCACCGACGGGGCAAACCACTCGTTGATGAAAAGCGCGCCGACGCGGGTCCAGAAACCGCCGACGCTTCGCGCTACGTAAAGACAGGTGACGATGCCAACGCTCGGGTCCGCCAGCGGTGCCGTGACCGCTTCGAGATAGTCGGGTTTGACGGCGATGTCGCTGTCCGCCAGTACGATGAGCGGATGCTTTGCGTGCGCCGCGAGGTTGATCAGATTACTGACCTTGAGGTTTTTCCCGTGCACGCGCGGATCGATGACGAGCTGGATGTCTCGCTCCGGATAAGCGGCCTCGAGACGTCGCACGACAGCGATCGCCGGATCAGTCGGCGACGAGACGCCGAAAAGCAACTGATAGCGTGGGTGGCTCTGCTGACAAAATGTGGCGAGGTTTTCAAAAAGCCGAGGCTCGGCACCGCAAAGCGGCTTGAGCACCGTGACCGCTGCGATCGGTGCAGGCTGCCACTGCCCGTGTTCCGCGCGGCCTGCCTTTTTGCGCACCGAGGGCAAGACGCAGGCCGCTACGAGCGCGTAGAATGCTGCGGCGCAGCAAAGCAGCACCAGCAGCCAATCCGCAACCACCGAGGTCGTCACCATCTCGTCAGTTACCACCAGCCAACGTCACCGCGCGTCGCCGCCCGGCGCCACGCGATGGTTCATAAGACCGCACTCCGTCGCACGGATGGCGCACAGCGAGGACGGGTAAAGCATAGCTGGCACGTTGGGTCACTCCTTACAGATGCCCGTGTCGCCCGCCGGCTCTGCGTGACTTAACGCGACGCACAGAAACACGCTCGCCGAGCCCTTGCCGCTCTGCGGCTTTGGCGCTGGCTCACACATCTGGGGCAAAGCACGAAAAATGCACCGACGGAGACGATCATCCGCGGCACTCGGCCCGAAACCCTACCCGACGCGCCGCGAGGGACGCGTGTTTTGTCGTCGCCTGCACGAGAAACCGCAAGCTCTTTTCGAAACCCTGAATTGTAGCAGCGAGCGCGAGGCGGCGCAGGCACGCGCGGCCTTTTTGGAATCCAGCGTGTGGCCATGCGGCAACAACATCCGGCGAGCTACGCCATCGGCCACCCGCTTTCCGCCTTTCTGTCCCCTTTTTGCAGGGAATCGATGACGCGGCGCAACAACTCATGTATCGTGTTTCGAGGAATTGCGTGCGGTACGGCACACCGCGCCGGGCCGCACGTGTCGAAGTGCGCCACTCGACGCGGCGAGAGCCGGTCAAGGGCCGATCAAGGGCCGCGGCCTGTTCTCGCGCGACAGCCGCCCTGTCGACCTCGAACCGCGCTCGACGCGCGAAGCGAAGCCATCATGAAAAACGTCCTCAGCGTTCAGCCGCATGTGGTCTTCGGCCACGCGGGCAACAGTGCGGCCGTGTTTGCAATGCAGCGGCTCGGCGTCAACGTCTGGCCGCTGGAAACGATGCAATTCTCGAATCATATGCAGTACGGCCACTGGACGGGCAGCGCGATCGACGCCCAGCAGATGGCCGAGCTCGTCGAGGGTATTGGCACAATCGGCATGCTGAGACGGTGCGACGCCGTCCTCACGGGCTATCTGGGTTCAAGCTCCCAAGTGGAAGCCGTCGTCGATATCGTACGCACCGTCAAAGCATCCAACCCACACGCTTGCCATTTCGCGACGCCAGTCATCGGCGCTGGCGCCGGGCTTGCCGTCGACGAATACCTGCTCGAAGCACTCCCCCTGTCGGCCGACGGGCTCGCTCCGACGCACGACGCCCTGCAAAAGCTAGTGGGACGCACGATAGAGACGGTCGACGAAGCCGTGTTGGCCTGCCGGGAAGTGATCCGGCGCGGGCCGCAAGTCGTGCTCGTCAAGGAGCTGCGCGACCGCAACAGCCGCGCAGATCGCGTCAACCTCATTGCGGTGACGGAGAACGAAGCATGGATGAGTCAGTATCCACGCTATCCGTTTGCCCGGCAGCCCGTCGGCGTCGCCGACCTCATGAGCGCGGTGTTCGTGGCGCGGCGCCTTGTCGGCGATACGGTGCGCACCTCGCTCGAACACGCGGTGTCCGCCGTGCATGCCGTACTGAAGGCCACTTTTGAAGCCGGCCGCTATGAGCTGGAAATCGTCGCAGCGCAAGACGACATCGCGAAGCCGCGCGACTGGCTGGGCGCCTGGTTCGTCGAGGCCGCCTAGAAACGGTGTTCAGCACGCGTTGGCCAAAGAGAGCCTTCACCGCGTGCGCGGCATGCTCGCGCCTGCTAACATCGCTCTCGCCAAGCAGCAAGGCACGTGAAGCGTAAAAGCGTGAAAGCCGCACCCTCGCCGTCGAACGATCCGTCATGTCCCTTTTGAGTCTGCTCGATCCTTGGGAGCCCTCCCCGGTGCTCGTGGCCGTTTTCTTGGCCGTCACCGTGCTCTACGCGCGCGGCGCACGCCGCATTCCTGTGACGCTCGCGCGGCAGGCTGCTTTCTGGACAGGACTCACCCTCTTCTACCTCGCGCTGCATACCCGGCTCGATTACTACGCCGAGCACCAGTTTTTCGTTCATCGACTGCAGCATCTCGTGCTGCACCATCTGGCCCCGCTCGTTTTGATGTCCGCCTATCCAGGCGCCGTTCTACGCGCAGGGCTGCCCCTCGCATGGCGCCGCAATCTGCGTCGCTGGCAGCGCGGCACGGCGGCCCGCATGGCCGCGGCCGTCTTGCTGAATCCGACGTTCGTTTCTTTGGCCTTCGTCATTTCCGTCGTGTTTTGGCTGGTTCCGTCCGTGCAATTCGTCGCGATGCTCGACTGGCGCATCTATACGTTCATGAATTGGTCAGTCGCCGTCACGGGCCTCGCCTACTGGTGGATGCTGCTCGATCACCGCCGGGCTCCGCCGAGTCGGGCGAGGCCCGGATTGCGGGTCCTGTCGCCCGTCATCACGATGACGCCGCAAATTCTGGTTGGCGCGATCATCACTTTCTCGACGCAGGATCTCTATCCCATTTTCACGATTTGCGGCCGTGCCTTCACGGGAATTGCACCGGCGCTCGACCAAAGCCTCGGCGGCCTCATCATGTGGGTACCCGCCGCCGTGCTCGAGGCCATCGGCGCCATGATGGCGCTGCGTCACATGATGCGACTGTCGGCAAGCTCGCCCCGGGTCGCCGTGCCCAAGCCCCGCGCCACTCCCCCCCGCACAGTTGGTGCGCAGCGCTGAAACGCGCCAACTCGCACGCCCCGGGCTGCCCCCAAGCGATACGGACGTGTTGTCCTTTGACCCGATCCGCCCCAAACCGCTTGCCTTCGGCCCACCGGCATGCCCGGCGTTACCGCGACACTGAAGGATGCTTCTGTCGCTGCGTCGCACCGACTTGCACGACGATCTGAGCCATCACATCGCGCTCGATTCGTTCCAGCGCCGGACGCATCTGCGCAAATGCTTCGGGCGAACACACCGCTTTACCGAAATCGACCCGCAGCCGCCTTGTTATCTGTACGACCCGCGACTCGGGATCGAAGAGGTAATCGGATACGTAGCTCAAACCACCCCCGCTGAGCGTCACCCCCGAGGGCACATAGATCGCCTTCGCATTCGGCGGCAAGACCATCTGCCCCTCTTCTTCATACTCGCCGCCGGTACAGATAAAGGGCTGGCTGCGTTGCCTCACCGACAGCCACGTCTGAACCTGCGTAGCGATACCGCCCGCAAAGCTCGAAAGGGCCGGCACACCCGTCATGCCGTCGGGCCAGACGAAATGATCAAGCGTGCCCGTCATCGTCACCGCGAAGGGATTAGTCGTCGCATCGACGTCGTCCGTGGCGAGCGTCGCGCTGCCGCGCAGCCCCGCTTTCTGTAATCGCTCATGGGCGATCTGCCGCATGCGTTCACGCGTCGAGCGCCGAAAGACGTTGCGCTCGAGCTCAGCCGTAAATCCGCTGTCCTCGACGCGATATGCGTATTGACCCGCCCCGCTCGCATCGACGTCGATCTGCAACCGAACGTGACGCGCGCGCGGCTGTGTCGCCGGCGTACGCACGAGGATGCCGCTATCGACGAGCAGCGCGGGCCTGTCCATGTCACTCGCCGGCAAATCGCCGAACGCAATGCCGCCACCGCCCGTCGTATCGGCAAAGCGCGCGAGTTCGGGGATCCATACGATGACGTGGTTGATCGCGCCCACGCCATAGCCCGGCACCGAAGGCAGCGTATAGACGGAGCCGAGCCCGATCAACGCCGGCTCGCTTTCGATGCCCACCGCGGCCAGCAACGCGACCAACAGCGCCACATGGTCTTTGCAGTCGCCATAGCGGTGGCGCACGATGTCGACGACGCGATGCGGCCGCGCGGCGGTTTCGCCAACAAATAACGCGACGTAACGGATGTTCGCGCGTACCCAGTCGTAAAGCACGCGCGCCTTCGACGCCGCATCGGGCGCATTGGCCGTGAGGGCACGGGCAAGCGCGACGACCGACGGATCGTCGGCGCTCGGGTCAACTGCATCGTCCTTGTAACGCTTCGCAAATGCGGCATAGCTCGGCACCGTCGTGACAAGGAGACGGTCGCCATACTGCG
Organism: Trinickia sp.; assembly: GCF_035492435.1. Lineage (GTDB taxonomy): Bacteria > Pseudomonadota > Gammaproteobacteria > Burkholderiales > Burkholderiaceae > Trinickia. Next base: position 10,535 of record NZ_DATJJF010000028.1, read on the forward strand.
CGTACCCAACCGCATCGGGCTCGGGGGATGCGTAACGACCGTGGCGATAGTCGAACACGTAGCGCGTGCGAGTGCCGTCGGTCATGGGCGGGCTGGCCGCATAGGCCCGCGCGTCCGCGTAAAGCGGCATGTCGGCCGGCAAGTCGAAGATCAGTTGTTGATGGTCGACGGGTATCCGTTCCGGCTCGATGTAATAGCCGAACATGCCCGGCTCGACGGGCTTGATGCGCGTCTTTCGAAACACGACGTGCACACGCCATCCCGGCTCGATACCGGGAAAAATCACGGCCCGCAATACGCCGTCCTGGAACGTCGGGGCATCGGCCGAGCGCGGCTCTTGCACATCTCGGATCGATTCAGGGCCGACCGGGTATGCGTTGCCGTTTGGATCGATCGATTCCGCCGTGAGCACAGACAGTTGCTCGCTGCCTTTGTCAAACCAAAGGTAGCGCTGCGCAATGGCGTCGACGCCGGTCGGGGTGTCGGCACGCAGGATTGTCTCGTCGTATTCCTCGCTGGTGCCATCGCGCTGCACGACGAACAGATGCACATCGGATTCGATCGTCACGGGGGCGGGATCGGCCGCGTCGGCGTGCGCTTGTGGCGCAATGCCCACGATCGACAGTGCAACGAGCACCGAATGCACGCAGGTCATTCGGGGGCCGATTCGAAAAGCGCTTGCCGAAGGCATGATTGGCACGAGAGCTGATCTGAGGCAACACCAGCAAGCGATCCATCCTCGGCGCCTGCTGTTTATACGCCGAACACACACGCTGCTACACGGACGGCCCGATTCAGGTCGCCGGCGGCGCAGCACCTTGTTCGGTTATAGGACAGGTTGTCGAGCGGTGCGCGCAAGGCGACACGGCGTGCGTCGTCTACGCGTGCTTTTAAGCACTTTTCTTCTCTAAGTAAGGCTTCAGGCCGCCGTCGTCGGATGGTTCGTACGCTGCGATGTCAGGTGCCAGCTTTTTGAGGGTACCTAAATGGGAACGACCCACAAACATCCCGAAGGAGACACTTTGGCCGCCTTTACTTTGGACGGCGTAACGCTCCACAGAGCCGAGAAACTTCCGATTGACCTCCTCTCCGGTTCGCCACTTGGTATAACGGAGATTGTCGAGGAAAGACTTTTTATCTTGATACTGCTTTGGCGTCGGCACCTCGATACCGCGAACATCGATTCCGTTTTTTGCGGCCAACGTGCTCATTTGATGCACCTGCGCCGCAACGCCGCGTCGATAGTGCTTTTTAAAAGACTGCAGGTCCGCCTCGATTTCATCGACGCCCTTGCCAACCGGCGACATATCCTTCGGATAGTATTCGAGCAGAATCACATCCAATTTTCCGGCAAGACCAGGCAATGCCCTACTGAATGCGGCCATCGTATTCGATTCATTATGCACGTCGCCGACGAACATCCCCTGATGGGGTCCATAATTACCGAACTGCAAAGAAGGTTCCCAAGACAGATTATCGGGCGCCGATAAAGTGCGCCTCAGAGACCGCGCCGGAGCGGGTACATACTGAGAACCGCGGCCCCCAGTGCCTCTCAATGCGACTGTCGGAGACGCTTCAATTTGTGGGGAATGGAGAGACGGGATGTCATTGCTGCCTACACTTAGGCGATTGCGTCGCTGCCGCTCAGCAGGCGTTCTCAGCATGGTCTTCCTCGCAGGGGAAAGCGACCGTCTTAGCCGGAGTCTGCAACAAAAATTCGGATCTCTGATTATAGAGGCACGCCGAGATTTATCACTCAAACCTCCTTGATCCAATCAATCAAGGTTTCTCACATATTAAGAATTCGACTCTCAACTTAATCATTTTTATACCGCCCGCATCCAAAAATCGCAGCACGGCAACTTGAAGGCGATCGACAACCCCGATTAAAACAGCGACCGCTGCCGCTGCTGCGTCACCGGCACAATGCCGAGCCCGTCGAACTTTTGGCGCGCCTTTGCCAGATCGTGCACCACTTGCCTTTGCAGCCATGTTTCCGCGCCACCGCCAAATGCCTTGTCCAGGCGCAGCGCCATTTCCGGTGAAATTCCGGCCTTGCCGCTCAAGAGGTTCGTCAGCGCCTGACGGCTTACGCCGAGCACCTCCGCGCCTTGCGTCACGGTCAAATTGAATCGCTGAAGGCAGGTCTGGCGCACAATCGCGCCCGGATGATTGAAGTCGGAATCGGCCATGGGGCGACACCTTATCGGTCAGACGTTCGCCCGTCAACTGACAAGTGCTGATTGTCGCCAAGCAACGACATGCCACCAAGGCCCCGGCGCATGAACGCTTGGCACGCCGGCCTCGAACCGTTGCCCGTGCCAAGCCACGCCTGAGTCCGATCAGGCTTGCGCGACCCGTGCAAGGGCCTCGTCGATCAAAGCCGCCAAAAGCGGCTCGATCTTCGATGCACGCGCCGGGTCGTAGGCGTAAGGCGGTGTTTCCTCCATGTACGTCACCTGCGAAAGCTCGAGCTGCACTGCATGGATGCCCTCGTCCGGCACACCGTAATGCCGCGTGATATAGCCGCCCTTGAAGCGTCCGTTGGCGACGCACGTATAGCCGCCGCCGTGACGCCTGACGCATTCGGTGAGCGCTTCGCCCATCCCCGTCGCCGCGCTGGCGCCAGCCGCCGTGCCAAAGTTGAAATCGGGCAAACGCCCCTCGAAAAAGCGCGGCACCTGCGAGCGAATCGAATGGGCCTCCCAAAGCAACACCTTGCCGTGCCGCTCCTTCAACGCCGAGAGCTCCCGTGCCAGTGCGTCGTGGTAAGGCTGCCAATACTGCACGCGGCGCCTCGTCGTCTCGTCGTCCGTCGGCTCGCCGCCTGGATGGTAAAGCGGCGCCTTGTCGAACGTATCGATCGGCACGAGGCCCGTGGTGTCCTGCCCCGGATAGAGATTCGCGCTATCGGGCGGACGATTCAGGTCGATCACGTAACGCGCATGCGTCGGCACGATCAACGAAGCGCCACGTGCCACTGCGAACGCGTAAAGCCGCTCGAGATGCCAGTCGCAATCGTCGACCTTTCGGGCAACGTCCGTCATGCGCGCGGCGAGTTCGTCAGGAATGTGCGTGCCGACATGCGGCATCGAAATGAGAAGCGGCAGTTGCCCCTGCCGCAAAGAGAAAATCGGTCGATCGGTAGATAAACTCATGTCAGGGCTCAGGATCGGCGAGTCATGCAGCGCATCGCGCTTTAGCGCAACAGCTCCGCCATGGCGTGGCGATAAGCGGCGTAGGCTTGCGCCTCGTCGACATGCGTGCCCGCCTGCACCACATGTCGGCCGCCTGTGTAGACATCACGGATCGGCGAAGCACCTTGCTCGCAGAATACGACACCCGATAGCCACATGTCGCGCGCACGCATATCGATACTCGGATGTTGCGCATCGAGCACGAGCCAGTCGGCGCGGCAGCCCACCCGCAACGCGCCGATAGCGCGGCCAGTTGCTTGCGCGCCGCCTGCGAGCGCGGCGTCGACGAGCCGCTCGGCCACCTGTGGCCGCGTGTGTGACGCTAACACATTGCGCGCTCGCCATACGAGACGCTGCCCGTATTCCAGCAAGCGCAGTTCCGCGCGCCAATCGACGGCAATCTGGCTGTCCGAGCCGATGCCGATGCGCCCCCCCGTATCGAGATAGGCCTGAGCCGGAAACAAGCCGTCGCCCAGGTTCGCCTCGGTCGTCGGACAAAGCCCGGCCACGGCGCCGCTCGCCGCGAGCCCTGCGACTTCATCACCGTCGACATGCGTTGCATGAACGAGGCACCACCGTGCGTTGATGTCGAAATGCTCGAGCAGCCAAGCAACCGGGCGCATGCCCGTCGCCGCCATGCACTGATCCACCTCGGCCGTCTGCTCGGCGACATGGATATGTACGGGCGCCGTGGGCATGCTGCGAGTCACGCCATCGATGAGGATTCGCAACGAGGGCTCTGAGACGGCGCGCAGCGAGTGTGGAGCGACGCCATAGGCGAGAGCGCCATGCTCGGGCCGTGCCTGACGCAGCGTCGACAGCAGCTCGAGCAGCTCGTCCGGCGTGTTGACGAAACGGCGCTGCTCGTCGCCGGGCGCGCGCCGATCGAATCCACTGTGCTCATAGAGCACCGGCAGCATCGTCATGCCGATGCCCGCCCGCGCGGCCGCGTCGACAACCCGCTCGGCCAGCTCGGCACGGCTCGCGTACGCGCTGCCATCGGGCGCCCGGTGCACGTAGTGAAACTCACAAACGGACGTATAGCCGGCTTTGAGCATCTCGACGTAAAGCCAATGCGCGACTGCCGCGAGCGTTTCGGGCGTGAGGCGCGCGGCAAGCCGGTACATCAAGTCGCGCCAGCTCCAGAAGGTATCGCTCGCCTGTGCCCGATACTCGGCCAGCCCTGCCATGGCGCGCTGAAAGGCGTGCGAGTGCAGGTTCGGCATACCCGGCATCAACGGGCCACCGGCTCGTGCCACGTAGGGCGGCGCGCATGCATCGGCCGTCACGCCGGTCAACACGCCATTCTCGTTCCATTGCAGCAGCACATTGCGACGCCATCCTTCGGGAAGGCAGGCGTCCTCTGCAAAGAGAAAATGTGATTGCGGCGAGGAGGATTCGATCGTCATGTCACGCTCCGGCCTGACGGCAAAGCATCGCCTGCATGGTTTGCATAGACCGTCATACCGCCACGGACAACCCGTGCAGCCAGCGGCCGCCCAATCCAGTACGGCAGCTCAGCCAGCGTATCGACGCGCCATGCAACGAAATCGGCCTGCCGCCCAGCTTCGATTGCGCCATGACGTGACGCTGCCCCCAGTGCGCTGGCCGCATGACAGGTCACGCCTTTGAGCGCCTCGGCGGCGGTCAGGCGAAAAAGCGTGCACGCCATGTTCATCGTCGCGAGCAACGACGTGGTGGGCGATGTGCCGGGGTTGCAATCAGTTGCGATTGCAATGGGCACTTTGTAGCGTCGCAGCAAATCGAGCGGCGGCAACTTTGTCTCGCGAATGAAGTAATAGGCCGCCGGCAAGAGAACGGCAACCGTGTCCGCTTCTTTCAATGCGGCCACACCGGCCTCGTCGAGATACTCCAGATGATCTGCCGAGAGAGCACGATAGCGCGCGGCAAGCGCCGCGCCGCCATTCGCACTCAGTTGCTCCGCATGCATCTTCACGCGCAGCCCCCGGCGCAGCGCTGCATCGAATACGCGCTCGCTCTGAGCAAGCGTGAAGCCGATGCGCTCGCAAAAGACGTCGACGGCATCGATGAGCCCTTCGTCGACAAGCGCTGGCATCATCCGCTCGCAGACTTCGTCGATGTACGCGTCGGCACGTCCGGCGAACTCGGGCGGCAAGGCGTGTGCACCAAGAAACGTGGTGTAGACCGATACCGGATAGCGGCGCCCGAGTTCGCGCGCCACGCGCAGCATCTTGCGCTCGCTCGCGAGGTCGAGCCCATAGCCGGACTTGATTTCGATCGCACCGACGCCTTCGGCAATCAGCGGCTCGAGCCGGCGCGCGGCCTCGAAGAAGAGCGTCGCCTCGTCGGCCGCACGCGTCTCTTTCACCGTCGACAAGATACCGCCGCCACGCCGCGCGATCTCCTCGTAGCTCGCGCCCGCGAGCCGCAGCGCGAACTCGCCGGCACGATGGCCGCCGAATACGAGATGCGTATGGCAATCGACGAGGCTGGGTGTAACCCACGCTCCCTGCAGATCCTCGCGCGGCCAAGCGGCGAAGTCAGTGGGCAGCTCATGCAGCGGACCCATCCATACGACTTTGCCCTCGCACACGGCGAGCGCCGCGTCGGCAAGCGTATCGTCAGGGTCGCCGCGCGCACAAAGATGGAGGTTCTGCCAGACCCGCTCTTCCATGAGGCAATCCTTTTTCGTCAGCGAGACTTCAACGTCCCATCATCGGCAGCGTCAAGCCGACCTCCCGCGCAGTGTGCAGCGCGGACTCATAGCCCGCATCGGCGTGGCGCATGACGCCCGTCGCAGGATCGTTGAACAAGACGCGCTCGATACGCCGCGCGGCGGCATCCGTGCCGTCGCAGACGATAACGACGCCCGCGTGCTGGCTGAACCCCATGCCGACGCCGCCACCGTGATGGAGCGACACCCACGTTGCGCCGCCGGCCGTATTGAGCAGCGCATTCAGAAGCGGCCAATCGCTGACGGCGTCGGACCCGTCGAGCATCGCCTCGGTTTCGCGATTCGGGCTAGCAACGGAGCCGGTATCGAGATGATCGCGGCCGATCACGATGGGCGCCTTCAGCTCACCGCGCGCCACCATCTCGTTGAAGGCGAGGCCGAGACGGTAGCGGTGCTTGACGCCCACCCAGCAGATGCGTGCCGGCAATCCCTGGAACGCGATCCGCTCGCGCGCCATGTCAAGCCAGTTGTGCAGATGCGCGTCGTCGGGAATCAGCTCCTTCACTTTCGCATCTGTCTTGTGAATGTCCTCGGGGTCACCCGAGAGCGCAACCCAGCGAAACGGCCCCTTGCCCTCGCAAAAGAGCGGCCGGATGTACGCCGGTACGAAGCCTGGAAATGCGAAGGCGTCGTGAACACCCATGTCGTGCGCCATCTGACGGATGTTGTTGCCGTAGTCGAGCGTCGCCGCGCCGCGCTCCTGCAACGCGAGCATCGCGCGCACCTGTCTCGCCATCGACTGCTTCGCCGGCAGCACGATGCTTTGCGGATCGTGGCGCTTGCGCTCCCGCCACTCACTGACGCTCCAACCCTGCGGCAAATAGCCGTTCACGGGATCGTGCGCGCTCGTTTGGTCCGTCACGCAATCTGGTGTGATGCCGCGCGCGACGCAGGCTTCGAAGACGTCAGCCGCATTGCCGACGAGGCCCACCGAAACTGGCTTACCACTCGCCTTCGCTGCCTCGACGATACCGAGCGCCTCTTCGAGTGTCGCCGCTTTTTCGTCAAGGTAGCGCGTTTTCAAGCGCATATCGATGCGCGTCTCGTCGCACTCGACGGCAATCATCGAGAAGCCCGCCATCGTCGCCGCGAGCGGCTGCGCGCCACCCATGCCGCCGAGCCCGCCCGTGAGAATCCAGCGACCGTTCGGGTTGCCGCCGAAGTGCTGGTTGCCCACGGCGCAAAACGTCTCGTACGTGCCTTGGACGATACCCTGGCTGCCAATGTAGATCCAGCTACCGGCCGTCATCTGTCCGTACATCATGAGGCCCTTGCGATCGAGCTCGTGGAAATGCTCCCAGGTCGCCCAATGCGGCACGAGGTTCGAGTTGGCGAGCAGCACACGTGGGGCGTCCGCATGCGTGCGAAATACGCCGACGGGCTTGCCGGACTGAATCAGCAACGTTTCGTCGTCGTTCAGTGTCTTCAACGTCGACAAAATGCGGTCGAAACACGCCCAATCGCGCGCCGCTCGTCCGATACCGCCGTAGACGACGAGTGCATGCGGATGCTCGGCCACCTCAGGGTCCAGATTGTTTTGGATCATCCGGTACGCGGCCTCGGTCAGCCAACTCTTGCACGTCAATTGCGAGCCGCGCGGCGCGCGCACCGTGCGCGTCGGATCGAAGCGTGGATCGGATAGCGTTGAATCGTTCATGAACTCCTCCTTGGGCGTGCGTATGCGTTCCGTGCGCGTCAAAAATGACCGGTGAAGCGATAGCGGTTGCCGGGATGCCAAAGATTGACCACCGACGCCACGAGCTCGTGGGTCCACGTGCGCCGATGCAGCAGCAAAGACGGCTCGCCGTCTGTCATGGCCAGCTGCATGCGCGTGCCGGGCTCGGGCAAGGCCGCCTCGATGCGATATTCGACGCGCGAGAGCGGCGCGACACGCACGAGGTATTGATTCGGCGTGATCTGCGTGAAGTCCTGAAGCGCGTACTCGGGTGCGGCCACTGGGTTGACCCAGCGCTCCTCCAGCTGAAGAGGCTCGTCGTTCTCGAAATGCAGCAGCCGCGAATGGAAAATCGGGCTGCCCGGCTTTATCTGCATTTCCTCGGCCAACGCGGCGTCGGCCACCGCGGCGCCCAGCGCGAGAACGCTCGCTCGATGGCGATGGCCGCGCGCAGCAATCTCATCCGAGATGCTGCGAATTGAGACGAGCGTCGATTCGTACTTTGGCCGCGCGACGAACGTGCCTGCACCCTGCACACGGGTGAGCACCTGCTCCGCAGTCAGCTCGCGCAGCGCGCGGTTCACTGTCATGCGCGCAACCTGGAACTCACGCGCGAGCTCGTTTTCCGAAGGCACCTGATCGCCCTCCGCCCAGGTGCCCGAACGAATGCGCTCGAGGATGAAGTCTTTGATGCTCTGATACGCGGGGGCGTTCATGTTCGTGTTCGTCTTTATCGACGTTGCTGCATCCTGCTCCATTGATCAGGACTCCTTATCGTCTTCGCCTGCAATTCGAGCCGCGGGCCAACATATGGCGGCGACTCAAGGCTCCTATGCGATGCGAAGGTATTTGAACGTGACGCGTACTTATGCAAACGTCAGAGGGCTAGCCTCAGCGAAAGTGCCGTTGCGCACGAGCTGCGCGATGACAGCAATATCAGGCGCGAAATAACGATCGAGCTCGTAATGCGGCACGACTTCACGCACCGTTTCCAACACCCGCTGCAAGGCAGCGCTGGTGGCGTGCGGTGCGCGAAGATCGATGCCTTGGGCAGCTGCGAGCAGCTCGATGGCGAGGATGTTGGCCGTGTTCTCTGCGATGTCACCTAGCTTGCGTGCGGCAAACGTCGCCATCGAAACG
>NZ_DATJJF010000029.1:0-19904 GCF_035492435.1 Trinickia sp.
CCATCATCACACGAAACTCTAAATAAACCGGACGGAAGCTCTTGATAACCAAAATGGCAGTGTGGATCTATCTCTTTCTTTTTTGCTTCGATGCAATCGATTTTATCGCGATGTATTCTGCTTAACCACAAACCATCCTGGGACGCTGGCTTTAAAGCAAAAATCTGATTCACCTCATCCAACGGCTCCGCCATAAACACCGTCGCCGTATCCCGCGTAGGCTCTGTCGCAGCCAATCGGTCGCCATTGCCTTGAATTTTAAGCCATGGCGTCGGGAGACCATCTTCAAGGCCAGAACACAAAACGATACGACCGTTAGGCATGCTCATTCCGCTCTCCACATAAAGAGATTGCTCAGCACCTGCTCAATACGCCTTCGGACGCTAGTGTGAAATGCTCGTATGCGCGATGTAGAGGCATCATATTTCCCGGCAGGACTCAGCGCACTATGAAAACTGTCAGTTGAAAATTGGCCGCCGGTGTTGCACTGGCGATCGGCATTGATAGACGTGGCCTCAAATCCGCCGGAGTTAAACAACTTTGTTATCGAGCAAGCAAGCGTGAATGGACAATAAGCATCCAATAACAAAAGCCCGCTCGGCACTGAGCCGAAGCGGGCTTTTGGAGCGAGGCACGTTGCTACTTGCTACGTGCCTTGATGACTGAACTAAACCTGCATTACTCCATCGACAACTGCAAATGCAGCTGCGAGCGCGTCACGGTGCTATCAGCCACATCGCTTGCCGAATCGCGCTCAGCCTGTGCTGCCGGCGCCGAGCGAGCGCGCTCGATGACATCGAGATACTCCGTCGTCACATCGCCGGTGATGTAATCGCCGTCGAAGCACGATGCCTCGAACCGCCCCAGCGACGGATTGATATCGCGCACCGCCTGTTTCAACGATTCGACGTCCTGATAAACGAGGTAATCCGCGCCGATAATGTTCGCGACGTCCTGGTCCGAGCGGCCGTGTGCCACGAGCTCCCCGCGCGTCGGCATATCGATGCCGTAGACATTCGGAAACCTAACCGGCGGCGCCGCGGACGCAAAAATCACCTTGTTCGCCCCAGCATCGCGGGCCATCTGCACGATCTCGTGCGACGTGGTACCGCGCACGATCGAATCGTCGACGATCAGCACGTTTTTGCCCTTGAACTCGATCGCCATCGCATTGAGCTTCTGGCGCACCGACTTCTTGCGCACTGCCTGCCCGGGCATGATGAACGTGCGGCCGACGTAGCGGTTCTTGAAGAACCCCTCCCGATACTCGATGCCGAGCTTTGCCGCCACCTGCATCGCAGCCGGCCGCGACGAATCGGGAATCGGCATGACGACGTCGATCTTCACATCGGGCAATTCGCGCTTAACCTTCTCGGCCAAATAATCGCCCATGCGAAGCCGCACGTTGTAGACGGGCACGCCGTCGAGCACCGAGTCGGGACGCGCAAGATAGACGTACTCGAAGATGCACGGATTGAGGCTCGGCTTCTCGGAGCACTGCCGGCTGTGCAGATGGCCATCTTTATCGATAAAAATCGCTTCGCCCGGCGCAACATCGCGCACGAACTCGAAACCGATGCCTTCCACCGCCACCGATTCCGAAGCAATGATCCATTCCACGCCCTGGTCAGTCTCGAGCTTGCCGATGCAAAGCGGACGAATACCGAAGGGATCGCGGAATGCCAACAAACCGTACCCCGAGATCAGCGAAACAACCGCATAAGAACCACGCACGCGGCGATGCACGCCGGCAACAGCCTTGAACACAGTCTCAGGATCGAGCTCCAGGCCCGAGGTGGCGAGCTGCACCTCATGCGCGAGCACGTTGAGCAATATTTCGGTGTCCGAACTAGTGTTCACATGGCGGCGGTCGATGCGAAACATCTCGTCCTTCAACTGCTTCACGTTCGTCAGGTTGCCGTTATGCGCGAGGATGATGCCGAACGGCGCATTCACGTAGAACGGCTGTGCTTCCTCCTCGCTCGACGCGGAACCGGCGGTCGGATAGCGGACCTGGCCGATCCCCGAGGTACCGGGCAGACTGCGCATGTTGCGCGTACGGAACACGTCGCGCACCATGCCGTTGGCCTTGTGCATGTGGAACGTGCTGCCGTTCGCCGTCGCAATGCCGGCCGCATCCTGGCCGCGATGCTGCAGCAGCAGAAGGCTGTCATAGATCAGCTGGTTGACTGGGGAGTGGGAGACTACGCCTACGATGCCGCACATGGCAGGTCCTTCAAAGATACGAAAAAAATGCCGGCTGCCTCGCCGTGCGCCGCCTTAGATGCGGACGTACGCGGCAAGCGCTTCGGGCAACAACGGTTTGAGCTTGCGCACGCCCTGCTCGGCATAGGGCCGCAACAGCGCGTCGCGCCAAAATTCTTTCTTCGGCAAGTCGGTCAGGCCGGCCAGCACCACGAGCACCAGCACGAGCACCACGCCCCGTACGAGACCGAACATCAACCCAAGTGACCGGTCAGCCCCGTCGAGCCCGCTGGCCGCGACGAGTCGCCCGATCACCGCACTCACAATACCGGCCACGAGGACAACGCCGACGGCAATCGCCGCAAAAGCCAGCAGCCACTGAGTCAGATCGCCGCCGGGCCAATCTGCTGGAATATAGGGCACGAGGCGGTCGACGTAACGGCTTGCGACAACAAAAGCCACAATCCAGCCGATCAGCCCGAACACCTCGGACAGCAGGCCGCGCCAAGCGCCACGCAGCGCCGACAGCGCGATCACGGCCAGCGCGATGTAATCAAACGCAGTTAGCATGCTCACCCGTCACTGCGCATCGGAGGTCAGCCCTGCTTCGCGCACCTTGGCGATCGCGGCAGATGCAGCGGCACGGTCAGGAAACGGCCCGGCACGCAACGACACCCGCCTCGTGCCATCAGCTTGCTTACGATTTTCGATGTACACCGGCACCCCCGCGGCCTTGAGCTTGCTTTCCCACTTGCGTGCGTTCGCATCATCCGAAAACACGCCTAGCTCAAGCGCAAAGCGCGCACCCGGCGGTGCAGCAGGCGTACCCGCATCGGACGCCCCGCCGCCGGACATCGTAGAGGCCCGGTCTGTCCCGACTGCCTGCTGATTCTGCACGCGCGACCTCGTCATCGGCGATGGCGATGCTTGCGCTACCGCAGGCGTATTCGCCGATGTGACCGGAGGTGCTGCTGTATCGCGTTGCGCCGAACCCGTCAGCCTCGTCGCTTTCTCGGTTTTAGGTGTCGCAGACTGCGCCTTCTTAACGGACGACAGCGAGGTTGTCGTGGACGATGCCGGTGTGGCCAAGGGTGCAGCCACCCCACGCTGGGCAGGCGCCGCAAGCGGCGTTACGCCGGCAACGGCAGCGCTTGCGCTGTCGGGCGCAACACCTGCCAGCACGGCCGCCCCATCATCGCTCGTGCGAATCGGCAGATTGGCCGGCCGGCTCGGGATGTCGATAGCAATGTCGTCGGTCACCGGCTTTGGATGCGAATCGAGCACCAACGGCAATACAACGATCGCGGCTATGACAAGCGCAATGGCGCCGACGAGGCGGCGCCGCGCCCGCTGCTTTTCAGGCAGCGTCGGGTCGAGCAGCATCGCACCGGCCCCGAAGGCCGTGTCTCTCGCGGCGGCGTCGCCACCACGCCCGGTACGCCGACGCCGCGGCTCGCCGCGTTCAGCTCTGGCTTGGCTACCACGCCTGCGCGTCGGCGGCGCATCGTCTTTGTTGCCGAACGAAAAAAGTCCCATGAATTGTTGAATTCGAGGCTTGGCGCGTACGGAACCGTTAATTTTGCCGCAATTTACGGTCGGCCATCACGCCTGCGACCGTATAAAAACTGCCGAAAATCAGAATTCTATCATCCTCTTGCGCTCGGCTCTTTGCATCGTGGAATGCGTCGGCAGGCGTGGCAAATCGCTGCACGGTGCAATCCGGGCCCTCCTTCACACCCGCCTCACGTAATGCTGCCTCGAGCATCTCAGCCGAAGCGCCGCGATCCGTCGGGAGGTCGGTCAGGCACCAGTGGTCAATCTCACCCTTCAAATGCTTGACGACACCCACAATGTCCTTGTCGCGCATGGCACCGAACACCGCGTAGGTGTAGCGATAGAAGCCCATGCTGCCAAGGTTTTGCGCGAGCACAGCAGCCGCATGCGGGTTGTGCGCCACGTCGAGCACGACGGCCGGCCGGCCGGGCAGTACTTGAAAGCGCCCCGGCAATACCACGTTGGCGAGGCCCACGCGCACGTCCTGCGCCGAAACAGGCAGCCGCTCGCGCAGCGCCTCGAGCGCCGCAAGCGCCGCACACGTGTTAAAGAGCTGATTGGCACCGCGCAGCGCCGGATAAGCGAGCGCGGCGCGCCGCATCGTGCGCCCGATGTAGCTCCACTGCTGCCGCTCGCTGCCCGGCTGGGTTTCATAGCGGAAATCGCGGCCAAAGAGCCATAGATCGGCGCCGATCGCGTTCGCATGGTCGACGAGCGTGTGCGGCGCGACAGGATCGGCGCAGATGGCGGGCCTCCCCGCACGGAAGATGCCCGCCTTTTCGAACGCGATTTTTTCGCGCGTATCGCCGAGGTAGGCGGCGTGATCGATGTCGATACTCGTCACGATGGCGCAGTCGGTATCGAGGATATTGACAGCGTCAAGCCGTCCCCCCAGCCCGACCTCGAGAATCACGGCATCGAGCCCGCGAGAGGCGAAAAGATGCAGGATAGCGAGCGTCGTGAACTCGAAGTAAGTCAGCGAAACAGGCTCAGGCAGGCTTCTGCGCGCCGCTTCGACTGCTTCGAAATGAGGCAGCAGCTCCGCATCGGTTGCGTCGCGTCCGTCGATGCGCGCGCGCTCATTGAATTCGAGCAGGTGCGGCGAGGTATGACAGCCGACGTGATAGCCGGCGGCCAACAGGATCGATTCGAGGAAAGCGCAGGTCGAGCCCTTGCCATTCGTTCCACCGACGGTGATCACCGGGCACGCAAAGCTCAACTGCAGCGCGGCCTTGACCCGGCCGATCCGCTCGAGGCCCATGTCGATCCCGACCGGATGTGCCGACTCGAGGTGAGTCAGCCAAGCGTCGAGCGTAGGAAACGTCGTCGTCGTCACGCCACCGCGTCCGCCGGCTGTTTCATCATGAGCGCGATGAGCCTTGCGAGCTCTTCGCGCAGCTTGCGGCGATCAACGATCATGTCGATCGCACCTTTTTGCATCAGGAACTCCGCGCGCTGGAAGCCCTCGGGGAGCTTCTCGCGCACGGTCTGCTCGATCACGCGCGGGCCGGCAAAGCCGATCAGCGCTTTCGGCTCGGCAATCACGACGTCGCCGAGGAAAGCGAAACTCGCCGATACGCCGCCCATCGTCGGATCCGTCAGCACGGAAATGAACGGCAACTTGGCTTCGGAAAGCTTGGTCAGCATAGCCGTCGTCTTGGCCATCTGCATCAGCGACAGCAGGCTTTCCTGCATGCGCGCGCCGCCCGACGAGGTCACGCAGATAAACGGCACTTGCTGCTCAATCGCATTTTGCGCGCCGCGCGCGAAGCGTTCGCCGACGACGGAGCCCATCGAGCCGCCCATGAACGAGAACTCGAAGCACGAAACCACGACGGGCAATGTGTGAATCGCGCCGCCCATGACAACGAGGGCATCGGTCTCGCCCGTGTCGTCCATCGCGTCCTTGATACGGTCGGGATACTTGCGACTGTCCTTGAACTTGAGCGCATCAACGGGCACGATCTCCTGGCCGATCTCATACCGGCCTTCGGCGTCGAGCAGCGCGTCGAGCCGGGCACGGGAACCAATGCGCATGTGATGGCTGCACTTCGGACACACGTGCAGATTCGCCTCGACGTCGTTGCGATAAAGCACCGCCTCGCATGACGGACACTTGATCCACAAACCCTCGGGAATGCCCTTACGGCTTTTCGGGTCAGTCTGTTTGATCTTCGGCGGCAGCAGTTTGTCGAGCCAGCTCATTGTTGTTCCTTCAATAGGTCTCTCGTTGCGCACAATCCGCCTGCGGCGGCTGGGGCGGCGGCAAGCCGGTGCGATTCAGCAGTTCTGTTCCGTTGTTTTGCTCAGCAAGTCCGGGCTTGGCCCGCCCTCGATTTCACACACCATCCAGCGCGCGCCGCACCTCGGCGATGAATTCCGTCAACCGGTTTTGAGCCGATTCGGGCGGCGTTTCCTCGAGCAACTGCACGATGCGGCTGCCAATGACCACGGCATCGGCCGTCTCGGCCACCGCGCGCGCGGTTTGCGCGTCGCGAATGCCGAAACCGACACCCACGGGCAAGGACACAATCGACTTGATGGCCGGGATTTTACTCGCGATCGCCGAAACGTCCAGATGCCCGGCGCCGGTCACGCCCTTCAGTGACACATAGTAGACGTAGCCGCTCGCCACTTTGCCGACTGCCGCGATACGCTCGTCGGTCGAAGTGGGTGCGAGTAGAAAAATAGGGTCGATGCCGACCGCGCGCATGCGCTCGGCAAATTCAGCCGACTCCTCCGGCGGGTAGTCGACAATGAGCACCCCATCGACGCCCGCGTCCAAGGCAGCCGCCGCAAACGCCTCGATGCCGAAGCATTCGATCGGGTTTGCGTAGCCCATTAGCACGACGGGGGTCGTTGCGTCGCGTTCGCGAAAACGCTTGACGTCGGCCAGCACGTGCCGCAGCGATACCCCGCGGGCAAGCGCGCGCTCGGACGAGCGCTGGATCACAGGGCCATCGGCCATCGGATCCGAAAACGGCACGCCTAGCTCGATCACGTCGGCACCGCCCGCGACCAGCGCGTGCATGAATTCGACCGTCTTGGCAGGATCGGGGTCGCCGGCCGTCATGAACGGAATCAAACCCTTCTTGCGTTGCGCGGCCAGTGCCGCGAAAGTCTTTTCGATACGGGACATGATGTTTTCTCTGAGTTCGATTGCGCGGGCACCGTCATGCGACGGCGTCGGTTGCGTCAACGGCCGCGGCGGTTGGGTCGACTACGACGGTACGCTTGGACTCGCCGTATGCCGCCGCCACGCGCTCGCGTGCAATCGCGCAGTAGCTTTCGTTGATCTCATAGCCGACGAATTCGCGCCCGTGACGCGCGCATGCGACGGCCGTCGTGCCGCTGCCCATGAAGGGATCAAGCACGCGCCCACCCGGCGGGCAGCTCGCGAGCACCATCCGTTCGACGATTTCGAGCGGCTTTTGGGTCGGGTGATCGACTCGCTCCGCGTGCTGCCGGTGCAAGCGCGAAACCGACCAGAGGTCTTTCGGGTTGTAGCCCATCTCGAGCCACTTGCTGCCTTCAAAGAGCTTGCGCGAGCGTGCCTTCTTCGTCGCGGCGTCATACGGAATACGCACCGGATCGAGATCGAAGTAATACTCCTTCGAAACCGCGAAAAAGCCAATGTTGTCGTGCACCGACGTAAAGCGCCGCGTTGTCCCGCCCATGCTCGGCACGCGGCGGTCCCAGATGATCTCGTTGACCATCGTCAGTTTCGTCTTCAGGAACGAGAATATCTCGGGCGAATACTGCCAGGTGCAGAACACATACAGCGAACCGGTTCGCTTGAGCTTCGGAATCGCGAGCTCAAGCCATTGACGCGTCCAGACGAGAAACTCCTCGCCAGAGAGCATGTCCGAATCGTTGCCGTAATTTTTGCCGAGTCCGTACGGCGGATCGGCAACAATCAAATCGATTGAGGCGTCGGCAACGTTCTTCGCATCAGCCAAAAAATCGCGTTGACGCAAGTCAATGCGCGCAGGCGTGCGGCCAGCCGGCGCGCAGGCGCCACCCGCGGCCGGCTTGGGCTCGTTGAAGTCCTCGAGGAGGCTACGCATTGTGGCGACGCTCAGAATTGGATGCCCGAGCGCTCGGCGACCGTATGCATGTCCTTGTCGCCGCGGCCCGACAAATTCACGAGCAGGTGCTTGTCGCGTCCGAGCGTCGGCGCAAGCTTCGTTGCGTAGGCAAGCGCATGGCTCGACTCGAGCGCCGGAATGATGCCTTCGATCCGGCAACAGTCGTGAAACGCCTTCAGCGCCTCATCGTCGGTGATGGCAACGTACTGCGCGCGGCCGATATCCTTGAGCCACGCGTGCTCCGGCCCGACGCCGGGATAATCGAGCCCCGCCGAGACTGAATGCGTCTCGATGATCTGTCCGTTCTCGTCCTGTAACAGGTACGTGCGGTTGCCGTGCAGCACGCCGGGCCGTCCCCCCGTGAGCGAGGCCGCATGGCGCCCGGTTTCGAGCCCGTCGCCGGCCGCCTCGACACCGACAAGCTTGACCGCCTGATCGTCGATATACGGATAGAAGATGCCCATCGCATTCGAACCGCCGCCGATGCACGCAATCACGGCATCGGGCTGACGGCCTGTGAGTTCGGGCATTTGCACGCGACACTCGTCGCCGATGACGCGCTGGAAGTCGCGCACCATCATCGGGTAAGGATGCGGCCCAGCCACCGTGCCGATGATGTAGAACGTGTTTTCGATGTGAGTCACCCAGTCGCGCATCGCCTCGTTGAGTGCGTCCTTCAGTGTGCGGGAACCCGATTCCACCGGCACGACCGTCGCGCCCAAGAGCTTCATGCGATAGACGTTCGCCGCCTGCCGACGCACGTCCTCCGCGCCCATGTAGACGACGCACTCCATGCCGAAGCGGGCTGCGATCGTCGCCGTCGCGACGCCATGCTGGCCGGCGCCGGTCTCAGCGATCACGCGCGGCTTGCCCATGCGCTTGGCCAAGAGCGCTTGGCCGATCACGTTGTTGACCTTGTGCGCGCCCGTGTGATTGAGGTCTTCGCGCTTCAAATAGATCTGCGCGCCGCCGAGCAGTTCGCTCCATCGTTGCGCGTGATAAATCGGCGAGGGACGGCCGACAAAGTACTTCAGTTCGCGCTGATATTCGGCAACGAAGTCCGGGTCCTCGCGGAATTTCTCATAGGCGTCGCGCAATTCGTCGAGGGCATGAACAAGCGTTTCGGCTACGAACGTGCCGCCGTACGGGCCGAAATGGCCTCGTTGATCGGGAAGATCGTACATATTCGTCACTCTGTAGAAGGGCGGCGCATGCGTTGTGTGTCCCCATCGCGCCGCAATCGATTCAATCGGCATCCGCTTCGCGCACCGCGCGCACGAACGCTGCCATCCGGGCGGGATCCTTCACGCCCTTCGCGCCCGGCACTTCGATGCCGCTCGACACATCGACGGCATACGGGCGCACGCGACGAATCGCATCACCTACGTTTTGCGCGTTCAAGCCACCACTCAAAACGGCCCGATGCGCGAGATCTTCGGGGATAAGTGACCAATCGAATGTCTTCCCGCCGCCGCCGTACCCTTCGACGTGGGTGTCGAAAAGCAAGCCACTGGCTGATGAATAATTAAGCGCAGATTCTACCAAATCGGCCGATTGAGTACCGGATGCGACACGCAGCGCCCGCAACCATGGCAAGCCGGACAGGTTTGCGAGCGCTTCGCACTGCGCGGGCGTCTCATCTCCGTGGAACTGCAGCATCGCGAGCGGCACATTGCTCGCCACCTCGCTCAGCCATTCCGGAGTCGCATTGACGAAGAGCCCTACTGCGGAGACGAACGGCGGCAGTCCCTTGACGAGATCGACGGCCTCGGCCACCCCAACTGCGCGGGGGCTCGGCGGGTAGAAGACGAGGCCGATGGCGTCGGCGCCCAGCTCGACGGCCAATGCGACATCGGCTTCGCGCGAGAGTCCGCACAGCTTGACGCGGGTGCGGCGCGGATTGGCGCTACCTGAGGCGCTACCTGATGCGCTACCTGATGCGCTACTTGATGCGCTACCTAATGGCGATGACGGGGCTGCGGTCACATTCATGGTGTTGAGTTTTCTCTGCTGGCGCGAAACGCCTCGTTCCAGCTTAGTCGCTCCAAGTCAGTCGTTCCAGACGCTGCTCCAGGGCACGCTGCCGAGATTCGTGGGTGGCACTTCAAATGCCTCCGGGTATCCGACGTGCGCCAGATAGAGCCCCTCAGGCATGAAGGTCGGCGCAGCGCAAGCACGGTCGCGGCTTGCGAGAACCTCCGCGAGCCACGGCACCGGGTAGCGGCCACGGCCCACCGCCACGAGGCAACCCATCAGGTTGCGCACCATGTGGTGCAAAAACGCGTTGGCGCGAAAGCGAAAATGAACGAGATCGCCGGCACGGCGGATGTCGATCTGATAGAGGTGCTTGACGGGTGTTTTCGCTTGGCACTCCGACGATCGGAATGCAGAAAAATCGTGCTCGCCGATGAGGCATTGCGCCGCTTCGCGCATTGCTTCGTCATCGAGCTTCGTATGAACCCAGCCGGCCCGCCCTGTCAGCATCGGTGAGCGCACCGGGTGGACATGCAGCACGTAGTAGTAAGTGCGCTCGAACGCCGAAAACCGTGCGTGGAACGTGTCGGGCATCGGCTTCGCCCATTGCACGGACACCGTCGGCGGCAAAAACGCGTTCGTCCCGCGCACCCAGGAAAATTCGGTGCGCTGCAGTTCAGTATCGAAGTGGACAACTTGTCCGAGCCCATGCACGCCCGTGTCTGTGCGCCCTGCGACCACCGTGTGGATCGGCGTGCAGGCGAAATCGGCCAGCGCGCGCTCGAGCGTGTTCTGCACCGTCTTGCCGTGCGGCTGCGACTGCCAGCCGCAAAACGCCGTGCCGTCGTATTGGATGCCAAGGGCGATTCGCATGGAGATAGGCGGCGTCAGGACAGGGGAGCCAGCGTTGCCAGCAGCGCATGGGCTTCGTCTCGCGTGCCGGCGTCATTGGACTCGATGACCTCGTGAATCAGCGTGCGCGCGCCACCCACATCACCCAGTGCAATGTACTCGGCCGCCAATTCCAGCTTGTTGCGTGCGATCCTGGCCATCTCGTCGGACGAGAACGCCGGTTGCTCGGGCATGCCCACCACAGTGGAAGCCCCGTTTTCAGCGCCGTGCAGGTCGAGATCGAACGCGAGGTTGAGCGCGCCAAACCGCGCCGCACCGAGTCCCGCCACCGAAGCCTCGCCAGGTTTGCCAGGCTCTCGGCTGTTCTGAGCGTCGTCCAGCGCTTCGCGCGCAAGATCGGACGACGTTGCAGCGTCAGCCTGCGGCGATGCCTCACCGTGCTCATCCGCCTCCGCCAGCCCTTCAACCCGCGGCGGCAGCGGCATATCCAGCTCGCTCATGGCGTCGATGGCGTCCGTCGGAAACGGCGCTTGTGCAGCGGAAGATTCGGATCCACTATCAGCCGGCATCGCGCCGGCTACGTCTTGCAATGGCCCGTCCGGCGGCGTTTCCGCTTGCTGCGGGGCACTCGTGCTCCCTGCTGGCTCCAACGGCGGCAATTCGTCCGTCGCCGCTGCAACTTGTGGCTCGATCGGCACGCTCTTCTCGGTAACCGACTCGGTCGGCGCCCGTTCGCCGGAGAAAGGCGACGCGTGGGATGCTTCTTCGCGGGACGCCAATGCCGAAGATGCCTCCTCAGCCTTTTGCGGCTGCGGCTCCCCACGCTCGACAAGGCTGTCGGCAGCGGTACCTGCTGCGTGTTCTTGCGCGCGAGCCGAGGGACCGGTCAGCGTGTCCTCCCCCTCGTCGGCCGGCAAGTCGGCGCCTTCAGCCGGCAGCGCGTAGAGCGGATTGCTCGGGTCCAGTTGCTGTCCGAGCGAAGCGATATGCAGCCAATTCGGCCCGCGCCCTCCAGATAGATGCCATATGCGCTGCGCGACTTCGTCGAAGCCGCGCGCATTGCCGCGCTCGGCGTAATGACCAGCGAGACTCATCAGCGCACGCTTGCTCGTTGGCGTGCGCGCCAGCGTTGCCAGCAGCTCGGCTTCGACCGGGTCCTGGCTCACATGGACCACCACGTCCGGTTCATCGTCCGCGCTCTCGGGCGACGGTGCCGGTTCAACCACAGGTGCCGGTTCAACCACAGGTGCTGATGCCGCCACCGTGGCCGCAGCCGCCGCGCGTCGCTTTCGGCTGCTGACGGCACGACCAACGACGAGCACGAGCAGCGCCGCGACGATGGATGAAGCGATCGCCGCCAGGACCGGAATCGAGACGCCGGAGCCCTCCATGTGGGCACCGCGTTCGCTGGTGGTCGAGCGGCCGTCTATCGATGCATGGCCGGGCGCAACTGTCGATCCGGCCTGGGGTGCCGACGCCAGCTCCAGGGGAGCCGCAGCTGCCGCACCACTCCTCTGCTTCGACGATTGTCCAGCGTGCTCGCCGGGCGCCTGCCCTCCGAACCCGTGCCGCTGCAGGTCCATCAGCACGCGATTCTTGAACGCCAACAATTGCTGCAAGCTTGAGAACCTCGCGTGCGGCGCTTGTGTGGCCGATGCTGCCGGCGGGGCCGAGACACCCAACGCGCCGACCGCCGCCGATACAGCTGGTGCGGTCGGGCCAGCGGTAATCGCCGACGGCACGCCAGCCGTCGATGCAACCGGGATGTCGACCGCGCTTGCAGGCGCAGTCATCGACACTGCGCTGGGCTCGCTGGCAACAGGCTGTTGCGGCTGGCCGTTGGCCGCCGGTTCGACTGCACCCGTCCAGGCATGCGCCCCGCTCGCACCCGTTGGTTGAACGGCGCTCGCCGTGCTGGTCATCGACGCAGGAAGCGTCGATTGCCCCGCGACGCCGCCCGCCACGGCGCCTCCCGAAGACGCCGGGATTGCCGCGGAACCCTCCCCGGCGATTTGCGTTACCGGCGCGGCCGTGACCTCGGATCCGGCCGGCGCTGCGGCAGCGCTTGGCGCAGCGGAGGCAAGATGAACTGCCGAATTCTCCACCGGAGCGGCGGGAGTCGCGGGAGCGAGCGCCGCAGCCCCGACTCCCCCGCTGGCAGCCACATGCGCGAAAGCATGCTTGTTCGCATGGCCGTTCGCGTGGCCACTCACAGCCACAGTCGCGCCAGGAGGGGAAGACCTCGACACTGCAGCCGCCGAGGCCGGCGGCACGCGCGCAGCACCCGATGCATCGAGCGGCGGTATGTTGAGCACGGCACCGAGCCTCATGCGGCTCGGATCGCCGCGCATGAAGGCGGTCGGATTGGCCTCGAAGATCGCCTTAGAGGCGTGGGCAAGTACAGCGTGGTCGTGCGATTGTGTGACTGCAACCGCCACGTCGTTGAGTGACTCACCGGGTTTCACCGCGACATGAGCCGCCACGCCTGTCGCAGCGAGCGCGGCTAACGAGTGCACTGCGCCAGCCAGCGCACACGCCGCGATAGTCAAGTTGGCGACAGCGCGCCCTCCCGGCAAGCGGAGCGTCTTACGTACGGTCATGTCGGTGTTCCGCGCTGTAAAACGCGGCTTAGGATGGCGTTTTGGAGAGGGCAAGGTTCGGAGCAGCAATAAAAAAGGCGCCGCGAGCGTGGTGCGACGCCTTCGAAGTATTTTCGCGTCTTAAGCCCATAGTTTACTACGTGAGGAAGCCCGGCAACGCCAATGCGCGGGACGCGGCGTTTGGCATAGCCATCCCACATCGTCCATTCAGGCAGGCGCGTAGGGCGCGCCGGCGCGGCCCCAGCCGTTGCGGCGCGCCTTTCCTCACTGGCTCTGACAAATTACTTCTCGAGAATGATGCGCAGCATACGGCGCAGCGGCTCCGCGGCACCCCAAAGCAGTTGATCGCCCACGGTGAAGGCCGAAAGATACTCGCCGCCCATCGCAAGCTTGCGCACACGGCCGACCGGCACACTCAAGGTACCCGTCACCACGGCCGGCGAGAGCTCGCGCATCGACGCCTCTCTCTCGTTCGGGACGACCTTGACCCAATCGTTGGCCGAGGCGAGGATCGCGTTCACTTCGTCGAGCGGCACGTCCTTCCTGAGCTTGATTGTCAGCGCCTGCGAGTGGCAGCGCATCGCCCCGATGCGCACGCAGATGCCGTCGACAGGCACCGAGCCCGCCTCGCCCATCGCTGGCTTGCCGAGGATCTTATTCGTCTCGGCACCGCCCTTCCATTCTTCCCGCGAGACACCATTGCCGAGATCCTTATCGATCCAGGGGATCAGCGCGCCGGCGAGTGGCACGCCGAAGTGCTCGGTCGGCATGGCGTCGCTCTTGATCACAGCGGCCACGCGGCGGTCAATATCGAGAATCGCGGACGAAGGGTTCGCCAGCTCATCCTTCACGGCGCCATGGAGTGCACCCATTTGCGCGAGCAGTTCGCGCATGTTCTGCGCGCCGGCACCAGAGGCAGCCTGATACGTCATGGCCGTCATCCATTCGACGAGATCTTCGCGGAAGAGGCCACCGATGGCCATCAGCATGAGACTGACGGTGCAATTGCCGCCGACGAAGTTCTTCGCGCCCTTGGCGAGCGCGTCCTTGATCACCTGCAGGTTCACGGGATCGAGGATGATGACGGCGTCGTCTTTCATCCGCAACGACGAGGCCGCGTCGATCCAGTAGCCGTTCCAACCGGCGGCGCGCAGCTTCGGAAACACTTCGTTGGTGTAGTCCCCGCCCTGACACGTGATGATGACGTCGCACTTCTTCAGCTCATCGATGCTCATCGCATCCTTGAGCTGGGTCTCGTTCCGGGCGAACGACGGCGCCTGGCCGCCCGCGTTGCTCGTGCTGAAGAAGATTGGTTCGATCAGATCGAAATCGCTTTCCTGCTGCATACGCTGCATCAGGACGCTGCCGACCATGCCACGCCAACCTACGAGGCCTACATTCATGATTTACCCTTCGATAGACGCTTCCCCGCTCACTTGCCCGGCGTGACCGCGCGGGGAAGATGAGCGGACACGGCGGACGATCAGCGTTTCGTCGTGATCGTTTTGGGAGTGATTGATTTAATCGAGACGATGCCGGTCACGTCAACGGTGGAGATGACGCCGGTCATGACAAAGCCCGCCGCTCGTGCATTGCGGCCATTCAGGTTTGCAATCGAGGAGATTGGGGTTGTCGAAGCCATCGGCAGAGTCTACACGAATTACGGAGGAGGCAGCGGCCACCGACCCGCACGATTCGTGCACGATCGGCAAGCATGGCCCCCGCTTCAAACCTTTACCACCTCGGAATCAGGACGTCGATTCGATCGCCCGGATTCCGATTCGGACTTGTCAAAACATGCGCAATTACAAAGCAGCCAGGACGGCGTCGCCCATTTCGACCGTGCCGACTTGCTTGCAACCCGCCGTAGCAATATCGGCTGTGCGCAGGCCTGCCTCGAGTACCTTCTGCACCGCTTTCTCGATGCGCTCTGCCTGCTCGGTCTTGCTGAGCGAGTAGCGCAGCATCATCGCAGCGGAAAGAATCGTCGCGAGCGGATTCGCCACGCCTTTGCCGGCGATATCGGGCGCCGAGCCGTGCGACGGTTCGTAAAGGCCCTTGTTGTTTTTGTCGAGCGAGGCCGACGGCAGCATGCCGATCGATCCCGTCAGCATTGCGGCTTCGTCCGAAAGGATGTCGCCGAACATGTTGCCCGTTACGATGACGTCAAACGACTTCGGCGCTTTCACGAGCTGCATGGCGGCATTATCGACATACATGTGCGAGAGCTCGACGTCGGGATAGCCCTTCGCCACGTCGATCATCACTTCCTTCCACAGCTGTGACGTCTCGAGCACGTTCGCTTTGTCGACTGAAGTCAGCCGCTTGCTGCGCTTTTGCGCCGCCTGGAACGCAACGTGCGCGATGCGGCGCACTTCCGGCTCCGAGTAGCGCATCGTGTCGAAACCCTCGCGCGCACCGGCGAAAGGACCATCCGGCGCTTGGCGCACGCCGCGCGGCGCACCGAAATAAATGTCGCCGTTGAGTTCCCGTACGATCAGAATGTCGAGCCCCGATACGATTTCGGGCTTCAGCGACGATGCACCCGTCAGCTGCGCATAGCAGATCGCCGGACGGAAATTGGCGAAAAGCTCGAGATGCTTGCGCAGCCCGAGAATCGCCTGCTCCGGGCGCAGCGCGCGCTCAAGCGAGTCGTATTTCCAGTCGCCGACAGCACCGAACAGAATCGCATCGGCCTCCTTGGCCAGCGCGAGCGTCGAGTCGGGCAGCGGATGCCCCTTCGCCTCAAAGCCCGCACCGCCAACAGGCGCCTCCTCGAGCTCGAACTTCTCGCCCAAGGCGTTGAGCACCTTCACCGCTTCCTTGACGATTTCGGGACCGATGCCGTCGCCCGGCAGCACTGCAATCTTCATGCGTATTTCCTGTTTTCGGTTATTCGTTGAGCCTGCTCCATCGAGCACACGCGTCAGAGCGCTCGGCGCCCGCCTACGACCGATGAGCGCCCTGCGTGAAACGATGCGGTTTTAGCGGACGAGCCGATGCGCAAGCCATGGCGCCTTCGCCAGCCGCTCCGCTTCGAAAGCGCGGATCTTGTCCGCCTGACGCAGCGTGAGGCCGATGTCGTCGTAGCCGTTCAGTAAGCAGTACTTACGAAATGCGTCGACTTCGAATGCGTATTCACGACCGTCAGGAGTACGAACGACTTGCGCCGCGAGGTCGATCGTCACTTGGTAGCCGTTGAACGCGTTCGTCTCGTTGAAGAGATGATCGACCTGCTGCTCTGAAAGGACGATCGGCAACAAACCGTTCTTGAAGCAGTTGTTGAAGAAGATGTCGGCAAAACTCGGCGCGATAAGCGCACGAAAGCCGTATTGCTGCAGCGCCCAAGGCGCGTGTTCGCGCGAACTGCCGCACCCGAAATTCTTGCGCGCGATCAGCACGGAAGCGCCTTGGTAGCGTGGCTGGTTGAGCACGAAATCCGGATTGAGCGGGCGGTGCGAGTTGTCTTGGCCTGGCTCGCCGTGATCGAGATAACGCCACTCGTCGAACAGGTTCGGGCCGAAACCGGTACGCTT
This sequence comes from Trinickia sp., assembly GCF_035492435.1. Taxonomy (GTDB): domain Bacteria; phylum Pseudomonadota; class Gammaproteobacteria; order Burkholderiales; family Burkholderiaceae; genus Trinickia. Next base: position 16,810 of record NZ_DATJJF010000029.1, read on the forward strand.
GATCGACTTCAGAAACTGCTTGGGGATGATCGCGTCCGTATCGACGTTCTCGCGATCAAGCGGCGCCACAACGCCGGTGTGTACGATGAATTTTTCCATGATCCGTCATCCAGTGGAAGCTGCCCCGCCTTCAAAGCGCGGCCTGCCGGCGCGGCTCCGAAGCCGGGCCCCCACGAACGTTACAGTGCACGCTGAACCGTACGGGCCGAACTACTGACGTCCTGGCCGAAACCAGCCACCGTGTTGCAACCCGTCAGCGAAAACAATGCTCCCAGCAGCGCGAGAAGCGCCAAGCTACGCCCAATCACACCTACCTTCATGCGTTACCCCAGTTTGCGAATATCGACGAAATGCCCTTCGATGGCGGCAGCAGCGGCCATTGCGGGACTCACGAGATGCGTGCGACCACCTGCGCCCTGACGCCCTTCGAAGTTGCGGTTGGACGTGGATGCGCAGCGCTCGCCCGGATCGAGTCGGTCTGCGTTCATGGCAAGACACATCGAGCAGCCGGGATCGCGCCATTCGAAGCCTGCATCGACAAACACCTTGTCGAGCCCTTCACGCTCAGCTTGCGCCTTGACGAGCCCCGAGCCCGGCACGACCATCGCGAGCCGGATGTTGGGCGCAACACGGCGGCCGAGCTTCTTGACGACATAAGCGGCCGCTCGCAAGTCTTCGATTCGCGCGTTCGTGCACGAACCGATAAACACCTTGTCGACATGGATCGACTCGATCGGCACGTTCGGCTCGAGCGCCATGTATTGCAACGCGCGCTCCATCGCCGCGCGTTTGACCGGATCCTTTTCGCGCTCCGGGTCCGGCACGCGCGTATCGACCGCGGTGACCATCTCCGGCGATGTGCCCCACGTTACTTGAGGAACGATTTCAGCCGCATTGAGCTCGACGACCCGATCGAATTTCGCGTCGGGATCAGACTTGAAGGTCTTCCAATGCTCGACCGCGTGACTCCACTCGGCGCCTTGCGGGGAGAACGGACGTTCTTTGAGATATTCGACGGTGGTGTCATCTACGGCGACCATCCCCGCGCGCGCGCCCGCTTCGATCGCCATGTTGCAGACCGTCATGCGGCCTTCCATCGACAGTGCCCGCATTGTCGAGCCGCCGAACTCGATCGCGTAGCCGGTGCCGCCAGCGGTGCCGATCTTGCCGATGATGGCCAGCACGATGTCTTTTGCCGTGCAACCGCGAGGCAGCTGACCCTCGACCTTCACGAGCATGTTCTTGCTCTTCTTTTGCAGCAGCGTCTGCGTCGCCAACACGTGCTCGACCTCGGAGGTGCCGATGCCGTGCGCGAGCGCGCCAAAAGCGCCGTGCGTAGACGTGTGCGAATCGCCGCAGACGATCGTCATGCCGGGCAGCGTCGCGCCTTGTTCCGGCCCGATGATATGCACGATGCCCTGACGGACGTCGTTCATCTTGAACTGGGTGATGCCATAGGCGTCACAATTCGTGTCGAGCGTATCGACCTGCAGTTTCGAGACGGGATCAGCAATGCCCTCGCTGCGGCCGGTAGTCGGCACGTTGTGGTCTGATACCGCGAGGTTCGCGCTGATGCGCCAGAGCGGGCGCTCATTCAGCTTCAAGCCCTCGAACGCTTGCGGGCTCGTGACCTCGTGCAGCAGGTGACGATCGATGTAGAGCAGCGTGGTGCCGTCTTCCTCGGTATGGACGACGTGCGAATCCCACAGCTTGTCGTAAAGAGTCTTTGACATGGCAATGCGCGGTAAAAACGACGACGAGTCAGGTTCGGTCGATTATGCCACGCATGAGCCCGATGGAACACGGGTCGATAGCAAAAAGTCGAGAGAAAACAGTGGGTTGGGTGGTAGTGTCACTACCCGGATACAAGTCACAAGATGTCGAGGGCACGGCCGATAGTTACTCGCAAATAAATCCTAGCCCGGTGCGACTTCCGTAGCCGACCCTGACCGCCACTCAAACCGGCGCCACCCCAATGACCATTATCAGGGGGTAACCGCCACGGCTCGATCAAGTTATAAGGCGCCATCAGTGACCCTTGCTGGTGTGATCCGGAGAAACGAAGTCGCTCACGCGTATTTCAAAATGGAAACAAGGTCCGGCACGGACCGACTCAAGCTCTCTCCAGTGGCATAGCGACAGTACGAAACTCGAAGCGGGCCTCGGTCCCCGGTCCAGCATCCGCGAAGCTCAAGCGGCCGCGATGCAAGCGGGCGACCGCCAGCGCCAAGCTGAGCCCGAGGCCGTTTCCAGGTATTCCTGCCGCAGCCCGGCCGCGAAAGAAGCGCCTGCCGACCATCGGTAGTTCGCTGGCCGGAATACCCGGGCCGCTGTCACGAACGATGAGAGTCGGCCCCATCGGCCCGGCAATCGTGCGCACCGTCACCGTGTGGCCACGAGACGAAAACTTCACAGCGTTTTCCACGAGGTTGTAGATCGCTTCGAAAAGCAGTTGTTCATCTCCAGTTACTGGCGGAACCTGCCCAAGCTCGTACTTCAAGGAAACATCATGCTCGTCGGCGACCGGCTCGAGAACCTCGCCGACCTTTTCAATAAGCACCGGCAGCGATACTGCCGAGAAGCGCTCGGGCAGCGCGTGCGCCTCAATTTCGGACAGCCTCAACAGCGCAGCGAATCGCATCAACGTCGTGTCGAGCTCAGCAAGCGCTCGTTCCACGGGCTCGGCGGCTGCGTGCTTCGTCTCGTCGAGGTGTTGAACCAGATGCAGTCGCGCACGACTGAGAGGCGTTCGCAAATCGTGCGCGATGCTATCGCAGGCACCTTTGACCTCCTGCATCAGCCCCTCGATGTCATCGAGCATGGCGTCGACGAGTTGGGCAAGCCGTCCGAACTCGTCGCACCCGTCGTCCGCGAGACGTCGATGCAATTCACCGCGCGCTATCCGGTCCACGGCTTCCATCACGCGGCCGATCCGGCGCGTTTGTCTGGCCGGAAGGATAAGCCCCGCCGCAATCGTTACGCCGAACACCACGCCATTCCCAACGAGCAAGCCGTGAAGAAGCAAGCTGCGGAACGCTGTCACGCCAGATAGATCGCGTGCGATGACGAGAATGCGGTCATGCTCGCGATGCTGC